>JBCCNK010000090.1:0-12265 GCA_039025875.1 Pseudomonadota bacterium
CAGGTTTTCGTTGATTTCTGACGGAAGCTCTTGCCGATCCGGTGCGGCCTTGTAGGTAGCCTCCAGCTTATCGACGTTGACTTCGATCCATTCCGGCTCGCCACGCTGCGCCGCCAGCGCCATGGCAGACTGGACTCGAAGCTGTTTCTTGGCCTTCTCACGCAACGCAACGACGTCTCCTGCCTTTACCTGGTAAGACGGTATATTCACTACCTGCCCGTTTACCAGAATGGCCTTGTGGGAGACCATCTGCCGCGCCTCAGCACGAGTCGACCCAAAGCCGATGCGGTAAACGACGTTGTCTAGGCGACTTTCGAGTAGTTGAAGCAGGTTCTCACCGGTCGCTCCGCGCAGACGTGCGGCCTCTTTGTAGTAGTTTCGGAATTGCTTCTCTAGCACGCCATAGATACGACGTACCTTTTGCTTCTCGCGAAGCTGAACCCCATAGTCAGACAGACGTCCACGACGGGCGCCGTGTTGTCCGGGAATTGCTTCGGCTTTGCACTTTGATTCGAGCGACCGTACGCCACTCTTTAGAAAAAGATCCGTGCCTTCGCGACGAGCTAGCTTGCACTTTGGTCCAATATATCGCGCCATATCTTTCGATTCTCTCCCGCTACTTTTTCGCAGCTATAACGCTGCCTAAACGCGCCGCTTCTTTGGAGGGCGACAACCGTTGTGAGGAATCGGTGTCACATCTGTTATGTTGCTGATCTTGTATCCGCAAGCGTTGAGTGCCCTCACTGCAGACTCACGGCCCGGTCCAGGTCCCTTCACCTGTACGTCTAGGTTTTGCAGGCCATATTCCTTGGCTGCCTCACCGGCTCTCTCTGCAGCTACCTGTGCCGCAAATGGTGTGCTCTTTCGCGATCCACGAAAGCCAGAGCCGCCCGCCGTTGCCCAGGACAGAGTGTTGCCCTGGCGATCGGTGATGGTAATGATCGTGTTGTTAAACGATGCGTGGATATGCGCGATACCATCAGCGATGGTTCGCGTAATTTTTTTTCGAGTGCCTTTAGCACCTGGCTTCGCCATGAAAGTTTCCTGTCGTTAATATCAGCGCCGCTGCTATCTAAGAGCTGCGGCTACACTAATTCCAGTGTTCGTTGTTTTGGTCTTACTGCGGCCTTACTCACACCCCGGATACGATGTTCTTGAACGTGCCGGCTGGAATGCTCTTTCCTGTCAAATTAGGCTATGCGCTCCTCAGCAGTTACAGAGCAAAGACAAGGAGGCTGGCGTTCGCTACTTCCTAATCGGCTTTCGTGGGCCCTTTCTGGTTCTCGCGTTGGTCTTGGTGCGCTGACCACGCAGAGGTAGATTGCGCCTGTGTCGCAAACCTCGATTACAGCCGAGATCCATGAGTCGTTTGATGTTCATCGACACTTCTCGACGTAGATCGCCTTCGACCATCATCTCGCTGACCTTCGAGCGCAATGCATCGAGCTGGGACTCGCTGAGTTCACCAATACGAGTGCTCTCATCCACACCGCAAGACTCACACAGGCCTCTTGCCTGAGTACGGCCCACGCCGTAGATGTAGGTCAAAGAGACAACCGCGTGCTTGTTGTCCGGTATGTTTACGCCGGCGATACGAGCCATGCTTTCGAAACTCCAAAATTCCAGATAACTATCGCTGACCGCTCAACGCGGCCGGAGTAGGTGTGTATAACGCGAATCGCCCCGGACCCTGCAACTTGTTAAAGACTTTGTTCCGTATCTTTCGCAGCTAGCCATTTATAAACAGCGAAAAACCGAAGGTGCAGATTTTAAGGGCGCCGGATTCTAACGATTTTTCACCACAATTACAACGACTTTGAGTACTCCCGATTGGTACTCGGCACTCTGCTCTTTTTCACCGGGTTATAGGCCGGGGGCCCAGCTCGGATAAGAACTCCGGTAGACGATTGAAAACCACTGTCGCTATGACCGTCCTGTCGTACCGTAGCCCTTCAGGTTTGCCTTCTTCATCACTGAGTCGTACTGATGAGACATCATGTGACTTTGAACCTGCGCCATGAAGTCCATAACGACTACGACGACGATCAGCAGCGATGTGCCACCGAGGTAAAAAGGTACATTCCAGGTAACGACTAGGAACTGCGGCAGAAGACAAACCAAAGCGATGTACGCGGACCCGAACACGGTAAGTCTCGTGAGAACACCATCGATGTAGTTTGCCGTCTGCTGTCCGGGGCGAATCCCGGGCACAAACGCACCAGAGCGCTTGAGATTGTCCGCGACTTCCTGCGGATTGAACATAAGCGCTGTGTAAAAGAAGCAGAAGAACACGATGAATACTGTAAACAGTAAAATATTCAGCGGCTGCCCTGGCCCAATCGCTACCGCTAGATCCTGGAGCCAGTCGGCAGAGCCGCTGGAGCCAAACCACTGGGCGATGGATGCGGGAAACAGCAGGATGCTGCTCGCAAAAATCGCGGGGATAACGCCCGCCATGTTTACCTTGAGCGGCAGATGCGAACTCTGGGCCTGGTACATCTTTCGACCCTGCTGACGCTTAGCGTAGTTCACTGTTATGCGACGTTGACCGCGTTCGATGTAGACAATCGCGTAGATAACTGCAATAGCGAGAGCCAGAATCATCAGCAAGATTAAAATGTTGATTTCACCCTGGCGAGCCTGCTCCAGCGACTGACCTATCGCGGCGGGCAAGCCCGCTACAATTCCAGCAAAAATAAGCAGTGAAATGCCGTTACCGACGCCCTTTTCGGTGATCTGCTCACCTAGCCACATCATGAATACCGCGCCGGTAACAAGCGAAGTGATAGCGATAACGAAAAACAGGATCCCGGAGCTGAATGTCATACCCTGGTTAGCCATGCCGACTGTCATTCCGGTTGCCTGCACAATCGCCAAGGCAACGGTAAGGTATCGTGTGTACTGGCTAATTTTACGCCGGCCCGCTTCGCCTTCTTTCTTTAACTGCTCAAGCTGCGGGGTCACGGCTGACATCAATTGCATGATGATTGAAGCCGAGATGTACGGCATGATTCCGAGAGCTAGAATCGACATCCGCTCAAGAGCACCGCCAGAGAACATGTTCGCCAGGCCAAGGATAGTCCCCTGGTTTTGATTGAATAACGCTGCGAGTTGATTCGGGTCGATACCGGGAACGGGAATGTGGGTTCCGATTCGGTAGACAATAATTGCCATCAACACGAACCGAAGGCGGGCAAATAGCTCGCCAAGTCCCGCTTTGCCGCTGCTTAGATTTGTTGGGTCAGCCATCGTATACGTTCTTCAGCTTTCGCCTAGGATTCGACCGTGCCACCAGCCTTTTCGATGGCATCGCGCGCGCCTTTGCTCACCGCAATTTCTTTAAGGGTCATACTCCGATCGATAGTGCCGGACAGAAAAACACGGGCACGCAACACATCGTCTTTGATCAGGTCAGCGTCCTTTAGCGCCTGTAGGTCAACCACGTCGCCGGTGACCTTTGCAAGCTCGCCGAGACGAACCTGGGCCGTGGTGCGGCCGATCCGAGAGCTGAAGCCATACTTCGGCAGGCGCTTTTGGAGCGGCATTTGCCCGCCTTCGAACCCTGCTGCGACTTTTCCACCGGATCGGGCTTTTTGCCCCTTGTGCCCGCGACCCGCCGTTTTGCCATAGCCGCTGCCTATACCTCGGCCGACTCGCTTTGCCGCTCGTTTCGAACCGGACGCCGGGCTGAGAGTATTTAGTCGCATAGTGTCGCTCACGCCTGCTCCTCCACTTTTAGCAGATAGCACACCTTGTTGATCATGCCGCGCACCGACGGCGTGTCTTCAACGTCTACCGTGTGACCGATTCGGCGCAAACCGAGACCCGATACGCAGGCCTTGTGGCTCTGCAAACGCCCATTCACGCTTTTAACCAGGGTCACCCGGAGCTTTGCTGAATTACTTGTGTCGGCCATCTCTTAAACTTCCGCTTACCTTTTTCTAGGTGTCGATCTTGGTGACGCTGACGAAAAACCACCGACCCGCGCCTCTACCCAAAACTCAACCAAAAATCTCTTCTACTGTCTTCCCGCGTTTTGCTGCCACGCTTTCCGGTGAAGCCATATCGCGCAGCCCTTTAAAAGTCGCGCGCACAACGTTTACCGGGTTGGTCGATCCGTAGCACTTAGCGAGTACATTATGTACGCCGGCAAGCTCAAGTACCGCTCGCATGGCACCGCCGGCGATGACCCCCGTACCTTCCGACGCGGGCTGCATGTAAACCTTAGATGCGCCGTGACGCGCCTTGATGGGGTATTGGAGTGTGCCGCCCTGTAGATCTACCTTGATCATATTGCGACGGGCAGACTCCATAGCCTTCTGGATAGCCACTGGTACTTCGCGCGCCTTGCCACGTCCGAAGCCGACCCGGCCTTTCCCGTCACCCACCACAGTAAGCGCCGTAAAGCCGAAAATCCGACCGCCCTTCACAACCTTCGCTACTCGATTTACCTGTACGAGCTTTTCCTGAAGGTCACCGTCTTGCTGCCTTTGATCGTTGAACGCCATCTACTGATCCTAAAATTCCAGTCCGCCTTCACGCGCTGCGTCAGCCAACGCCCTTACGCGACCGTGATACTTGTAACCGCTGCGGTCAAAAGCAACCTTGCTAACGCCGGCGTCTTTTGCCCGCTCAGCGAGTAGCTTTCCGACCGCCGTCGCGGCTTCAATGTTTCCGGTGGCGCCGCTTCGAAGACCACCATCCAGAGTCGAGGCACTAGCGAGAACGGTCGCACCACTTGGAGCGAAGACCTGTGCGTAGATATGCCTTGGCGTGCGATGCACGCTTAGTCGGCTGATACCCAGCGTGCGCATACGTTGCCGCGCTTTTCGCGCACGACGCAACCTTGAATCGTTCTTTACGCTCATATCGCTGTACCGTTTTCCTGTTTGTTCTTTCGTTTCGTCTTGTACGCGTCAGTTGACGCGAGTAAAAGTGATCGACGCTTTATTGCTCGACATTGCTCGGCGTTGCTCGACATTGCTCGGCATTGCTCGGCTGTGTTGCTCGAATATGTCGCTAGGCAAGCCAACGTTCGTAAGGCCCTCAATTCGCGATGAGTAAAGCCTTACTTTTTCTTGGCTTCCTTGCGACGCACATATTCATCCGCATAGCGAATACCCTTGCCCTTGTAGGGCTCGGGTGGCCGGAAGCTTCTAATCTTCGCCGCAGCCTCGCCAACAGCCTGCTTATCGACGCCCCTGATCACGATTTCGGTCTGAGTCGGCGTTTCTGCGCTCAAACCTTCCGGGAGCTGATAATCAACCGGATGCGAGAGACCAATCGTCAGATTAACTGAAGACCCGCTTGCCTTCGCCCGGTACCCCACCCCGTTTAACACCAGCTTTTTTTCCCAGCCTTCCGATACGCCTTTTACCATGTTGTTCACAAGTGCACGGGTCGTGCCTGCCATGGCCTTGACCGTCTCATCCGTGTAAGAAAACTGGACCTCGTCGCCCTCTGCCTTAACATCGATACCATTATGGAGAGCAAGCGTCAGGGACCCTTTTGTACCCTTAACGTGTACCTCGCTTCCATCCACACGAAGCTCAACGCCCTTGGGCAAAGCTACTGGATTATTCGCTACTCTCGACATGTCTTCTTCCTTATCTAACTCGACTCGCTCGGGCTTGGATGATTCGCCGAGACTCAGACGCTACGCGTGTTCGTAGACTCTCCGCAACGGCTCAAAAAACCGTACAGAGCACCTCGCCACCCACACCGGCTGCACGGGCGGCGCGATCTGTCATGACCCCCCGTGAAGTCGAAACGATCGCAATACCCAGACCACCGCGAATGCTTGGCAGTTCGTCCTTTCCTGCGTAGCGCCTTAGACTAGGTTTGCTAGCGCGGTCGATCTCTGCGATGACTGGCTTACCTTCGAAGTATTTAAGTTCAAGGGTCAGTCGTGGCTTCGCATCATCGACCGTCGCGTCAAAACCGCCGATATAGCCCTCGTCAGCCAACACCTTTGCTACCGCCGCCTTCAATTTCGAGCCGGGCATCTCGACCTGGGTTTTGCCAGCAAGCTGAGCGTTTCGTATTCGAGTCAACATGTCAGCGATAGGGTCTTGCATACTCATGATGTTTTAATTCCTCGTTCGCTCGTCTTACCAGCTAGCCTTGACAAGGCCGGGCACATCGCCGCGCATAGCTGCCTCGCGCAGTTTGTTTCGGCATAGACCGAACTTTCGGTATACCGCGTGGGGACGTCCCGTAACCTGACAGCGGCGCTGCTGGCGAACCGGGCTCGCGTTGCGCGGCAGCTTCTGGAGATCGACCCGCGCCGCCCACTTTTCGTCTTCTGTTGCAGTTGAGCTTGCCAGTACAGCTTTTATTTCAGCGCGCTTCTTGGCGTACCGAGCAACGGTACGGCTGCGCTTTGCTTCTCGAGCAATCATTGACTTCTTGGCCATGGGTGCTCTGCTCCTATCCCTTCAGCGGAAAATTGAATGCGCGTAGCAGCGCCCGACCTTCGTCGTCGGTTCGTGCAGTCGTCGTAATTGTGATGTCCATACCGCGCAACGAGTCCACTTCGTCGTAGTTAATTTCCGGAAAAATAATCTGCTCCGATACACCCATCGCGAAGTTCCCGCGACCATCAAACGATCGCGCGCTGATGCCGCGAAAATCTCGAACGCGAGGAATGGCGATGCTGATCAGCCGCTCGAGAAACTCGTACATGCGATCACGACGCAACGTCACTTTGCAGCCAATGGGCCAGCCATCCCGAATTTTGAAGCCGGCGATCGATTTTCGCGCAACGGTTACCACTGGCTTTTGGCCGGCGATTTTGGTCATATCGGAGACCGCATTTTCCATGACCTTTTTATCGCCAACAGCTTCACCGACACCCATGTTGAGCGTGATTTTAGTGATGCGAGGTATCTCCATCACGTTTTCGAGTCCGAGCTCTTCTTTAAGCTTTGGCGCAAGCTCGCTGTCGTATTTTTCCTTTAGAGTTGCCATCTACCAGCACCTATCCTTCAAGCAACGCGCCGTTTGATTTGTAAAAGCGCACCTTTTTTCCGTCCTCAAACCGAAATCCGACGCGGTCGGCCTTGCTCGTCTCCGAGTTGAAAATCGCGACGTTGCTCACCTGGATCGGAGCCTCCTTCTCTACGATTCCACCCTGGACACCAGCTTGGGGGTTCGGCTTTGTATGCTTCTTGATCATGTTCACACCAGCAACGACAACACGTTGGTCGTCTACAATCGTGCGGACTTTGCCGCGCTTGCCCTTGTCCTTGCCAGCGATGACGATTACTTCGTCATCGCGTCTGATCTTTTCCATTGTTCCGTTCTCCAAACTCCGGTACACAAGCTCGTACTAGAGCCCATAATCGAGGCGAGCTCGTCGTTAAAATCGGCGTCTCTCTCGTTCTCCAGCTGCGTCTCTAACTGCGTGATTCGCGTTATCTCGTGCTCTTTGCCTACTTTTTATGTAACCGCCTCGCACCTGCAAGCAGCGCAGCGACATCGATGCCTCAGATAACTTCGGGCGCAAGCGAGATGATTTTCATGAACTTCTCACCCCGCAGCTCGCGAGTGACGGGCCCGAAAATACGAGTTCCGATCGGTGCATCTTGATTGTTCAAAAGCACGGCTGCGTTATCGTCAAACTTGATCAGCGAGCCATCAGGCCGGCGTACACCCTTTTTAGTGCGCACAACAACGGCTGTCATCACCTGACCCTTTTTTACCTTGCCGCGCGGTATCGCCTCTTTCACTGTGACTTTTATCAGGTCCCCAACGCGGGCATAGCGACGCTTTGATCCGCCCAGGACCTTTATGCACATAACGCGACGCGCGCCGCTGTTGTCAGCAACTTCCAAATAGGACTGTGTCTGGATCATGGAGCGCTTCCTTCCGCAGTCTCTAAGGAGTCCACCGCATTCACCGGCTCGACCACTTCAAGCAAGCGCCAGGTCTTGCTCTTGGAGATCGGCCTTGACTCAGCAATAGTCACAACGTCACCGATTGAGCACTGATTCTCAGCGTCGTGGGCGTGTAACTTAGACGAGCGCGTCAGATACTTGCCGTACACGGGGTGGCGAACTCTGCGCTCCACAAGCACCGTAATGGTCTTGTCCATTTTGTTACTGACAACGCGGCCCGTAGCCGTCCGCTTTCGCTTTTCACCAGTCATGACTACTGACCCACCTTCTCTTTCAGCACGGTCTTGACGCGTGCAATATCTCGCTGGTTTTCACGGAGCAGGTGCGTCTGTCCGAGCTGTCCGGTCGCTTTCTGAATCCGGAGCTTGAACTGATCTTCCCGCAAGGTGAGAAGTTCTTTTTCGAGCTCGGTGTCGCTTTTTTCCCGAAGGTCTTTTGCGTTCATCACATCACCGACCTTTTGACAAATGTGGTTGATACTGGAATTTTGGCCGCGGCTAACGCAAAAGCTTCGCGCGCCAGATCTTCAGAAACACCTTGTACCTCGTAGAGCATTTTGCCCGGCTGGATCTGGGCAACCCAATACTCGACATTGCCCTTGCCTTTACCCTGTCGCACTTCCAGTGGCTTGGTGGTAATTGGCTTATCGGGAAAGATACGAATCCAGATCTTTCCACCGCGCTTAATATGGCGCGTCATAGCACGCCGGGCAGCTTCAATCTGGCGAGCCGTTATCCGACCCCGCCCGGTCGCCTTGAGACCATACTCTCCGAAGCTCACCTTGCTACCACGGTGTGCGAGCCCGCGGTTGCGGCCCTTCTGGGTCTTTCGGAACTTTGTACGCTTTGGTTGCAGCATCGTTATTTCCTAGTTTTCTCCTAGCCTGCGACCGACTTCTTGCTATCTTGTGCGTCGTCGCCACCGATGACTTCGCCCTTAAATATCCAAACCTTGACGCCAAGTACGCCGTAGGTCGTCTCCGCCTCGTAAGTGGCGTAGTCGATATCGGCACGCAACGTATGCAGAGGCACACGGCCTTCTCGGTACCACTCTGTTCGAGCTATCTCGGCCCCTCCCAGTCGTCCGCTGACTTGAACCTTGATTCCCTCAGCGCCCTGGCGCATCGCGTTTTGAACCACTCGCTTCATCGCGCGTCGAAACATGACTCGGCGCTCGAGCTGCTGGGCAACGTTCTGGGCCACAAGCCGTGCATCCAGGTCAGGCTTGCGGATCTCCTCGATGTTGATATGTACGGGCACGCCCATCTTGTTCGTGAGTACCTTTCGAAGCTTGTCGACATCCTCACCCTTCTTCCCGATGACTATGCCGGGTCGAGCGGTGTGTATAATGATGCGAGCGGTCTGCGCCGGACGCTCGATGACAACGCGGCTGACCGAAGCGTTATCGAGACGCTTCTCAATGAAAGCTCGGACTTCGAGGTCCGTCACCAATTGCTTCGCATAGTTCTTGGTGTCGGCATACCAAACAGACGTGTGGTCTTTCACGATACCCAGGCGAATGCCCGTAGGATGAACTTTTTGACCCATATGGTCGGCTCCTAAACCTTTAGCTCGCGTCGTCGGCGACTTTTACTGTGATATGACAGCTTCGTTTGAAAATGCGATCGGCACGGCCTTTCGCTCGCGCCCGGATACGCTTCATGGTCATTCCCTCGTCGACAAAAATCGACGACACCTTCAGCTCATCGACATCTGCACCTTCGTTGTTTTCTGCGTTGGCAATCGCTGAGTTCAAGACTTTCTTAACCAGGTGCGCCGCTTTCTTGTTACTGAAATCCAGTAACGCTAGCGCGTCTTCGACAGGCTTTCCGCGAACCTGATCCGCTACCAGGCGCGCTTTCTGCGCTGAAATCCGCGCACCTTTCAATCGAGCTGATACTTCCATTCCAATCTATCCTCAAGGTCTAACTTCGATGGCGTCTTCCGCTGTAATCAGCCGCCAATAGAAGCTCTGCCCGTGAATCAACGTTTCGCTTTCTTGTCCACGATGTGGCCGCGGAAGGTCCGAGTCACGGCAAATTCGCCCAGCTTATGGCCCACCATGTCCTCGGTAATCAGCACCGGCACGTGCTGCCGCCCGTTGTGAATGGCGATAGTCAATCCAACCATGTCCGGCGAGACCATCGAGCGACGCGACCAGGTTTTGATTGGCCTGCGGTCGTTGGCCTCTACGGCAGCCTCCACCTTCTTCATCAAGTGAAGATCAATAAACGGACCTTTTTTTAACGATCGTGGCACCTTTAAATCCTCTATTCCCTTACGCCTGCTTATGGCCGGCTTACTTCGGCGTATCAGCGCTTGCGACGGCGGCGAACAATGAGTTCGTCAGTACGCTTATTCTTTCTAGTCTTGTAACCTTTGGTGGGCGTTCCCCAGGGACTTACCGGATGACGACCACCCGAAGTCCGACCCTCACCACCACCGTGCGGGTGATCCACCGGATTCATGGCAACACCGCGAACCGTTGGGCGAACGCCGCGCCATCTAGCAGCACCAGCCTTGCCAAGCTTGCGGAGGCTGTGCTCGGAATTCGAAACTTCTCCCAGAGTCGCCCGGCAGTCTGAAAGTACTTTTCTCATCTCGCCGGAACGCAATCGGATCGTTGCGTAGCGCCCCTCACGAGCAGCCAGCTGCACCGACGCTCCGGCCGAGCGTGCTAGCTGAGCACCTTTACCGGGCTTCAGCTCCACCGCATGAACAACCGAACCAACCGGAATGTTTCTAAGTGGAAGACTGTTTCCAGCTTTGATCGGCGCCGCAGAGCCGGACTGAACCGTATCACCAGCGGCCAAGCCTTTGGGCGCGATGATGTAGCGACGCTCCCCATCTTTATAAAGCAGCAAAGCGATATGAGCCGTTCGGTTCGGATCGTATTCGATACGCTCCACCGTCGCAGGAATGCCATCTTTAGTGCGCTTAAAGTCGATGATCCGGTAATGTTGCTTATGGCCACCACCCACGTGACGCGTGATAATGCGGCCTTTGTTGTTGCGACCACCACTGCGAGACTTGGGCTCAAGCAGCGGCGCATACGGAGCGCCCTTGTGTAATTCCCGATTAACCACGCGCACCTGATGTCGGCGCCCGGCGGAGGTCGGTTTACTTTTCGCTACGGCCATCTGTCCTATCTCGTCAATTTACCTGACCAGCTCTCGCGCGCTTGCTGCGCGGCGGTCAGTTGATTTCAATCCAGTTTCGTCCCAAAGACTCGAGCTTGATCGCGCCAACCCCAACTCTTCGCATGTTCAGTACGGCGGCCTGGCCGCCCCGGCATAAACCTACGTTCACCGACACTCACCTTTGCCCACCTTGGCCCACCTTGGCCCACCTAACTAGTCGGTGGTGGTAAAGTCGATGTCCTGGCCCTGCGCGATCCGCACGTACGCCTTTTTCCAGGTAGGCTTGGTGCTGTAACCAAAGCGATTGCGCTTTACCTTTCCTTTTACCTTAAGCGTTTGCACGTCTTCCACGTCAACCTTGAACAGCTGCTCAACAGATCGACGAACTTCCAGCTTGGTGGCATCAACAGCCACCTTGAACACATACTGATTGTTCTCATCGGCGACGATGGCGGCCTTCTCGGATACGTGAGGCCCAATCAGCACCTGAAACATTCGCTCACGGTTCATGCGAGCATCTCCTCGATTTTCTTGACAGCCGCAACGGTGACCAACACTTTGTCGTGTGCGACCAGACTGACAGGGTCCATTCCCTGTACATCTCGAACGTCGATTTTCTGAAGATTTCGCGATGCCAGATACAGGTTCTCGCTCACCTCATCGGCCACAATCAATGCGTTGCTCACGCCGAGGCTTCCAAGATGACCTGCCAGTAGCTTTGTCTTTGGCTCTTCGACCTCAAGGCTCTCAACAATCACCAACCGGTCCTGCCGGGCAAGCTCAGAGAAAATCGTCTTTAGTGCTGCCCGATACATCTTGCGGTTAACTTTCACACTGTGATCCTGCGGCTTGGCCGCAAACGTCACGCCGCCACTGCGCCAGATCGGCGAGCGGATCGTGCCAGCCCTGGCACGCCCGGTACCCTTTTGTCGCCACGGCTTCTTTCCGCCACCGCTGACGGCCGAACGATTCTTCTGTGCGCGTGTTCCCTGGCGTGCGCCCGAAAGAAACGATGTCACAACTTGGTGCACCAAATCTTCGTTGTATTCGCGAGCAAAGTTAGCGTCCGACACTGACAAGGTGCCCGCTTCCTGATTACCCGGCGCTACTATGTTCAAATCCACCGACTACCCTCCGCTCAGGCCTTGACCGCGGGACGCACAATGACATCCCCACCAGGCGCGCCAGGAATCGCGCCTTTCACCAACAGTAGATTGCGCTCCACGTC
>JBCCNK010000091.1:0-12245 GCA_039025875.1 Pseudomonadota bacterium
AGTAAAACATCATCGCGAGTAACGACTGCTACAGTAGCGCCCGCGATGCGATGACTCTGCAAGGAGGCGCGTACGAACCCATCGACGAATGCTTCGAGATGATCCTCAGAGATCGATATCGCCGCCGCAGGTGGAGACGCAGTCGGCTCTAAATCTGGCTCCAGAACCGACGATGCCACGGCGTTGGGCTGCGCAGACACAGGAATAATCCATGCGGAAAACGCGACTGTAAGTGTGAGTAGGAACAGCGTAGCGCGCTGTGAGAAAGGAAGCGCCTTTAAGGAGGGAGGTAACTCGAACCTCAATAGACGGAGTGCCTGGCGGAATGCTTGGCGCACCGCTTCGTGGAAAACTCTTGCAGTGTGGATGTCAGAACCCTCCAACATAGTCCTATTGCCGCGTATGCCCCTGGCTCCTTCGGGACTCCTGGAACCAGCATTTATCTTCACATCTAGCTTTAGCGCCCCATCATACCCGAGGTTTTGTACCGTATGGGGCACCGAGATCCTAACGAGCGAAGAAAGAGCGTGTTTGCTGATTATCACCAAGCAATGGCCTACGATCGCGCAACTTGCTACGCAAGCGCTGCCATCAAGCACTGAGATCGAGATACTAAAGGAGAATTAATGAGCGAACTGTCAATGGAACGTGATCAGCTGATCGGCCAGGAGTTGTACAGAAAGCTGGTTCATACCGTCGAGCGCACGGCCAGAGTGCATCACATCAGCCCTGATCGTGCGGCCGACTTCCTGCTTCTGGGCGCGATCTTCACCGCAGCACGCTTTTACGAGTGCGACCTGTCAGAGACTCTCGAAGTTGCCGAAACCCTAGTCGATTCAGTCAGGCCTGACGATCTCGGGCGCACCAGTCACCATTGATGCTTGCTGTTGCCTATCCGGAAAAAATCTGGCGCCCCGGGTGTCCACGAATACCCCGTAATTACCAGCCAGCGGCAGTGCGCGAGACCCAGGTTTACAACACGGGATATCACCTGGTCGTTTGAAAAAAATCTACTCGAACACCTTGCCGGGATTGAGTAGATTTTTTGGATCAAGCGCTTTTTTTATGGTGCGCATCAGACCGAGCTCTACATCCGACCGAGATTGAGGCAGAAACTGGCGCTTCTCAAGGCCGATGCCGTGCTCAGCGCTGATTGAGCCGTCGAAGTCCGCCAGCTTGCCATACACAATGTCCTCAACTAGCCGCTTGTTCTCAGCGGGACCAACAGCAAGATGAACATTGCTGTCCCCAAGATGGCCAAAGCTCACAAGCCTTCCTTCCGGTAATTCTACTAGCAACTGTCTTTCAACGGCTTGCAGATACTCCTCCATGTGGCGAAGAGGCAGGCTCACGTCGAACACGGCCACAGGATCCAGGGCTCTCACAATCGCCTCAACATCGTCTCGCATCGCCCATAGCTCGTTGCGTTGTTGATGCGATTGAGCAATGAGCGCATCAGCAACACGTTCCTGCTTTATGACCGTCTCGAGCACATCCAGGAACTGGGCGCGAGAGCGCGTCTCGTCGGCACCCTCAAGTTCAAGCAGTACGTAGAAGGGGTAATGACCCGGCAGAAATTCCCGGTGCTTATCCGAGATCTCCTGTAGAAGCCGATAGTGGTTGTTCCACATCACCTCAAAAGCGCTGAGCTTTCCTTCGAACTCGGCGGCAACGAATTTCAGCAGAGCCGTTAGATCAGAGAAATTATTCACCGCCAAAAAAGCGGTTTGTGTGCAACGAGGAGCTGGCCGAAGGCGCAGGACGGCACGAGTGACTATACCCAGAGTGCCCTCCGAGCCAATGAATAGCTGTTTGAGGTCGTATCCGGCGTTGTTCTTTAACATCTCATTCAGCGAGGAACACACGGCACCATCGGCCAGAACGGCTTCTATACCCAGAATCTGCTCGCGCATCATGCCGTAGCGCACGACGCTGTTGCCCCCAGCGTTTGTTGAGATTGCACCACCGATCTGAGCGCTACCCCGCGCACCAAAATCGACGGCGAACATCCAGCCCGTGTCCTCAGCCGCCTGTTGAATATTCTGTACGATCGCACCGGCCTGAACTCGCATAGTGCCCGCCGTCGTGTCGATGGCCTCGATTACGTTCATTCGTTCCAGAGATACGGCGATGTCGCTCTCCGCACAGGAAATGCCATCTACCAGGCCCGAGAGTCCACCCCAGGGAATCACTGGCTGCTCATGCTCAAAACACAAAGCCATCGCGTGTGAAAGCTCATCGGTGGATCGGGGCCGCAAAATCGCCCTAGCCGGGCAGCTGCCTCGCCCCCAGCTGTGATTGGGCCGCGCCCGCACGTCCGCTCCCAGCAGAATGCCATCCTTGCCCAGAATTTCGCCAAGCCGGTCTATCAGACTCATACACGCCCCTCGGGTTGATCGTATCGTTATCTGCGCGACCGTTTTTACTTTAAATGCTGCGTTCTTCTCTTCCTGTCGCAGAGCTTTGCCAGGCTGGTCGCGCAAGGCGGCAAAGAACCCAGGAAACCGATTATTATCCTTAGAAGTCAGCACGGCCAACTTGCGCGGGGTATGCAGTGCATGAGCAGATCACCGGACCGCCGGAAAGTATCAATTACCGGATATAGAAAGGAGCGCCTTCTTCTTTACGCGCTGCTTTTATTCGTTGTCCCCATCGCTCTCGCAACCCTGCTGGCGACGTTTCGTCAGCCGCCGGAGCCCATCTCCCGTTCCGCCAAAGACCTTGTGGTAGAACGGGCCAAGCGTGTTGGTAACTTCCCAGCCGCGCCCGGAACTCATAAAGTTGTCCGTGTCATCTCGGGTGATACGGTGGATATACGCGCACCCGGGGACGGAGTCGTGAGAGCGCGGCTACGGTGTATCGTGTCACCGACCAGAGGTGAGCCGCTTGCTCTGGCGTCGAAACGGCATCTGGCAAAGCTGATCCTGGGACGCATTGTCACAGTCGAGACCGAGGGACGAGATGAACAAGGACGACTGTTGGCGAGTGTCACAACAAGCCAGGGTGATATCAATCGGAAGATGCTGGAAGATGGTTTTGCGCGACTCACGCGGCAGGAAATGATCAAGTCTCAGCCACCGGAGCTTGCCTTGAAAAACTGCGATCCCTCCTACTACGAGACTGAACAAAAAGCCCGCACCGCTCAAGTTGGTGTGTGGAAGCTCTAGGGAGAAGCGACCAGGCTACGCACGCTGTTCACCCCGTGTAAGATGCTCGAGATAAACGATCACCTGGACCTATCATTCACATTGGCAACGACCGCCCCGATCCACGCAGAGAGTACCCAGTAATGAATCAGTCTTTTTCCCGTCAGGCGCGCCTTTGGGGTTGGTCGAGCCAAAATTCCACGCCCGGCCTCAAAGCCAAGTTAGGAGAACGATCTCGTGCCGCACTCGTGCTGGTGCTTTTTTCCTTGTTTTCTGGGTGGGGAATCGCGCAGCTGCATGCCGCCGACTCCGAATCACCGACTGAGGCGCAAGCACCCGGCTTCTCGATGCTGGATGTGTTTGAACTCGAATGGGCCGTGAGCCCCGAAATCTCTCCTGATAGCAAGAGTGTTGTATACCGGCGTACCGGCTTCGACATAATGCAGGATCGACGGCGCGGCAATCTTTGGATACTGGACACAACCGGGGCTGAGCACCAGAAGCTCACAGATTTTGAAGGCGACGAATCGCAGCCGAGCTGGTCGCCTACTGGCGATCGAATCGCCTATGTCCGCTCCGCCAGCGAAACGGACGGCGCAGAAATCTACGTCCACTGGGTGAGCACCGGTCGTAGCGCGCGAGTCAGTCGATTGCCCAAATCGCCTCGCGAACTGCGCTGGAGTGCAGATGGCAGCATGCTCGCATTTGTGATGGACGTAGCAGCCGAGGCGCCGAGCTTCGCCAAACGACCCGCAATGCCGGAAGGCGCAAAATGGGCTGACGCACCACGCGTAACCGACCGCCTCTACCATGAAGCCGATGGCAGAGGTTATCTGAAGCCCGCCTTCTCCCACGTCTTTCTAGTACCTGCCGAGGGTGGGAGTGCCCGCCAGATTACCCATGGCAATTTCCATCATCGCAATCCAGCGTGGAGTCGCGACGGTGAAACGCTGGTGTGTTCAGGTAATCGCACAGAGAACTGGCAGTTCGACTATCGCAATAGCGAGCTATATCGGATTGACCTTGCTAGCGGAGAAATCACAGCGCTGACAGACCGTGCTGGTCCCGATTCGCAGCCCGCTTTCTCTCCCGACGGCGAACATCTAGCGTGGTTGGGTTTCGCCGATAAGAGACAAGCGTTTCAACCAACTCAGCTACGACTCGCGGCCAATGATGGGAGCCAGATCGTCGATCTGCTTTCTGATCTGGATCGCAGCGTGCAGGCATTTCGTTGGAGCGCAGACGGACAGGGTATCTTTTTTCAGTTTGATGACCACGGCCGCACCCGAATCGGGTACAGCAACTTAAGCGGCGAGTGGGAGGAGTACGGTACCGATCTGGGAGGGACCTCGATTGGACGTCCCTATGCAGGCGGGTCGTTCAGCGTCTCCTCGAACAAGACGATTGCGTACACGTATACGAGACCGGAGTTTCCAGCCGAAGTCGCTCTTGTTCGAGATCGAAAGCTGGAACTGCTAACCCAGCTCAATGACGACTTGCTAAGCCAACGCGGGCTTGGCGAGACGCGCGAGCTTCGCTGGAAAAGCAGTTTCGACCAACGCGAGGTACAGGGTTGGATCACACTCCCCCCAGATTTTGATCCGGCAAAGAAGTACCCGTTGCTGGTTGAAAATCACGGCGGCCCCATCAGCAACTACGGCGAGCGCTTCTCGCCCGAGATGCAACTGTACGCGGCCGCAGGCTACGTGGTGTTTTTCCCGAACGCACGCGGCAGCACCAGCTACGGGGAGGAGTTCGCCAACCTGCTTTACCACAACTATCCGGGGCAGGATTACGACGACACGATGAGCGGCGTCGATGCGGTAATTCAGCAGGGCTTTATCGATGAACAGCGACTGTTCGTTACCGGAGGTTCAGCTGGCGGCATCATGACCGCCTGGATCATCGGCAAAACGGATCGCTTCAGAGCGGCGGCTGTGATCAAACCAGTCATGAACTGGTACAGCAAGACCCTTAACGCCGACAACTGGTTTTGGTACTACTACACGCGGTATCCGGGAACCCCGTGGACAAACCCAGACGATTACATGCGGTTCTCACCGATCTCTTTAGTCGGCAATGTGAGTACGCCAACACTTGTTATGGTTGGCTTGAGCGATCTGCGTACACCGCCGTCCCAGGCTAAGCAGCTCTATCATGCGCTTGCTTACCGCAAGATTCCGACGGCGCTGGTGGAACTTCCCGGCGCTTCTCACTTTATCGCGAGAAAGCCGAGCCAACTGATTGACAAGGTGGGAAACATCCTTGGCTGGTTCGAGCAGTATGACGATAAGGGCGAGGAGAAGACCGAAGCCGCAGGCAGCGATTAGGGCTCATGGTCGGTGCCCAGCGCCACAACCTTGGAGCACCGATAACTGTCTTTACTCCAATGCGTTGTACTCTGCTGAGGCGGCGCTGACTTTGCAGTCCTCGCCGCTTGCAAACTGCCTTCGAAACGCTTTCGAACCCCTTTCGAAGCTAACGAGGCACTTTCAGGCGATCACCTCCACCTGATCTCCCACCGCGAGTACACTGCCCGGCCTCGCATAGGCGTTCATGCCGAAGTAGCTGATGCCACCGCGGCTGCGATATTGAGCCAGTACACCCAGGGTTTCTGAGTCGCGCTTACCCGTAGCCTGATCGATACCAGGGATCGCGCAGCGCGAACAAGGGTCAGCCAGCGTGATTTCAGCACTACCGATCCGAATTTTCTTCCATGCATCTTCCGCATGTTCTTCCGCACCCGCGACGACCAGATTGGGACGAAACCGATCCATCGGAACCGGTGTGCTAAGGCGGGCATTCAAACCATCGAGAGAAGCCTCACTGATGATCAACAACGGAAATCCGTCGGGGAACGCAATCAGCTGCCCGACAGGTGCGCGGTCTGGGTCAACGCCTCGCAGCGCCGTATCGGGGTAGTACACGAGCCTAACATCATCATTGAGCATTTCGCTAAGCCAGGCATTGCACTCCTGATCGGCTAGCACAGCAGCGACCGTGTCCTGCCATACACGCGCCAGGACTCGCGGACCGGAGGGATCGGGGATCTGCACAGCCATCCTCGTCCCCGCGTAGCGAAGCTCAAGGGCGTGCTCCAAATACACGACTTCTAAAAGGGCGAGCTCCGAGTGGCTCCGCTGACTCAGGAACTTTCCCGCCCGATCAACCAGCATCCAGCGTCGATCACCGACGAGCCCAAAGCGGTCGACTTGCGCAGATTCAAGCTCATGCCCCCGGGCCGACTTGATCGGATACCGATAGATGCTCGATAGCGACAACGAACTCATGGGCTGGGCTTCCTTTTTTAATTAAGCTTTCGTGCGAGAGCGCAAATACCGGCACTCGGCTCGCCGCGCATGTTAACGTGCGTCTGCGCCGTGCGCGAAGGGTCGAAAGTTCACCCTGGTGCTACCTCAGGCGAGCCCAAGGAATGCCCCACTTTTATGACGGCGAGCTCCCGGCTACGCCTGCAATAGATCTATGCTTAAGTGCGTGAAACAACAACTCAGAACCATCCAGCGCGAAGCGGCGCGCTGCATGCGAGGCGTGACGGCTCTGGCGCTTGCCAGTGCCATGTCCGGTCCCAGTGTTACCTATGGCCAGGCCGCTACCAGCCCTCATGACAGTGGGAATGACGGTACCGAACTTTCGGCCTCTCGCGAGGACATACGGGGAATCCAAGAACGCGATAGAAGTGCGCTGCAATCGTTACGTAAAGACCTGATTGAGCTCCTAGTAGAAGCTCGCGCTCCGGGAGCGGTAGTCGTCGCTCTGGAACGTGGAGAATCGGTACTGGAGATGGCCTGGGGCTACGCTGATCTCGCCACTTCGGCACCCATGACCATGGATACGCCACTGGCGGCCGGATCTTTGTCAAAAAATCTCACGTCACTTGCGGCACTTCATCTGGTATCTGAGGGCAAATTGAGTCTACAGGACCCCGTGGTACCGAATCTGCCACCCGGGGCGCTGATGAACCCCTACTCTGCAGAACATCCGCTCCTGCTCGAACATCTTCTTGAACACACGGCTGGACTGGATGGATCGAGCTACTTCGAGTACGGAGACAATGCGATCGACAGCGCGCCGGCTGACTACATCGAACTGATGGCTGGGCAGTTTCGCGTGCGTTGGCCACCGGGATACTTTTATAGCTACGCTAATCCCGGCCATACGATCGCTGCAGCTGTTCTTGAGAAAGCCTGCACTTGCAGCTATGACGAGCTGCTGGAAAACACGATTCTGCCTGCGCTCGGTATGACCTCAAGTACGCTGCGAGCGTCCAGCATAGATGACGCCCAACGTGCGCAAAGCTATGGCTCGGACGGCGTCACGCCTGCCGGCTTCTGGCGGATGCGCATACGGCCTTCCGGGGCGCTGCTAACCACCGGCCATGATTTGCTGGCACTCATCGCCTACTACAGCCAGCGGGGCGAAACCGCACCGACTCTGGTGGATCGGAAACTCCTTAAGCGCATGGAGCAGCCGCAAACAACTGCTCTCGCTCGTGCGGGCGCGAGTGCCGGGGGTTACGGGCTTGGTAACTTTGGATTCGTCGCAGCCGACGGTGTTTTGTTTCAGGGGCACACGGGGGCAACCGATGGATTTCGTACCTGGTTCGGTTATCACGTTCCTAGCAGGAGCGGGTTCGCCTTGATCGTCAATGGTGGAGACGAGAACGTGCGGTATCCCATGATGCGACGCATCGGCAAGTACTTGGCAAGAGACATGACACCAGTCCCAGCCCCGGAGCCTGCTCCTTTTCAGATGGAGCCTACAAACTCTCCGGTCTTTACCTCAGAGCTAGGCATAGATGAGCGCGAGCTGTGGGGCTGGTGGACTCCGTTTACCCACAACATGTCACTGCGCGCCTGGCTATGGGAGATTTTTGGCTCAATTCGAATCGGCGTGGACTCAGGCGATGAATCCCCGATCGATTCTATGCAAGTTCACTCCGTCTTACCCTGGATCGAAAGCGACGAACTGATTCACCTGGGTAGCGGGTTGTTCAGAACTGAAACCCAGCCGCTGGCGACTGCCGGCTTTGTGCGCGGTCCGGATGGAGAAGCCGTGTTTACCAGACGCGAGGCCTACCGCAAAAGCAGCACTACTGCCGTGTATGGCCGCGCTTTGGCGCTGGTTGGTGGGGTGATTACTTTCCCGTTGGTTGTGCTTGCCTGGATAATTACGACATTACTCAATCGAGGCACCGCTGACCGGGCATCGACTTCTTCTGAGTCGTATAACCCCTCGTCGGCTCTGGGGAGGTTCGCCATGAGCGGCGCTTGTCTGATCGGTTTGTTCGTCGTGTTCGTGCAGGTCGGGCTACTGGGAACCATCAACGAAAGTGGGCTGCTTGGCCACCCGGGGACTGCCTCCCTCACCCTGCTGACTCTTAGCCTGCTCGGCCCGCTGCTTTTAGGGCTCGGAGTCTACCAACAGACACTCAGGCGCTCGCAAACCCGTTTTCGGCCTGGTGCCGCATTGCGAATCTGCGAAATCGCGAGCTCGGTCTCACTTGGCCTCAGTTGGCTGAGTCTTGCGCTCAGTGGCTGGGTACCGCTTGTCACCTGGTTGAAGTAGGCGTTGCGGCTTAGTCGCTATAGCTCGACAGCGCGACGTACGACCTGCGGTGCATTCTCGGTTTCGACGAGGAGTTTTTCGATGAGCTCCGCACTCATGGGTTTGTAGAGGAAAAATCCCTGCACCTGGTCGCAACCGCATCGCTGGAGAAACTCCAGTTGTTCCCTACGCTCCACACCCTCAGCCACTGTGTTCAGGCTAAGCCCGTTCGCGAGACCTACGATGGCGCGGACGATGATAGCGTCACTGCTGTCGTCAGAGATGTCGTTCACGAACGCCTTGTCTATTTTGATCGTGTCGATAGGAAAATGCTTCAGGTACGCCATGGACGAGTAGCCCGTTCCGAAATCGTCCACCGACATTGACACCCCTAGTCTTTTGAGTCGCTGAAGCATCGACACTGTGCGTTCTGTGTTGTCCATCAGGATGGATTCCGTCAACTCAAACTCCAGCAGTGACGGATCCAGCCCAGTTTCAGCAAGCGTGTTTTCGACCAGTTCATGCAGATCGTCTGATCGCACCTGATGGCTTGAAAGATTCACGGCTATCTGAAGCGGCCCGACAGGCCCCGCGTGCCAGCTCTTGGCTTGCGTGCAGGCCGTTCGAATTACCCATTCGCCGATTGGGCCGATCAATCCCGACTCCTCAGCTATAGGCACGAACTGATCAGGCGCGACTTTACCCAGTTCAGAGTCTTCCCATCGTAGAAGCGCCTCTACGCCCACGATAAGCCCGCTTTTCAACTCCACTTTTGGCTGGTACGCCAGGCTCAATCCATCGTTGGCAAGCGCGTTCTTTAGGCGCGACTCAATGCTAAGGCGGCGTTGTACAAACTCATCCATCTTCGGGGTGTAAAAGCGATAGCAGTTCTTTCCTCCCTGCTTGGCCTGATACATCGCGATGTCAGCGTTCTTCAGCAAAGTATCGACGCTATCGCCATCGTCGGGGTAGAACGAGATTCCCGCACTTCCAGTAACCTCGAACTCCCGACCCTGGGTTTTCACCGGGGCTGCGATGTTGTTCAGCATGCGATCGACAATGGCCGCTACGGTATCTTTCGAGGACACCTCCGGGAGCAGCACTACGAACTCGTCACCACCAAAACGCGAGAGAGAGGGGTTATCGGTTGCTTGCTGGCTGAACTTGCCCAGTAAGTCGGAGCTACGCAGCGTCTTCTGCAGGCCATCAGACACCATGTAAAGAAGCTCATCACCGGCGTCATGGCCCAATGAGTCATTAACGTACTTAAAACCATCCAAATCAATAAATACCAAAGCAAAGCTGCTTTTCGCCCTACCGGCTGCTCGCAGGGCTTGCTCGGCTCTTCTTCGGAACAGCTCACGGTTCGGAAGAGCGGTGAGAGGATCGTAGTACGCCAACTGATGGATTCGTGCTTCAGCGCGTTTGCGCTCGGTAACATCCTGCATCGTACCTAGCCACCGAACGGATTGAGTTGCGTCATCAATAACCAGTTCACCTTGTTGCTCGACGGTCAGTTCCTTTCCATCGCCTATAAGCAGTCTGTGTTCGAGTAGAAACGATCCCGAGTTTTTCGGATTCTTGATCAAGCGCTCGACCTGTTCTCGCAGTCGAGAACGGTCCTCCGGGTGTACATCGGTGAGGAAGGCGTGAAGATCAGGCCAGACCGTATCCGCCTCCACCTCAAAAACCTGCCGCGTAGCCGGAGACCAGTTTGCGCTGAGACTATTGAGGTCCAGCTCCCAGTGCACGAGACCCGCTACCCGCTGCGCCCGGAGCAGATCCAGCTCACTCTGCCGAGAATCGATGATCGCTCGCCCGGCTCTCAATAGGTACCGAACCCTGAACGGAAGGGTCTCCCATATAACCGGCTTAGTAAAAAAGTCCGTCGCGCCAGATTCAAAAGCTCGCTCCAAAGTGTCGAGATCCTTCAGCCCGGTCACCATGACTATCGGGACCGACTCACCCTCTTCTGTTTTTCTTATTTCCTGGCAGACGGCGTAGCCGTTCATCTTCGGCATTCGAAGATCCAGGATCAGAAGATCCGGTTTCATTGCGTAAAAGGCGTCCAGCGCCTGCTGTCCATCGCTTACGACCACAACTTCAAATCCTGCCTGCTTCAGGTATTGCTCGGTCAGTAAGCGTTGGGTAGCGTCGTCGTCAGCGACCAGTATTTTTTCCGTACTCATTTCTTATTGCCTTGTCGCAGCTTTCGCCACAGGTATGGGCGTCACCTTGCTCTCCAGCGCGGCCTCGACCGTTGTGAATTCTTGTTGCAGCTGCGTGACCCGTTTATTGAGTTCGGCGAGGCTAAGACTGGCAGCACCCATCTCAATGGCTTCACACAACTCAGAAAAATCTAGTGCACCGACGTTCGCGCTGCTTGATTTCAGCGAATGAGCGGCATCTGCTACCCCGTCCCGATCGTCGCTGTCTTTAGCATCGAGCATTGCTCCAAGAACCTGCGGTGAATCTGTGAGATAGGCCTGGATTATTCGGGTCGACACGTCGGGAGCCTCCGGCCGATCCAGCGCTCGGAGCCGATCAATAATCGTGTCATCGATGACGTCGCCGCGATTGGTGCGGCTTTCCGAAGCCACCGTACCGGCACTCGGCAAATCTGGGTTATCGGTAATGTGCAGCTCTTGCGGAATAAACTTCTCAAGCAATACTGCGAGCCTCTCATGGGAGAAAGGTTTAGTGAGGTAGGCGTTCATCCCGGCTTCGATGCACTTCTCGGCTATCCCGTCCTGCGCGTCCGCGGTGAGTGCAATAATCGGGATGGCCTGCGCAGACGGCACATCGAGGGCACGGATTCTCTGCGTCGCCGCCGTGCCATCCAGGATCGGCATGTGGTAATCCATAAGAATCAAGTCAAAGTGCGAGTGTTCGAAAGCGTCTACCGCCTGCTGGCCATCGCTCACGATTACCGGGTCACAGCCCAGAAGTTGAAGCACATTTCGAACGACCTCTTGATTGACTGTGTTGTCCTCCGCAACCAATACCCGCGCGTCGAATCGCCTGTTTCCTCGATCCTCATCGGAGTCGGCGGCTGTTTGCGCCGGTTGACGGTCCACCAGCAGCCTCGTAAGGCTGTCGAATAGGTCTCTTTGTCTAACGGGTTTCGATAAATGGTCATCGATCAACTCTCGGGAAGACCGGGCTTCCAGTTCATCACTGACTGCAGAGCTCAACAGGATCTGTCTGGGATTAGGAATGGATTCGTCGTCAACGATACAGCGGGCAAGTTCAAGCCCCGTGAGCCCCGGCATTTGCGAGTCCAGCAGGACGGCATCGAAGGGCCGGTCCTGAGCGGCAGCTTCTCGCAACTTGATAAGAGCATCCTGAGCACCGGCGGACATGTCAGCGATCATCGCCCACTCCAGGGCGTGCTGATGGAGAATCGTGCGATTGGTCCGATTGTCATCGACCACGAGCACACGATAGCCTCGTAGATCCCCCACCCGTCGGGGTTCCGTGATTGCTCCATCGGCGAGCGGAAATGTCAGTTCGAAGAAAAACTCCGAGCCTTCC
>JBCCNK010000092.1:0-12233 GCA_039025875.1 Pseudomonadota bacterium
CCGGGTTACCGTTCGGATCGTTTTCAAAAACCAGAACCCATGAAGGGGATCGATCGGCGGAGGGGCTACTGACACTACAGCCCATCAACATGGAAAACACTACCGCCACTAAAGCAATAAACCCTATTCGCTGCTCCCGTATTGTCTGTGTCATTACCGAGAAGGATAGGCATTTGAGGCCCAACCAAGCAGTGCACACGACAATCCCGCGAAAGTCGAGACTATCCCGATGTAGGCGCCTGCCTCGCCGGCCGACAGAGAATCAGAACCAATGCCTGCAGCGATGCCGACAAGTGCACCGAGTACCCCTACGATGATTCCAGCAAATCCAAGACGAATCCCAACTTGATGTCCAGCTGGTCGTGTAGAGATATTGTGTATGTTGACATCCAGAGCTGCTGCCACGGCCCGTAAAGAGCTCGCCGAACCACTTGATTCAGCCTCGAGACGCTGGAGTGTCCGTGCACTGATGCCTGCAAGTCCCGCCAAATCCTCTTGCGACAAGCTAGCCTCAGTACGTAAACGCCGGATCAGGTCACCATCGATATTTCGTGTCATCCACTTTCCCTCCAAATGATAGAAGAGCGTGCCATCGGCGTGCCGATAACGCCACGCCAAAGACACGTCAAAAGGGCGACAAATACGACGTTATGCGAATTTAAACGCCGGACTCGTTGATGAACGATGAAGCTGGACGCCAGAAAGTGCACAGAGTCCTGACCAGCATTGCTCACGGGGTATTCAGCTAGAGCAACGTAGATCGTTTGTGGTACCGAGATTCTGCTGGTTCAGGTTGACGGCTGGCCGATACGGACACTGAGTACTTAGATTTGGCTGGTTCCAATTAGCGGTGGAAGTAAACAGTCGGATCGTTTCGCGAGCACTAAACAAATTGGCCGACTACCCAGCAAATGCTGGGAGTGGCGAGCTGCAGGACCGAGATTGTGCTGCATGAAGTACTGAGATTCAGCTGTCCCAACAGAAAATAGCGGGCGGGGTTGGCCTGTGAAGTAAATCCAAGAACGTATTCTTGTCGTAAGTAATTGATTTAGTGCTCGCGTTGGCAAATGTGCCTTAGAAGATTGTGGCGGCGAGCTGTCATTAGTAGTTGCTCACCCCGAATTTGAGAATGCTGGAAGTAAATTTAAGTCGGCTTTAGCAAGATCATCATGTATGAGCGGCCGAACGCTGAACCTGTGCCTCGCAAAGATCCGCCACTTTTGAGAAAGCGGCTACGATGAGCTTTCTGTCCCCCTTCGGCAGAGATTCGCTGAATTGAATCAACGCTTCCGCGAACCCGCGATAAATCGGTCCAATCTTCACGAAGCTGTCCTCGGTCAGGTGAATAAGCAGGCTTCGACGATCATTTGGCGCGGGCCGACGCTCGACTAGGCCAAGTTCCTCTAGCCGGTCCAGCAGAGTCGTCACGCTCCCAGTCGTCAGTTCCAGGGCTCGTGCGATCGAGGAGGGCGACATTGGATCTCGCTCCAGTAGATTCAGGCAACGAAGATCGTTTCTGGAGATGCCAACAGATCTCGCCACATAAGCATCGAGCGCATCGATTGACGCGTGTAGGTCCCGACATGCAGCGATGAAGCCGTGGTCATCGAAGGGTGCGGGTGGTGACTTAGGTTTCTTTTTCATCAGCAGATTATTGTTGATTATTTCTTGATTGACAAATAACTTGATTATCAAGCAATATTGTCAAAGGCTTTATGGAGACAAGTAAATGCTGTGGATATACGTGGGTCTGTTCGGACTAGTTGTTGGTCTGGTCTTAGCGCTGATTACGACACCTCGGGTCGTTGAGTACAACGAGTCTCAGACGGTCAATGCCCCCGTAACTTCGGTCTACGATGCCATTCGCTTTCAGTCGTCGCTGATGCAGTGGTCGGCTTGGCCGAGTTCAACTAACTCGACGTGCGTGGTCGAACAAGCGGATGGCGAGGTCGGAGCGCAAACCGTGTTCTTCGATAAGAAAGGGCGGCGGTTCGGTTATCAAGAGGTGACTGAGCTTGAAGCCTTGCGACTTGTAGCGTTCAAACTTGAGAGCAAGGGGCCACCGCATGTACCTACGCTATCGTTCCACCTAGTGCCGATCGATGAGCGCCAGACGAAAGTTATCCTCGAGTTCAAGAATGACATTTCACCGCCGTTCCATGTTCTGCTCCGGATTTTCGGTGTCGTGAAATGGACTCGGGAGATGCACCGTAAGGACCTAGATGGTTTGAAACGGTTTTGCGAGCCGCCCCATCAGACCTATACCGGTGAACCTGCGCAGCAACGTGCGGCCTAGGCTCATTGATGTGAATGACGCCGTTGGATAGCTACTTCACGCACGAGTTCGATGCTGTCATCTCAGAGTTTGGTGTCGGCAAGACTCGTAAGGTCTGGTATCGAGTCGTTTTTATGCCAGCAACTCTCGAAGGTGAGTTACCGTTTGATCAGTATCCACGCTTGCGAGTTGATGGCGAGATAGCGGACATCCCCATTGCCAATGCGTTTATGCCAACCGGCGATGGCAGACGGTACTTGATTGTGTCACCCGAAGTTATGAAGGGCGCATCGCTTTCGCTTGAGGATACGGTATCAGTTCGGTTCCGTATTGCGGATCAGGAACACGTCGACGTACCAGAGGCACTCACTCGCGAGATTGATCGCTTGGAATCTGCAAAGCTTGTCTGGGACAGTCTTACGGCAGGAAAAAGACGGGCACTCGCGTTTCACGTCTCGAACGCAAAGACGGCGCCGACCCAGGCGAAGCGTGTTGCAGAAGTGATCGATGCTTTGGAAAACCGCAATGGAAAGTTACGGCGGTAGATCTAAGGAAAACTCGGGCGGACCTAGTAACGCGTATAACAAGGGAAAAGGAGCAAGCTCACGTAAGTTCATGTAAGGGCAGAGAGTTTGGTTTAGTTCCGTTTTATGATTTTGAGAATTTCTCCATTGTTCTCTCGTGAAACCCTCTAAAGGGTTCGTTATGGCCTGAGAACTCTAAACGCGTTTGTTTGTGATTCTGATCTTCCCCCTTCAAGGTTGCCACTCGAAGAGAGATAAAACATCGTATCAAGCAGCCTGCTTTTCGAACACGGCAGGTGCCTGATAATCGAGCGAGAAGGGCGATTATCGATACCTGCATTGCTTCAATTAGGTGCCTTGACTGCAATTTTCCTAAATCTAGAAATCAGTAACTTACGCTGACTTTTTACACTATGCGCGGTCTGTTAAATGTTGCGTCCTTACTACGAATTGATTCCCGTACGGACACTGTTTTTTGCCACGACAAGGTAGCAGCGTTCCCGTCAGTTCTCCTTTGTTTTGGCGAGTCACTTTTCCCGTGTCTAGATGATGCTAACGAGTCTCTTTCCGTTGGGCTAGACTAGGTTCTTTCCAGTCCAGAGTATTCAAGTTGGAGCCAGCGGACACCAAAAAGCAAAATTCTTCGCGTGATGTTGTTATCGAGTTCTATCGCGATCATTTTCATCGCTTTGTCGCAGATCTTCGAGCAAAATTCGGCTCCGGTCCGCCGGACCCGGAAGATGTGGCGCAGCGAGCTTTCGAGAAGCTCTTGAATCACAGTGAAACTCAGGAGCCGATTCGGAGCGTCAAGGCTTACTTATGGATGATCTGCCGAAACATCATCATTTCCGATCTGAGATCGCAAAAGACTGCCAAACAACGAGATTTCGAATACCTGGAGCAGAGATCCGAGCCAGAGGGTTTCGTTTTGTGCCCCGAACGCGTCTTAGCATCGAAAGAGCAGATTTCAATTGTTGAGGGCTTGCTCAGCGAAATGCCTTACAAGCGCAGAAAATCGTTCCTGTTGATTAGGGTGCACGGGCTCACGCAGACCGAAGCAGCACGAGAACTGGGAATTTCACGCACAGCTGTTAGCAAACACGTTGCAAAAGCTACCCAAGAAATTCTCTCGGTGCTACTTGATGACGACTGATAGCAGGGACTACATATCGGGCATTGACCAAGCCCTAATCGCTGAGGCGCTCGAATGGCGAGCGTTGATGGCCGACGATATTGTTGCTAATGACAAACGAGCCGCTTTTCACGCCTGGGTCATGTCTGACCCCGCTCACATGAAAGCCTTCGACTATGCCGAAAGGTTTTGGGAGCAACTCAAACTCGTATCTGATCCCGATGATCAGCAAGCCGAGGCGGTCTTGGATATTGCCGCGCCCGCGCAATCAAGTAATCGACGCAAGATCTCACTCATTGGATCGTCGGTTCTATTGTCTGTGGCAATCATGGCTATTACCTTTGTGGTTCTAGATTGGCAGGGCGACTCACTTGATGAGTCGACGACTATTACCTATTTCACGGACATTGCAGAGTCTCGCACTGTCTCGCTGCCCGATGGAAGCCGCGTCGTCCTTGGCCCAGGTAGCCGTGTTGAAACGCGAATTGATGACGAGAATCGCGCGGTTAGTTTGCTCAGCGGACAGGCGTATTTTGACGTCACGAAAGACATCCAACGTCCTTTCTCAGTGGTCACGGGAAAGGCTGAGATCTCAGTTCTTGGGACGCAATTTGATGTACGAGCGGCCAGTAACAAGACTCACATTGCGGTAGCCGAAGGGCGCGTCCAGGTTGGGATCGCTGCATCTGGTTCTAACAGTGATCCAGCGGGGATGGTGGCGCTCGATCCCGGTCAATCCGTGGTTTTAGAGAGGGAAAGTTTTGGTGAGGTCTCAAACGTCAGCGTCGATCTGGTCGGCGCTTGGCGTGACAATAGACTCGCTTTCTTTAACGAACCTTTGGCTAGCGTCGTAGAGCAGGTCAATCGGTACGACCGGCGTGAGATCCTGCTCGCCGACCCAGATTTAGCGGCGTTGACCGTGTCGGCAACGCTGGATGCCAGCGATATTGATTCGCTGTTGGACACGTTGGCGGAGATTTATCCGCTAGCTATCACTGAGAGAGAGGAAGAAAGTCAGCTGGTAATCACGAAAAAAAATTAGGCGTTTTTTTGCAAACGGGTTTCATATCGAACTTCGGCTGCGTCTTAGCAATGACAGTAATGATAACCATTCGCAACTGTGGATACGCTAAGGGGCCCTTCGGTGGACAAAAACTCGCTTTTAATCAACACAGTAAAAGTGTGTCTAATTTTAGTTAGTGTAGCGGCAATACCTGCTCAGGCACAGTCGGACAAAGAGCAGCAAGTTAAACTGCCCACACAACCACTCCAACAATCGCTCGCGGAGCTGGGGGCTACCTATGGTGTGACGATCGTTAGTCGAGGCGATCTCACAGAAGACCAACTAGGCGCTTCGGTCAACGGAACCTACACGCTGGACGGGGCGCTCTCGATCTTGTTAGCCGACACGAATCTCGAGACACGCCAGTCGAGTGCTGGAAGCCTTATCGTTCAACAGCGTACCCAGCCCGATACTGCTGGGAAGCCGAGCCAACCAAGTGTTGTCTCGTCCGACGATGAGGCGCTGTCTCCCAAGCGCAAGCCGCTCGAACAGATTATTGTCACCGGGCAGCAGATTGATCGGACGCTCCAAGAAACCAAAGAGAGCGTTGCGCTTGTAACCGCTCAGACAATTGAGAGTCGGACGCTCCTCGACATTGAGGATGTTTTGCTCCAGTCGGCAAACGTCGCAATCTCTGATCCAGGCTCCTCGAATATCGCTATTCGGGGTGTTTCTCGAATACCGTTCGCGATTGGCGGTGTTGGCGATACTAGTACGACGTTTTATGACGATGTAGCCATTACCAACCAGGGTATCGCTTTCATTTCGCAGAACCTTTGGGATGTCGAACAGGTTGAACTGCTTCGGGGCCCGCAATCCACCAATCTTGGTCGAAACGCACTGATTGGTGCTCTGGTCGTGCGATCAAAAAAACCAAGCCTCGATGGATTTGACGCAGCTGGCCGGTTAGAGGTCGGAAATTTTGGTACAAACAGTTTAGAGGCCATGGTCAATATCCCTGTCTCGTCAAGTACGGCGGTGCGGTTAACAGGAGAGCGGTCTCGAACAGATGGCTTTATCGACAACGTTACTCTGGGTACCGACGACGATGCTCGACGGGATTTCACGACCGCGCGTGCACAACTACTAACTGAGATCTCGAGTGAGCTTCGAGCAACAGTCTCAGTGCAGTTTGTCGAGGGTGACACAGCGAGTCAGTCATACATCGCCCAAATTGACGGACCGCTGGATACTTACGAGTCCAGCGCGGATATTCGTCCATCCAATACGTTTGAAGGGTATATCGGATCGCTGAACTTAGAGTATTCGTTGTCGGATTCATGGGAGTTCCAATCGATCACCGCGTTTTCGGACGCAGACTCGAATCGCACACTTGACCAAGACGGTACCGAGCGTGATGAAGGCAGTAGCTTGTTCCCGAGCAGCCAGTTCAACTGGTCGCAGGAACTTCGTGCTTCGTTTGAAAGTGAGCGCCTTCGAGGCATCATCGGCGCCTACTACCTCGATGATCAGGTCGATTCACGGTTTGTGGTGAGTGGTCGAATCAACCCTGCATTGGTCGGTGTGCCGCAGACACTGCTGCCTTTCTATCCTCCACTCTTGTTCTTTACCCAAGATACGGGGTCAGATGTTGAGACGACGAATTTCGCGTTGTTCACGCAGTGGGAATATGGCCTGACCGATCGTCTGACGGTGTCCGCTGGTCTTCGGTACGACCGAGAGTCGTTTGACGCGTTCACGAACGGACAGACAAGTCTGAATCCAGAAACCCCGTTACCCGATCCTGTACAAGCCGGCGCCATCGCTGAAGCCCAACAACCAGGATCTGGAGCCTTGGTCGAAGCAGGTGTCGCTGCTGTCAATGCGGCGCTCAACGCCCAACTGGGCTCGTTCTCTGAAGGCCGCGACACGAGCTTTGACGCCTTCCTGCCAGAAGTCGGCCTGACCTACGAGTTGACACCAGATATTCAAGCCTCCCTGTTCTATAAGCGAGGTTACCGTGCCGGTGGCGCGAGACTCGACGCATCTGGAACGCTAAATGAGTTCGATCCTGAGTTTCTCGACAACTTTGAGCTATCCGTTCGATCCGAATTATTGGACAACAGGCTGGTGCTCAACGCGAACGCATACTACGGCTCTTGGATTGACCAGCAAGTCAATGTTCCGATTGACGGCAATGCATTTAACACACGCACTGAAAACAGCGGCGAATCGCGAATTTGGGGTTTGGAGGTCGAAGCCTCATATCAGCCCACCCAAAGCACAGAACTGTTTGCGAGTGTCGGCTATGCAAATACCGAGTTCATCGACTTCTGTAGCCTGAGCTCCACGGTGCCCGGGTTGCCAGACTGCGAAAGAGATGGAGTTGCGGGTAAAGATCTATCAGGCAACGAGTTCGGTGTCTCGCCGGACTGGACAGCTTCGATTGGCGGTCAGCAGTACTTGACGGATCGTATCTACGCGCAAGCGAATTTCACGTACCAAGATAGTTCATTCGGCGATGCAGAAAATCGCTCAAATCTAGAGGTTGATGGATTCTTCCTTGCAAACGCAAGCTTAGGTTTCGAGGGAGATAAATTCGATGTTCGTCTTTATGGAAGGAACCTCTTCGATGAATTCTACGAGACCAAGAGGTTTAACAGTCAACTTGCGAATGAGGTTGGAGTCGTACCTGGGCCGCCACGTGAATTCGGGATCATTGTCAGTGCTCGTTTTTGAGAACGATGAGTATGGAGTAAGTTGGTTGACCTTAGGAGAGCGCTCCTGTCGATTGACTCACTGCGATTTACATACGCGGTGTAGTTGATGATAGGCACGTTAAGTGTATCTCTCGCAGTTCTATCTGCGGTGCTAACCGAACGCAGCGTACGATCGAGCGAGAGGAGCTGGCGCACCGTTTGGAGCGCTGCTGCGGTAGCAGCCTTCGCATTGGGTCTATGGCTTTGGCGCTTCGTAGGTGGATTCTGGCCAGGTTTCTATACGCTTCTGTCGGTCTATTTTCTGGCGACCGTAATCACGCCGTGGACAAAATTTTTACTTGGGAGACGCCATGATCGCTAGGTCGATAGTCGGGGTGTTGCTCTCGATCCCGGCGAGCATCATCTTGATCGCACTGTTTTTGGCGGCAACGCCTCCGATGCCAGCATGGCGGGTGCCCACACTCTTGATGTTGGTACCGGTCTGGGTGGGTGTTGCAGCAGCGAGTTTTCTTATCCCAAAGGCACGCTATTCGGCGTTGGCTTTGGTGTCCGTATCGATAATTGGGTATGGCTTGATTGAGCTATTGGACTTCGCGGGAGTTGGCGGCGCATGAAGACTGCAACCATCAAGGCCTTCACGAAGGTTCACACTTGGACAGGGCTAGCCACAGGCATGGCGTTGTTCATTGCATTTTATGCCGGTTCTATGACCGTGTTCTTCCATGAGCTCTCGGAGTGGGATAACTACCACCCAGAGGTCGAGGTTTATCAGGATTACGATCAAGCACAAGCGCTGGTCGTTCAGGCTCTGGAAGCTGATCCTGATGCGGCAAGCGATTTCCATCTACACCTATCAGAGGCACACGGACATGCTCATGAGCTCTTCTGGTTCAAGCGATTAGACGACGGTACGTTCGAGAACGTTGGTTACACACTAGACGATAGCGAGACGCTGCAAGGTATCGAGGGCAGCAAGGGACGCCTCGGCGGGTTTCTCTACCAGCTTCACTACAATGCTGGCCTGCCAGATAGTTGGGGTCTGTATATCCTAGGGATCGTTGCGCTGATCTACGGACTGGCGATGGTCACCGGACTGTTGATTTTCATCCCAAATTTCCTAAAAGATCTATTGGTCATCCGCCCGACCAAAAACCTAAAGCGATTTTGGTTGGACACCCACAATGTGGTGGGGGTGATCTCGCTGCCTTGGCATTTCATGTATGCATGGAGCAGCGTCATCTTGGCCATCGGTATCTTCTTGCTCGCTCCATTTCAGTTTTTGGTGTTTGAAGAAAACCTCGTCGATATCATCAATGAGAATCTGAACCAGGTGCGACCACCTGAGGCTGTCGATCGAACAGCACCTATGCTGCCCGTCGAACAACTGATTGCGAGTGCGAAAGAGAACCTGCCGGAGTTGATTCCTGCCGAAATCGAATACCACCATGCAGGCGATGCCAATGGTTCCGCTTCAATATCAGGAACACTTCAAGATGGCGATACCCTGATTGCCAATGCGTCGATTACCGTTTCCTCGGTGACCGGTGAACTGGTATCAATGAACGATCCAAGAGAGGCGAGCCCGGGGTCGACGATGTTCTTTGGTCTGTATGCGCTGCATTTCGTTTCGTTCGGCGGCTACACGGCGAAGTGGGTGTATTTCTTCCTCGGACTAGCCGGTGCTTACCTGTTTTATTCGGGCAATTTGTTGTGGGTTGAGAGTCGGCGTAAACGTCGTCAACTCGAACAACGCAAAGACACCATCCTTTTGGCCAAACTCAACAGCGGTGTATGCATCGGCTGCATGGCCGGTGTCTCAGCGGCGTTTCTTGTCAGCAGGGTGAGCATGGATCTCGCCAACCGGCCTGAGCTCACAGAGTACGCCTACTACGCAGTCTTCTTCACATCAATCGCCTGGTGCTTCATTCGATCAGTGGCCAGCGGCACGCGAGACGTCCTATACGCGTGCGCCGCGTTCGCTGCGGCGATACCCATAGTCGATGCGGTCGTTATCAAACGACCGATTTGGAGCAGTCTGACCGATGGCGAGTGGCATATGGCCAGTGTTTCTGTCTTTGCATTGATCGGAGCATTTGTGTTCTGGCGCATGGGGCAGGGTGTCCATAAGCGTTCGATCCACGGTGACCCCAATAGTGTATGGGCGGACAATATGCAGGGGAGAACAGCTGCAGATTCTGCTGTTGCCGCCCATGCAGAAACTTAATTCGTTGGGCGTGTATTGGGTTTATCGGGAGCATGCCATTCCTGCGATACCTCTGGTTTTTTGCTTGCTAGTCGTTGCGAGAACAGCTGGATCTTCACAAATGACACTTACCAAATGGCGTCTTTTGTAATCGGTTCCTAGCGGCACTTGTGAGAAATCCACTTCTTAACCACCTACGCGTACGACTCGCTATATCGCCTTGAGCAGGAGGTGGTGACCGATAGCACGGGTCTTAATCGCCAGACCAACTGGTCATACGATCTGGTGGGCAACCGCCAGAGCGAGATCCGCACCGGTGGCACGAACCTTGGCACCACTACCTACGCCTACAACCGGAACGACTGGCTGCTGAGCGAGACTACTGGCGGTGTGGTCACTGACTACACTTACGATGACAACGGCAACACACTGACCAAGAGTCAGGCTGGTGCCCAGCTAGCAAGCTACAGCTACGACTCTCAGGATCGGATGATTGTGGCCAGTATCACCGACAACGGGGTCACCACCGGTACGTTCTATGACTACGATGTGAATGGTATCCGCCAGTCAGAGACCACCGGCGGGGTCACAAGAGACTATCTGGTGGATACCAACCGTGGCTATGCACAGGTGATCGAGGAGTCCGACACCTTAAGTGGACTGACCCGTATGTACCTGCACGGGGATGATCTGATCAGCCAGGGCAGGGTATCGGGGGGTAATGCAAGCACTGCGGTGATCGACACCTACTACTACGATGCGCTGGGTAGTGTGCGAGGGCTAACCGATACCACGGGCGGTGTGAGCGATAGTTACACCTATCAGGTGTTCGGCAATCTGGAAGCCCACAACGGTAGCACCGACAACCGATACCTGTTCACCGGTGAGCAGTTCGATCCGAACGTTGGCTTCTACTACCTGCGTGCGCGTTACTACAACCCGAGTAACGGGCGATTCCAGACGATGGATACGTATGCCGGGCGCATGCATGAGCCGCACACGTTGCATAAGTATCTATACGTACATGCCAACCCAGTGAATATGGTTGATCCGAGTGGGATGTTTGGATTGTCTGATATCGGGGCCGCGATATCGAGTTTGGCCCGCATAGTGTTGAGTGCAGCAAGGGCAACAGCTCGAAATCTCCTTAGGCCAGGAAAAAAAGGGGCTAGCCTGCTCCGTGGTCCAAAATGGAAGCTGTGGCTCGCTGGCAGGGTGCCCACCCCAATTCCGCATGATTACGTCTATGCCGAAAGGCTTAAGCGCGGGAAGGGAACAGGGACTGGAATGAGGTTTGATGTTGGCACGTTCGATAAAAATGCAGCGCTGACGCGCCCCTTCAAATTCGTTGACGGATTTGTTGAAAAAAGAAGGGCACGTAAGCGAGGACAATTTCTCTTATGGCCTTTTGCTAAATTGACACACATGCAGTTTATCGCTTGGCAAGCACGGGTAATGGGGCAACCTGGTGTCAAGTGCAAAGTGCCAATCAGTCGACCTTATTCGCTACTCCGCAGTAACTGTACTTCATGGACTAAGCAAGCCATAGTTGAAGCCAAGTTGATAGAGAGAATTAAGACAATGGTGCCTTAATGCAAACTTTGACGTCGGTTGGGTTCTACCTACCGGGCCAGCACCGAAAGGAGCTGCTCGCGTCGATTCGATTCGCGGTGGAGGGCTTTGGCGTTCCTCTAATGATGGATGCTACACAGCTATCAGTGCTTCTTGACGACATAGATAATGCGCTTCCGACTCATATTGCAGAATCAGCAAACGCAATCACTGTTTCTCGCAAAAATCTGTACGTCAGTCTCTCGCCGACCCTTGCAATCATATGGGTCATTGCTCCCGCACCCAATAAGCCGTGGCGAGATGCAACGAATTCGAGGTTTCTTAGTGCCTTAACACCAACTGCAGTTCGCTGCCTTCGCTCAGGGTCAGGAGCCATAGCACGAGTCTCTCCGCATGTTTTCGGTATCAAGCGCTGGCTTCATTGCTACGCCAGAAACCCCGGTGCCTGGCGAGTCGAGAATAACCCTACGCTTTCTCCAATTGCAGAAACGAGCTCTACGGAATCAGAACAGGTTTTTTCCCTTCGAGACAACGTCCTCGCCAGAAAACTATTTCTCATCAAGCGCGTTTCTGGTTTAGTAGTCTAGCAGGGATGCGTGAATGCAGTTGCTCTTGATTTGCAACTCCTGGTGGAACCACATACCCGTATCTTGTGGGTCTGGATGATACGGCCTGAGAACCCTAGACACTTTTCATGGTAATAATCGTAGAAGATCATGAGAGGTGAGAGATGGGTAAGCGCATTCGATATTCGGATGAGTTCAAGCAAGAAGCGGTGAACCAGGTTGTGGTGCACGGCTACCC
>JBCCNK010000093.1:0-12037 GCA_039025875.1 Pseudomonadota bacterium
CAAATGTAGCGTGTGTTCTTGCCGGTTGATGATCTCAGGCTTACGTGTAAGTCTCTGGCGCTAGATTATCGATGCTAGCGCTAGCAAAAGTGTTCGAACACTTTCTCGTCTTCCTTCAGTAAACAGTCCGAACACAATCCTCATGCTATGAAACAGTCAATTAAGAGAACAAAATCACGCTGGACAAGAGCCATCACTGCGCTAACGGCCACCATATTCTGCGGCCTGATAGCTAGCTGCTCCGATTCCGAGTCCATTGTAATTGAGGTTCCCCCAGCACCCGAGCCAGAACCAACACCTGTTCTGTCGGCTCAAATTCGACGCACAGAGTTTGGTATTCCTCACATCGAAGCCAACGATTGGGAAAGCTTGGGGCTAGGCTTCGGGTATGCCTTTGCGCAGGACAACTTTTGTATCGCCATGCGTCAGATTGTGCTTGCGTCCGGCCGGTCGGCTGAACTCATGGGTGAGGAAGAAGGCAGCATCGAATCCGATTTTCTGTTCCGCTTTCTCAATGGAGACAAGGCGAGCTTCGAGCAAGAATTTGTGTCCCAGCTACCGCAGCGCGTGCGAGACCTTGCCGCCGGGTATACGCAGGGCATGAACCGGTTTCTCCGTGAAACTGGCGTGGAGAACTTACCTGAAGGCGATCTGGGCTGCCGCCATGCCGAATGGGTGTTCGAATTCGATGTGATCGACTATTTCATGTATCTCCGGCGCTCATCTTTGCGCGGCAGCTCGGACCAAGCTATTTTTCGTGCCGCACTACTAGCTGTGACAGGCCCCGACCCGGTTGCTAACAATACTCGACCGACAGACGCTCAGATCTCATTTGTAAGCTCCCAACTGCGACGAGCTGCAAAAACGCTCGTCAACACCGACAGCGGCAGCAATGCGCTTGCGCTCGGCGCCGACATGACGCAAACCGGCTCGGGCATATTGCTCGGTAATCCGCACCAGCCCTGGTTCGGCGATGGCGCTTGGTATCAGGCGCATCTCACGATTCCCGGTGAAATGGATGTCGCCGGTGCTGCACTACAAGGCTTCCCATTCATCGGCATCGGGTTTAACAAAGATCTGGCCTGGACACATACCGTCTCTTTTGCAAACCGATTTACCCTCTATGAACTCCCGTTGAACCCTGATGACCCTCTGCAATACGACTTCAACGGGGAGTGGGTCGATATCGGTGAGGAAGAGGTGACCGTACAGGTACGACTCGCAGACGGGACTTCAGAAGAGCGGAGTTTTCGCTTTTACACGAGTCAGTACGGTCCGATTCTCAATCTCACGGGGGTATCTCCGCTGCTAGGCGGCTGGCCAATGTTTAACGGGTCGGTGCTTGTCTTGCGCGATGCCAACCTGACTACTGGACTAAGAGGAACAGAGCAGTGGCTGCGCAAGGCGCAGGCTACAAACACTTTCGAGTACGTGGATGCTCTGGCGAGTCTGGGCAATTCCGTATTTCATGAATTTGTCAGCGACCGCCAAGGCGATGCGTTCTACGGTGAGATCACCGCAATACCCTTTGTCACACAGGCACAGATCAATAACTGTGTCCGAGGGGCGATCGGACCACTCCTCGCGGCAGCAACCTCGAACGTGATCGTGTCGTTAGATGGCTCTGATCCAGCGTGCGCCTGGGGCGATGATCCAAACGCGCCTGCGGGGACTAATCTTTACGCTAGCGATCAGTTGCCTCAGTTTTTTACACGCGACTACATCAGCAACAGTAACAACAGTTACTGGCTATCAGATGCAGGCAACCCGCTTGAGGGTTTTCCGAGCGTAATGGGGCCAGTCGGGGGAGAGGGGCAACAACAATTTCTACGAACTCGACTCGGGCATTTAATGGTTCGCGAACGCCGCGAAGCGAGCGACGGTTTTGATGATGCTCCACTGTTCAACCTGGAGTCTGTTAAGGCCTATATATACGAGAACCGCGTCTACGGCGCTGAGCTTGTCATTGACGACGTTCTGACCGTGTGCGCCTCCGAAGCGCTCAAGGGCGATTTGCTCGCAGCTTGTAACGTTCTTGAAGCTTGGGATCGGCGTGTTGATCTCGACAGTGTCGGCGCGCATCTATTCACCGAGTTCTGGGGACAGATTCGCGCTGAGCTGGGTCTGGAATTTCAAAATGTCGTCGGCAGTGATGAGTTCTGGCGTGTCGATTTCGATCCTGCCGACCCCATCAATACTCCACAGGGCATCGACCTCGACGTTGAGGCGAATTGGCAGCGCGTCTTCAATGCGCTGTCCAACGCTGTAGAACGACTTAACGAGAACAATGTGCCAATTGACGCAGCCTGGGGTGATACTCAGTACCTTGAGCGCGGCAATGACCGGGTAGCGATCCACGGAGGAGCAGGTACGATGGGAGTCTACGGTGCTATTACCGCACGCCTCAGCGACGGTGGATACATAAACCCGACCTCTGGGAACTCCTACATCCAGGCCGTAACGTGGGACGAAAGCGATTGTCCGATCGCGGATGTGATACTGGTACCGTCGCAATCGACGGATCCGCAATCGGTGCACTTTGCGGATCAGACTGTGTTGTACTCCGACAAACGCTGGGTGCGCTTTCCTTTTTGCGAGCAAGAGATTCAAAGCTCACAGATTGGCGACACGGTGACTCTTGAAGCGTTTTAGGTTTTGACCCTCCTAAATCGTGAATCAGGAGCGATACACTGATCGCAAAGGCGCCCCTTGATAATCGCTCTTCATCGAGCAAGACGATCGCATTCCGTACGCCAGCAGGTGTGGCCTTGCTCATTGGCTACAGCGTCTTGTCTTCGATACGGCCCGCTCTTCTACGCGGTCTCCGTCTTCAAGCAGACTCGGGAGATGGCCTTGTCGATCAAAGCACTACGGCAGGATCGACCTCGACGCCCTAGTAGCCAAAAAGCCGGCACATCCTTGAGCAGTTTGACCGACCGTAGGAAGTGTCGGAGGAAACTCAGTACCGCAGAAAGTGAAGGTGTCGCGGCATGGTAAGCGCGAAGGCTTAATCGCCTACCGCGCTTCTGCAAAACTCAGACGTCTTCAACCGCCGTAAAGACAGTGAATTCGTTGCCACTGGGTTCGATAAAGTGAAATCGCTTTCCACCAGGAAAGGCATAGACCGATTTGATTACACTCCCGCCCGAGGCGACGATCCGCTGTTCAGTCGCCTCAATACCGTCGCTCTGAAATCCAGCCAATACTCCACCCTGTTCCTGACGCGTGGGCGGTCAGCACGGTAGAAACCTATAGAAATAACGCCCGATGAAGTGTCGGGCTAATCCGGCCCTCAGTCTGTAAAGATCCAGCCAAACGCAGCGTCAAAGAAAACCTTGATCGCCTCAAGGTCATGTGCGCTCAGTTCCAAGTACACGATTTTCTGCTCATTGCTCATGTGGGCCATCCACGACGGTTTTTTTCACTGCTAGCCCGTGGCGAGCGTAGGTAAGGCTGATCGACTATTACACCGTCTACCACAGGCCTCTTTAGGCTTGCAGCTTGAACATCACGCGGTGCGTCGTCTTGCGAACGCCCCCCTGAGGGGTGCACGGCCTCGCGTTGCAATCCCATAGCGCGCCTGTGCGCCGACACGAGTCAGTATGGGTCGTGTCCGACGGATCCATAAAGCAAGCTTGCCCATGATCGTTCAAGCAGTCTTGTCGGCAAATGCAACCAGCGCTGCGAGTTCGAGCTCAGTGTCGAAGGTAGCCACAAGCTGACGATGAGGACGGCCTGACGAATCCGATGGTGCCCTCTCATCACCAAAGGAATTTCGAAAGGCAACTGTTGTTGTCAATGCTCCGTGTGACAATCGACCGCTGGACCCTGCAGTAGATCACAACTCGTTGATCGTATCCTCAGGGACACGGAAGACAGTGACCATGGACTTTTCGCCATGAAAAAACGCATTCTCATTCCCGGCGTCCTCTTAGGTGCGATCGCTGCCTTGGCACTCATATTCTCCGATGAGCTTCGACTCCTGAAGGCGGTTTATGACTACAAGGCCATGTTCGAGCCGGAGGTCATCGATGAGAGCTTTAGATCCATGGAAGTCGCACTGCCTTCGATTGTGGTTTCCCGAAGTGATGAGGTCTACGACCTTCGAGAGAATTTTCAGGCAGATGTCTTGCCCGAACACTTCGAGTACGAAGGTGAAGTAAAGAATCTTCAGGACTCCCTAAGGGACACGCAAGCAACGGGCATCGCTGTTTTACATAACGGTGAACTTGTCTACGAATCGTACGCGCGAGGAAACACCCGCGAAACTCGAGCGATTCAAATGTCTGTTTCGAAGTCCATGATGTCTTTCATGATTGGCGTAGCCTTTGAAGCAGGCGACATCGATAGCCTTGAAGATCCGGTCATTAAGTATGCACCCTCACTAGCCGGCTCTGCCTATGATGGAACTTCGATCAAGAACGTGCTGGAGATGTCATCCGGTGTTCGATGGAATGAAGACTACGGCAGTGTGTTTTCAGACATAGCACGCTCGACCATTGCATCCCTGGCCGGCTCTCTTGATGAGTTCACCGCCTCCGTGCCTCGTGAATTCGAGCCAGGCACGTTTAATCGTTACGCGAGTATTGATACGCACGCTCTCAGCATGGTGCTCCGCGGTGCCACGGGCCAATCGTACGCTGAGAATTTCCGGGAGAAACTCTGGTCACGAATCGGAGCCGAGGATGATGCGGGCATTTTGGTCGATGGAATAGAAGAACCGGTGGCCTATGGTGGGGTCAATATACGACTCCGGGATATGGTGCGATTCGGTGAGCTGTATCTCAACGGCGGGGTGAACTATCGGGGGGAAAGACTGGTGTCCAATGACTGGATTGCTGCATCTACGCAACCGGACAGTCCTCGTCTGGCGCCAGGCATCGATAATCCCGACTCCGATTCAGGCTTTGGCTACAAGTATCAGTGGTGGACTCCTTTGTTTCCCGATGGAGACGACTACATGGCTCTGGGTATCTACGGGCAATTTATCTATGTGAACCCAGCGCGGGATGTAGTCATCGCTCGAACCTCCGCCTACAAGAATTACACCGTCGATGGCGGCTACATGCTCCACGAGTCCGTAACGGCGTTTCAGGCGATAGCAAGGCATCTGTCACCGGATGAGCAGATTCTGAGCGAGCGATAGCTAGATACGCCGGCCTGATCGTTACGCAGCTCGTAAGCAGATGTTTCCCTCTCGGGCAAGCACAGAGCAGAGTCACCCTGTTTTTTCAGCGAACTCACGTCGGCTCATATCGGAGCGTCGCCTCAGCGAGTGTCGGATGCATCGGTTTGTAGGACACAACCTCAACTGAGTCTCCGGTGCGTATGTTTCCGAGAGAACGCGGGATCGCGTTTTGGCCGAAAAACGTCCCCTTGAGACTCGGATCGATTCCACGGCGAGTCGCGAGGAGTGTCGCGATGGGTTCATTCGACTCGACGACACCGGTGTGCTGATTGATCGTCGGGACTTTGCATCGCGCACACGGCAATGCTAATTCGATCACGGTTTCACCGACCTGAATTGTTTGAATCACGTCCTCTTCGAACGCCGCGCAACCCTCGAGGACGAGGTTCGGGCGGAATCGATCCATTCCGACAGCCTGCGGCCCAAGCATTCGGTTAAGGGAGTCAAGCGACGCTTGGCTGGTGATGAGTAAAGGCAGGCTGTCGGCAAGGCTCACCTGGTCATCCGCTTGCGCAACGGTGGGATCGGCTGATCGCGTGAATCGCTCGTCCATCTTGACCAGCCTGCAAGGTAAGCCAAGGTAGTCACTGAACCAGCGCGCGGCCTCCTCCCCCGCGTCCAGCACTCGACACTTCTCGCCCCAAAGGTCTGCAGGTTCCTCCCGTATCGTCAGGGCTGCATCGGTGATATGGATTGAATCGCCCAGTGTGTTTTCGAAGACGCAGCCCGCATCGTCGAGAGGAAGCGCCGTAACCGTCGACAACTTTTCGCAGCCCCGATCTCGTTGGGACACAAAGCGGCCGCGCTGATGAGACCCATCGCGAACGATCATCCATGTTCGGTCGTTCTGAGGCCCTCGCGCAGTGAGCTCAAAACCATCGACCTCCAGGGCTGAGCCTGCTTTGAGCGGATAGATAAAACAGGCGCCGATTCGCAGGGACACTGGTCAATTACCAAAATAGCTGAAAGCAAACGCGAACGCACACAGTAAAAACTGAAGACCGAGTGTCTCTGCGGTCGTATCTCACGGCTCGTAGAGTAGACGAAGTCCTACAGAGCGCGGCCGAGTGCGATTAGCATTCCGCCAGTTGTGGTAGGGGTCCTGCCATTCATTCTCATTCGTTAGGTTGGTCCCGAACAGCTCAACACTGAAGGCCTCAGTGAACGCAAGCGCAATGCGTGCGTTAAGCAGCCCAAACGAGTCGGAAAACTGCGGCACGACATCGAATGATGAACGATCAATATAACTGACCTCGTCGCGGTAGTTGTAGTCAATCCTTACAAAGCCCGTCCGGGAACTACCCCATTGGAAGTCATAGACACCACTCAAGGAGTAAGTGAGCTGCGGTACATAATCCAATTCATCGCCTGGCAGGTTGGTGGCGTCGTCCGCTCGAATTTCCTGTACTTCAGAATCCAACCAAGACGCTGTCGCTGATAGGGAGAGGCTGTCGGTCGCCGTATAGGCAAAACCGCCTTCAAGGCCGAACACATCAACATCACCGATATTGCTCAGCTGAGAGGTGAAATTGGTGCCATTGAACACAAGTCCCCGACGGAGCATGTCCGAAAAGTCGTTGTAAAAACCGGCCAGTTCGAATGAAAGTCGTGATTGATTGAGTGAACCCTTGATGCCCAGTTCATAGGTTAAGAGATCTTCAGGGTCGTACGGAGGATCGCCTGCATCGTTAAATCCGCCGCTTCGGAACCCTTCCGAAATCGAGCCATAAAGACTAATGGATTCCGTCAACGCGTAGCGCGCGTAAACGCGCGGGTCGAACGAATCGAAGCTTCCACTTTGTTCGACCACGGGCACTTGCAGATTTAAACAGCAGCTTTGCGCGGACTCGCGATCTTCCTCGAAGTAGCGCGCACCCAGGCCGAGCGTTAGACGCTCGGTTATGTCGTACGCGATATCGCTGTACACGGCAATTGATTCGGAGCTGCTCTCCTGAAAAAAGCGGTCTTCAAACACCAGCACGGGTGCGCTATCAGGCACTCCTTCGAAGGTCCGGTAGTCGGCGATAAGCTGGTCGTCCAAGTCTCGATAGAAAGCGCCCACGGTCCAGGAAAGGGGGCCGTCACCCGCGGATACCAAACGCAGCTCCTGCGTGAACTGTTCGTTGGTATCAAAACGGTCGTCGTTTCCCTCAAAAGGTCCACAGTTCGTATCGCTGCCGCACTGGTAAGCAAACGGATACTCGTGATCGACGTCGATGTAGGCGGTCGCGCTCACAAGGTTGGCGAACCCCAGGTCGGCGGTGACGGTCAGCGCCGTGATTTCATATTCCAGGTCTTTAGGTATCAAACGCGTGCTTGGATCGCCGGCGACGAACACGGTGCGATCCGGATCTTCATAACCCAACCCCAACTCAACCTCGTTGTGATGAACGTTGTACATTAGTTCCACGTCGACGCGATCGGTCGCTCGCCACAGCAGTAGTGCTCTAACGTTCAGCAGATCCTGGCCGTTCCCATTCTTGATGCCCGCCTCGGGTTGGTCTTGCCAGCCGCCACCCTCCTGAACGCGGCCGGCGATTCGAAGACCCAAAGTGTCTTCCACCAGGGGAACATCGAAGAATCCGGTGACGATGTTCTCTGGGTCGCCACCGCTCACGTACGCCGTGGCCGCCGTCACGCCGCCTTGCGTCGCCTCTAGATTCGGCTTGTTGGTCAAATAGCGAACCACACCCGCCATTGAACCTTGTCCAAATAGGGTGCCTTGAGGGCCTTTGAGCACCTCCACTCGTGCGAGATCGGTGGCCCGCACATCCAGTTGATCTGCCGCAGTGAGCGACACCGGAATTTCGTCCAAAAACTGCCCAACCACCGGTCCCGCGCCGTATTGGTTGACAACGCCTCGAAGAAAGATTGTGTTGCTGCCGGGACCATCTTCACGCATCGTCATACCGGGTACCGCGAATTGAAGATCGGATAGAGCGGTGATACCTCGTTGCCGCAGATCGCTTTGTGAGAAAGCAGCGACCGCCATTGGTACTTCCAGAAGGGACTGTTCCCGACGTTGTGCTGTGACGATGACTTCTTCGAGCGATCGAGGGTTCGCTTGTGCTCCATCTTGGGCTTGAGCGGCCGTTGAAGACAAGGACGTCGCGATCAAACTCGCGGTCAAAAACGACGGATTAAGACGTGTTTTCATCGGTTCCCCTGCTCGTTGCGCTTGGATGAGATGAGACTCATTCGATAGTAGCGCAGCAAGTTCGCGACAAAAGTTGCTTAATCAGGCACACGGGGTGCGTCAGGGACACCATGTAGTCTGGACCGTTGCCGGCAGGAGTAACTCACCTGGATGGAAGGCCGTTTGGGCGATCTGCGGCAGAGGTATCGTTCGGTGTCGCCGATAGAGTGGCGGGGTGTTGCCGTCAAACGGATTCCGCCGGCAAAGATACCGACCACCCGCGATTCTTGGTGGCCGAGATGAGAACGCTAAGGGTCGATGAGCACTCGTTGAAGCCAGGCTTGTAATCCCAAGATCAACATGGCTCCTACCAAAGCGATTAGCGCGTGCAGTGACCAAAAGTACACAGGCCCCAGCGGCTCATAGAATCGTCCCAACCACCCACTGAACAATCCTCCAAGGAAAATGGCGAAGTAGTAGCAACTGACCAAAGTGGCATTGATGGAAGTCGGAGCGGCGCGTGATATCAACGACATCATCACCGGGCCAATAAACAAAAAAGCAGTGCCAATCAGCAGGTGGAAGAGCAGTAGCCAGCGCATAAGAACCGAGTCGGCGGGCGTGGCGGCCCACTCACCGAGTACGAGTGCGAGATAGGCCGACGCCAGGAAGCAAAAACCGATCGCAATCTTGCGGCATTCTGTCGGTTCGACCTGCCGCACTCTTTGCCAGCGCCAGAACCAGAGCACCACAGGGACCAATACCAACGCCGCACCCGCATCGATCGACTGAAACCAGGTCACGGGGACGATGTTGTCGAATAGGGCACGATCAACGCGCGCCTGTATCCACAGCGGATAACTGTTCCACACCTGTGCCTGCCCTATCCAAAATAGAGAAGCCACCAAGATCAATACAAAGACCGCCAGCACCTTGCCGTAGTCGCTCGGCGTGAGTGCGGTAACACCTGGGCCTCTCAAGCGGGGTCTATCGGGTGGCAAGTAATGACGCCCCGACAGGTATACAAAACACCCTACTACCATCCCCACTCCAGCGGCCCCGAAACCGTAATGCCAACCGTACCGCTCTCCCAAAGTGCCGCACACCAGGGGCGCCAACGTTCCCCCCGCCGTGACGGCGACGTTGTACATCGTAAACGCGGTGTCACGGCGCTGATCTGATGTTTGATAGAGATCACCGACCTGGGCGGCGAGATTGCCTTTGAGCAGCCCACAACCGGTGATCAAACATGCCAGCGCCAGCAAAAAGGCGCTTTCGAACACCATCAGGAAGTGTCCCAGTACCATCGAGCCGGCCCCCATCGTCACGGCGCGGGTTCTTCCCAGAAAACGATCACCTAAATAACCGCCCAGCACTGGCGCCAGATAGATTAAGCCGACGTAGAGCCCAAAGATTTGTGCGGTCAATGCCTGAATCGACAGGTCGCCAAAAACCGCCGTGATCAACCCCGAGAAGGCGGCAAATCCAAGTATCTGATCGCTGTTGCCGTCGCGAAGCAGGTAGGACGACATGTAAAGCACGAGCAATGCCTGCATTCCATAGAAGGAAAAGCGTTCCCAGGCTTCCGCGAAGACGATATACGCAAGGCCCCGGGGATGGCCCAGAAAGTCGTTTTCCGCCAAGGCGTTCGACGCAGGGTGGGCTACCGAAGTCATAAGAGTCTAAAAGCCGGTCAAGTCACAGTCCGCGAACTTGCTCACCGATACGGCACCCTAGGGGCTTGAAGATTGTTCATCCTTTCAACCGGCGAACAACAGCGTTAAAAAAAGTGCGCTCGTCGACCACTTCGCCATCCAGCGGCTTGGACTGCGCGCTCCACAGGACGATTACCACTTTCTCGCGGGGATGCACATAGATGTACTGACCAAACAGGCCAGCGGCCATAAATGCGCCCTGCCACCGTTCCTGGCCCGACACGGGCTTGAGCACACCGCTGTTGGCGGATGCCAATGCCGTGTCGCGTGTGGTGATCTCGGCGTCCAAATCATAGACTGGCCACCATTGATAGCCATAGTCGATGCGCTCACCGTCGACGGTTTTTGGAGCCGTTGCCTCATCAAACCATGTTTCAGGAACCACGTAGCGTCCGCCAATGGCACCGGCGTGCATGGCAAAAAGGCCGAAGCGCGCGTAGTCGCGCAGTGTGGCACTGATACCGCTGCCCGCGACCTCCAGTCCATCAGCGGATTCCAGCCACCAGCTGGCATCGGCCTCCATGCCCAGCGGTGCCCACAGCCTCGACGTTGCATAGTGAGCAAGGTTCTCGCCAGTTGCAGCGCGCAAGAGCTCACCGACGACGTGGGTTTCACCGGTGCTGTAGTTCCACCGTGTTCCAGGCTCTGCAAGGCGCTTCAACCCACTCATAAACCGTAGGATCGCGCCTGGCTGTTGGGAAATTTGCAACTGAAGCATCGTGCTTCGATGGGACGTCGGATCGGTCGGCGCTTCCAACCACTCGACTCCTGAACACATCTGCAGCAAATGGCGAATGCTGACGCCCTCGTACGCGCCACCTCGGAGCTCGGGCAGGTACCGATCAAGAGGATCTTCGACGCTGGCAATGCAGCCCTCCGCGATGGCGATGCCCACCAGCGTGGAACTGATGGACTTCGCGACCGACATCGACATCCAACGTGATCGCGGGTCGAGACCAAACTCGTAATGCTCGAGGCAAATTTCTCCATCCTTGAGTACAAGAATCGCGGCGACCCGATTCAACGACAGCACATCGTAAAGATCATAATCACGACCACCGGCGGTCACATGGACATCATCTAACCGAACCGCGCTTGGGCGCAGTGGTTTTACCACGGAGCCCCGATGCACTGTGCGAGTGGGAAAGAGGCGTTCAGTGTGACTGAAAGCCTCAATCTGCTGTTGAGGAAAGATCCTGCCTGCATACAAGTCGCGGACCGAAACCTGACTTGCTTCTGGAATCGCAGCGGCTGAGTCACACATTGCCCGAGCATTCTCCACTCTGCGGGCCAGGGAGGTCGGTTCGTCGTCCATGAAGGTATGACCCTACTTGGACGTGGGCGCGCGTTGGGCTCGCTGCTCCCAACGACCAGGATTCAGTACGACAGAGTCATTCTCGAACACGATTTCAAAGGGGTAACGTTGATCGGGCAGTGTGTACCGATTGCTGGCGACGGGGGTGAGTGCGACGGCTTTGTCTTTTGGAATTGCGAAGACGTCGCGTTCCCCGGTCGCGCGGGCGTACAAGCCATCTCGCCGTCGGCTGATACTGAGGGTGGCAAAGCGACTGAACACATAATCCCCGGTAAAGCGGTCCAAGGTGTCTCCGTCGGCTAGCGTTTCGTCACCATTGACCGATGGAGCGGGCGCACGGGGCTGCTCGGGCACCGCCGCCAGAATCGCATCCCACATCAGCTCACTGGCGACCAATCCGATCTCATAACTGGGTAGAAAAGCGCCGGGGCCGGTTTCGACTTCGTCAGTGGTCACGGCGTACAGGACGTCGCCGTCCATCTCTGTTGCAAAGGGTTGTATGGCTCGACCCATCGAGGTGTGCACCTGGACGGCGATGCGTTGAAGCTCAGACATATGCAATCGGCGATTGGTGACCACGAGTGAAATCGTGGTGTTTTTCATCTCGGGAGCGAATATTTGCTCACCGTTCCACCCCTCTTGCACATTGTCGGGAGAGGCGGCGAGTAGGTGTTTGACCTGCA
>JBCCNK010000094.1:0-11970 GCA_039025875.1 Pseudomonadota bacterium
CCTGGATCGGGCTCAATTGCTGGGCCTTACGGCCCCGGAGATGACCGTATTGCTGGGCGGAATGCGTGTTCTTGGTACCAACCACGGTGGCTCGAACCACGGGGTTTTCACCGCAAAACCCGGGACGCTCAGCACTGACTTCTTTGTCACGTTGACTGATATGAGCTACAGCTGGCACCCGACCGATGAAGGGCATTACGAGATTCGTGATCGCAGCTCTGGTGAAGTTGCCTATACCGCGACACGAGCTGATCTTGTCTTCGGGTCCAACTCCGTTTTGCGAGCTTATGCAGAGGTCTACGCCCAGGATGATAACGGTGAGAAGTTCGTACGTGACTTCGTAGCTGCCTGGACGAAGGTCATGAACGCTGATCGGTTTGATCTGCTGGACTGATATCTCACGGGAAATCCCGCCCTTTAAGCGGCCGGATTTCTCTAGTGCTAGCAGTATGCACCGGGCGGTCCTAAGGACGCCCGGTGTCCTTGTTTATGTCCTCCACCGTTCGCCGGCTATGCACTTCACAGTGGCCGGTGCGCGTTGAGCCGGATCTATTTTCCCTTTCTGTGCCTGCTTGGCTCGTCCTTGTAGCTTTGCCGTCGTCGAGCCCATAGTCCTCACTCAGACTGTGGCCTAGGATTTGAGGCTCAGGTTTCGAGGCTCAGGTTTCGAGGCTCAGGTTTCGAGGCTCAGGTTTCGAGGCATGGGTTTGGGGTCATGGGTTTCGAGCTCTCGGTTCAGGCTCTTGGGATTCGATTCTTCGCACAAGCCCCTTCTTTCCGCGCTAAACGATTCTGTTTGGTCGCAGTGATAGGTGCCGATTCCTTACCTAAAGCCGATTACTCACTGACTTGCGATCGTCTGCCTTCTTTCTTTAAGCTCGCACAGCGGTTCCGCCACAATCGGTAGGGGCCGAACCCGGACAGTGAAGAACAACAACGAATACATACCGTCTGGCGAGCCGCCCATCTGTGCATAGCTCGGCGGGAACACTCTTAGAACATGCTGACGATAATCTGTGAGTATCTTACGTGAGCGATAACACGGCCTCGGATCGGACCGCCGGAAGCCTCACAACGCACAAGCTACAGGCGCTGCTTGATTCTGGGCTTATGCCAGGGATTCGCTGTCGCAAAAGTCTCGCCCAGGCGATGACCGATGCGGGCGACAAGATCAGTGTGCATGGTGTAGAGGGTTGGTTTAAAAACGTCGACTCGAACTACGCTCTCGAACGTGAGTCGCTACACCCGGAGCATCGCTCCTATCTCGTACCCAAAAGGCGCTGGTCGGTAATCCTGTCTCTGTTTGAAGTCTCCTCCGATGATCTAAGGCAGATTGATGATCAGTTCCGCGAGACCTGTTTTACGCGGAAGCGATCCAAGCCCCGTTCTGACGCGCGCGCGACCGATCGTTTTGAGATGCCGTTGTTATTTGTACTGTACGCCGCCGATGATGGAGAAGAGCTGTACGATGAATTTCTCTGGTTAAGACACCAAGGTTTCAATATCTGGTGGGATAACTCGGCGAACGATACGAGCGTCTGGAGTGCGCCGGCAGCTTCAGTCATTGAGTCCGCCGACGCTTGTCTGTTGTACGAATCGAAGTCCTTTCGTCGCTCGACCCGCTGCGCACGAGAGCTGCAGCTGGTCGAAGACAATAGTCTTCCAGTGTTCATCGCGAGGCTGGATGAATCCAGTCTCGGTTTCGCGCTGCGTGCGGAGCCAAAGGGGGTTATCAGAAGAGGACTCACTTCGTCCCCCACCTATCGCGATCAGCTCTTGGCTACTCTTCATAGTTTCTACGGGGAAAGGCCGCCGCAGACATCATTACCCATGGATTCTGCTCCGGCCTCGACGCAAACTGCGTCAATTGCGGTATTGCCCATCGCAAATTTCTCCGGTGCCGACGCGCTCACGTTTATTGCGCAAGGAATCACAGAAGACCTAAGCACTATGCTTGCTCGGATCCCCGAGCTGCTTGTGAGCTCCCGCGTGGCTAGTCAGGCATTTGCAGGTGTGCTCGCCCAGTACAGCCAGCTTCAGAAGGAGCTGGGAGTGCGTTACGTGGTGGAGGGCAGTGTGCGGCCGTCCCGCGATCAGGTGCGCCTCAACGTAGGTCTTACCGATCTGCAGCATGGCGTTCAGCTCTGGGCGGATCATTTCGACGGATCTTTCGAAGATATCTATGACGCGGAAGACCAGATAGTTGCATCGATCTGCTCTCAATTGAAACTACTGGGTCAACGCTCAATGCTCCACTACGGAGCCAGGACAGGGAATATTGACTGCTGGCGCTACTTTCATCTCGGTTGGTTCAAATCCTTTGTGGAGCCCGCCATGCCATCCTTGCAGGATGCGATCGATTGCTTCGAGTCTGCGCTGACTTACGAGCCCGACTACGCCCTGGCGCACGCAGGGCTTGCTAATGCGCTGGGCACCGGAATGCTTTGGGGGGGTGTCGGTCCCGAGCGATACGAAGAGCTCAAGGTGCATGCTATCCGTGCCTACGAACTCCTGCCCGCTAATCCCAGCGTTCTTTACGCCCGCGGAATGATGGAATTCGTGGGTACGGAGCCGCTCGAGAACGCGTTGGTATGGGTAGAGAAGGCCGTCAGTCTCGAACCAAGTAATGCAGCCTACCTCGCCGCGAAGGCCTATTTACTCGCCCAGACTGGTCGTCACGATGAGGGGTTGGAGTTCTGCAAGAAGGTTCGTCTAGTGTCGGCGGGTGATCTGCGGCAACCGTTCATTAACTACATGGTCAGCAATGTGTATATAGGCGCCAGTCAGTTTGAGCTAGGTGCTCGCACTATGCTGGAGAGCGAGGGTTTGAAAACCGTTGACTTTGTCTGGTTTGTTACCGGTTACGCTTGGTTCATGCGCGATAACCTGCCGGCTGCCGCAGAGGCTGTGCAACAGCTGTTATCACGCATCCATCGTCCACTGAGCCTGTTTACATACTCGCTTCACAACCGTCTTTGGCCGCAGCACGACCAAGCCGGGAAACAGGCGTATTTGTCGTTCTGCGAACAACAAGGTCTCCGCTAGCCCCGATCAGTACCGTCCACAGCCGTATTCGAGACCGAGCACCGGCCAGATATCCGTACTTTTGCTGAAAATTCTCGCCAATAACTACGGATAACTACGAGCTCTCTCTTACGCTAACTACGAATAAGTACGCATTGCGCACTTTGGATTTTAGGTGCGGCACACTTGTTCCCGTTGTTGATTTATAGAAACCGCCGACGTGCGGGCGGGACAAGTAGGAGATTGAAAGTGGCGATCACAGTGACCCTCAAAGGTCGGATTTCAACGAAAGTTGACCGGATCTATCGGGCCAAGGCCGAGCTCGAGTGGGCCGTCAAACTGCATGAGCTGTCCGTAAACGAAAAGCGCTCGACTATCAGCGCTCTTGATTCGGTCAATATGATCGACGCAAGTACCGCTATGCTCCTTCGACAAGGGTGCGATACGGATGTACGTGCTCTAATCAACGAGTCGTGGCAGTCGCTGCGTAGTATCGAGATTCTGATAACTCATCAACTAGTGAGATTGCAGCGGCACTCTTGTCCGGTGACTCCAGGCGCTGATCGTACCGCTATGGCCGATAGTCTGCACACGGCGAACTGGATATTCCTGGTGCACAAATTGAGTGACTTGGTCGGGTTCGCGCCTCATCTCAATAGTTTCTGTCGCGCCACTGGTGGCTTCGAGAGCATCTTGGGTATCTGCGTAGAGGTTCATCGCCGGTTGTTGCAGCTTTCCACCGCCAAGTCCTACGAGAGTAAGCACGCCTATGACTTTTTCGGTGGTATGCGAAAGCATCTACAGACTTGCTTATCGACCCTGGAGTACGAGAGCTCGTCAGCCGAGTCGCAATCACAGCCGCATAGCTATCAAGGGGATCTCAGAATGCTGGGCCGCAAGCTAGATGCATCGATAGACACGATGAATTCAGCAGGCGGTCAGAGTAATCGCTACATGTCTTTGTAGGTTCCCCTCCTAGTGCCGTTTTAACCTTCACCGCTTGTCCCTGGAATTGGGCCCTTTGACCGCTGTCGCTCAAACCTAAAGTCGAATAGGCACACCGGTTTCAGATCTGGATACTACCCAGCTTTGCGTAGCGAGGACCGCGATTAGCGACCTCACCGCCCCGGTGGAGAAAGAGCAATGAGTGACACTGTAGTAATCGTAGATGCTTGCCGAACTGCGATAGGAACCTTTGGCGGCAGCCTCGCCTCTATACCCGCTACCGAGTTAGGTGCGCGCGTGATCGCAGGCCTTTTAGAGCGAACGGGTATCGATCCAGGACTCATCGATGAAGTGATCATGGGGCAGGTTCTGACGGGCGGAGCAGGTCAGAATCCGGCGCGCCAATCAGCACTGAACGGCGGGCTGCCGGTCACCGTATCAGCTCTCACGATCAACAAGGTGTGTGGTAGCGGCCTCAAAGCTGTGCAGCTTGCGCGGCAGGCTATCCTCGCCGGTGATGCCGACATTGTTATCGCCGGCGGTCAGGAGAATATGAGTGCATCTGCTCACGTACTCCCCGGATCGCGTTCGGGAAGCAAAATGGGTGAGTGGGGCCTTCAGGACACGATGATGCTCGACGGTCTGACGGATGCCTTCAATGGTTACCTTATGGGCGTCACCGCTGAGAACGTCGCCGGAGAATTCTCAATCAGTCGCGAGGAGCAGGACGCCTTCGCGGTCGCATCCCAGGAAAGGGCTCAGCGAGCCCTTAAGAACAATGTATTTGCAGACGAAATCGTACCGGTAGTGATTCCGGAGCGAAAAGCAGACCCCAAGAGGTTTGTTCAGGACGAGTTTCCCCGCGCTGGCACCACGATGGAAGGCTTGGGTAAGTTGCGTCCCGCCTTCGATAAATCCGGAACCGTAACCGCAGGGAACGCATCGGGTCTCAATGATGGCGCGGCCGCTGTGCTGGTGATGTCCGCGGCCAAGGCCGAAAAATTAGGCCTTACGCCCTTGGCCTCAGTGGCGGCCTGCGCGAGTGCAGGGGTAGAGCCGCGTATTATGGGCACCGGACCGATTCCCGCGTCTAAGCGGGCTCTGGAACGAGCAGGCTGGACGGTCGAGGATCTGGATCTCGTCGAGGCCAATGAGGCATTCGCTGCTCAGGCCATTTCCGTCAATCACGGACTTGGTTGGGATCTCGACAAGGTCAACGTCAATGGGGGCGCAATTGCCCTGGGACATCCTATCGGGGCCTCTGGTGCGCGTGTACTGGTAAGCCTCTTGCACGAAATGAGGCGCCGTGATGCAAAAAAGGGTCTCGCGACTCTGTGCATCGGTGGTGGGCTGGGTGTAGCGCTGGCGGCCGAGCGAGCTTGAGGCATTGCGGGCGCGAATGAGTTTAATGGTCTTTGAGCTTTAGGGTTCAGCCTCTGATCATAGCGCCCTTGTCAGCTAAATAGTTCGCTAGAGACTCGCCTGGGCAAAAGCTCCCTAGATGATCTTCAGAATCTGAACGTCCGAGTCTGGGTCTACATCGAAGCGTTTCATCCGGCTAGCCCGTTTGATCGCGGTGACTTCGATTGCGCACTGCGTATCGTCTCTGAGAATCACAGCACATTCGAGACATTGGACACACTCGTTGTAATCAATCTCACCGCTCTTACGAATTGCTTCCGTCTCGCAGCGTCGCGCGCAGGTTTGGCACCGGCTGCCGCACTCGTCTCGGCGGTCGAGCAAGCTAAAGATTCGGAATCGGCCTAGAACTGCCAGCCCAGCCCCCAGCGGACACACGTAGCGGCAATAAAACTTGTTGATAAAGAGCCCCGTACCAAGAATTAGTACGGCGTAAACCGTGAAGGGCCATTCCCGGATAAAGGCCAGCGTTACGGCAGTCTTGAATGGCTCAATTTCTGCTCCTTGTTGGGCATACTCCAGTGAAAACATCGCTATGCCCATCAGCAGTGCCAACACCACGTACTTCACATAGATTAGCCGGTCATGCCACTTAGGTAAGACGCGTATCTGTTTGATTCTTGAGCGCGCCGCCAACCAGGCCATCGCTGATTGCATGACGCCGAAGGGACACAACCAGCCACAAAATATCCCTCGGCCGATCAAAAACAAAGAAGCGAAAACGTAGACCCACAGAACGAAAAGAATCGGATCCAACAGAAACATATCCAGATTGAATCCATCGCGCAGTGCCAGCTGGATTGCAAAAATATTGACCACAGATAATTGGCCCTGGGCAAAGATACCGATAAAGAACAGCGTGAAAGCAAGGTAGGCGAACCGAAAACGGGTGAACCAACGCGCGTTCGCGGTGATCCGGCGTTGCATCGCGAACGCGAAAGACAATACCGCCAGCGCTACGACCAACACCGCAACTTCGATCTTTCGGGACGTCCAGATTCTTAGCCAGATGGGGGCGGGCGCTTCGGTTTCGAGAGATTCGACTTTCCTGAAAAAAGAGTCGGGCAGTTTGTAATCGGTGTCAGTCAGTGTTGCCGAGTCACTGACTAGGTGATTCTTCTGCAGTTCTATCATCAGTTGCATCTGCATGGGGCCGCTCGGATCCAAACCGGCCTGCGCGCGCGTTTTGAATATGCGGAAGTTATCGATATCCGGAGCGTCGACCACCATCGAAAGCTCTTGAGTATCGACCAGATTCGTATCGCGAACGCCGATAGGAAGGCCGCCTTGTAACAAGCTAATGCGATCGGGAACGGTACCGGGCTGGTAGTCTCTGGGGATGTAGTCGTAGAAGCCAACTGACCAAACCGCGAACGCATGCTCATTGGGTTTCAGTTTGGCAAGAAGCTGACTGAACCCGGCTTCCCCCAGTAGATTTTGCCCAACACTCGGTGGGTTCAGGTACGCATAGTTCAAAGTAATCTCTTCTCCCTCATCGAGATATAGATCCGCGTCTGAATAGTCCTCAAGGCTACTTCCTAGTTCGTTTTCGACAGTCTCTCGGCTCAGTCTCCAGGTTTTGATAAAGCCCCTATCGAGCATTGATTGCCACGTGTGAGGTTCATAAACATCCGCTCTCACTTCGGCGGCTGCGCCCTGCGCAAATGCCTCAATCCTCGCTCGGGCCAGTTTAAGGGCCGACACGAGTACTGTGTCGTTGGCAATGTTTACGGATACGGTGGCTTTTGATACGCCATCAAAATATGTGACCTCACTGCCAGGGGCTCCGCCGCCCTTTCCAACTACAATGCGTTCGGCAATGGAATGCCCGGCGTACTGGTCGAGAAACTCGAGAAATGGGAGAGGGCCCAGGCCGTGCATGAAAATCGGTTCATGGTGATAAAGCACCTTTACACCGCGGATGACGCCCTGCGAATCCACGCCGATCAGAAAGTTCATTACTTCACCGGAAAAGCCAGGAAAGTTAACCACATCCTGACTTTCGAAGACGTAGCCAATGATCTGATTGATCTGCTGAATGGGTCGGACCGGAATTGCATCGGTCGTATCGAGTTCGCCGATGACCGTCGCTTCCGGGAACATCTCCTTGATCAGTCCTTCGATGACCCCTTCCGGCGCAAGAGACTGAGTATCCGCGGTCTCGGATTCATCGGCGTAACCAATCAGTGGGACGAGTAAGATGGATGTCGTCAGCACAACCAGCTTGAGAACTCGTACGAGGACTGCACTGGTCAATGCCGCGCAGTGGTAAGTGTTGAGACGAAGCTGTGTGCAACTAAACATGGTTACGAGTGCCGATCTAACTGCTCGAATAACCCGGTACACATCTGGGTAAGTGCATAGTTCACATTGTCTTGCGCTGCCGTTGAAGGCGCGCATCCTTGTTATCTGTCGCAGAGTGTTACTGATTAACCTGCGCTCAACAATTCGACATCAAGACCCCGCACTTCAGCCTTTAGTAGTAGGGCGGTCGAAACAATTCAGACGATGCCTGCTCGGTTGCGTTCTGGCGAGCAGCAGCAATCCCAGGCAAACGAGCATCTCTCGCGATCCTACTCGATGTAGCGGATGCGCGAACTCACCCGGCGGATGGCAGCCTGAGTGTCTACGCTCATATGTCTAGTACCAAAGGCTAGCTCTTTCACCCCCAAGGACGAATGGCAGCGATGTCGCGGTGACTTGACACTGCACCTAGCGGAGGGTGCTTGAAAACCGTGTAAGGGGGATCTTGAGACCTTTATTGGTAAGTGAGGCGTTTGTTCAGCACATAGGCGCGTCAACCCGCTCGCATCGGGCACCTCCTCTTCATCAACGGCGGCGCAGCAGTGCCGCCAGAGTCCGATCAGTTGCGGTTGCAGTGCAGTTACTCGCAAGTAAGCAATCGCAAAGATAGAGCAGCTATTGCAGCTAATAAGGTCCATCAGGGAGAAAATAAATGAACATAAAGAACTCGGCGCTGCGTTCCAGCGTGACGATAGCCATACTCGCAGGGCTGCCCACTGGCGCAGCCGCAGACGAACTTTCTTTCAACATAACTGGTTGGATTAACGAAGGACTTACTTACTACGACGACGGGCAGGGTAGTGATGTTGTGCAGCTGTCCGATAACGGTACAACTCTAGGAAGCCGCATAACGTTTGCCGGCTCTTATGAGCAAGAAGATAGTTCGCTCAGTTTCGGTTTCGAAACAATCATTGAACCTCTTTCCGGTACACCGAACTTCGCCGGCGGTGGTCAGATCACACCGCTTCTCTTCGCCAACCAGGACAATCTCGATACCTTCAATGGTGGCGACATTGGCCTGCTCGGAAGTAGCTTGTACATCGCTGGTGACTTCGGAAAGGTAACGGTTGGTTTGCAGAGCATGCCTACCGATAACATCGCTGTGCTTGCTGATCCGTCCACCACTATCTGGTCCGGTATCTCTCCCCTATTCCGAATGAACGGATTCTTCATTCGAGGGGTTGACGGTGCTGCCACCAATCAAACCTGGGGGCAATTCGCCCAGTGTCTCGGTACCCCAGGTCTTGGTATCGGCATTGACTGCAACGGTGTCTACCGCAACGGTATTCGCTACGATCTACCCGCGTTTGGTGATGTCAGCGTCGCTGTTGGATACGCCAATGACGATATCTACGATGTGGCGCTCAAGTATGCGTCCGAGACATCTGGATTCAAGACTAATTTCAATGTCGGCTACTCCGTCAACGCGGATGGCGGATCAAACGTTGGCGGTAAGGGATCGCAAACTTTCCAGATGCAAGGCGGCATTATGGATACGAATACTGGCCTCTTTGCTACGGTGGCCTATCAGATTGAGGAAGCCGATGATGCGGCGGCGGGCTCAGCCGACGATACTGACGCCTATTACGTGAAGGGAGGTATTCGCAAAGCGTTTAACTCTCTCGGCGACTCGGCGTTCTACATTGACTGGGGAAGCTACAACGACCAGTATGGAATGGCTCAGGTAGACGGTGTGACGGGGTCTGAACTGTCTGTACTGGGAGCGGCGATCGAACAGTACTTCGGCGGTAGGTTCTTGATCTACGGGAAGTATGAACTCATCAGCCTGGATGTGAGCGGCTCTGCGGTGGCTCGTGACCTTTACAACGGTGCGGAAGATCTCAATATGTTCCAGCTGGGCGCCACCATCTTCTTCTGATCGTCGGGCAACCCAAGAGATACAGCCACTCGAGATGCGCGCATGGTCTGCGCGCATTTTTTGATGCTCTCTTCGAAACAAAGCAAAAAGATAGGAAGTACCGAAAAAGCTATGTATAAGCTCCAGTGCGCAGCACTTCGACCCAGTAGACTCCTTCGAACAAGAGGCGCCCTCACGGCGCCTTTTTTACTTATTGTTACTGCCTTTCTGATCGTGGTGGTCAGCACGAATACGTACGCGCGCGATTCGGCCCAGACGGTCTGGGAGAAGAACAAAAATGTGTACGTGCGATTAGCGTCCGCAGCCAATGGGCCAAATGACCACCCCGCTCAGATCGATGTCGAAGCACTTAAGTTCTTTCTACAGAATCTCTACCTGCGTGACGAAAAGTCCATTCGTTCGTCACCAGACCGCGCGGATACCCAATTGGAAGCCGTATTCACGGAAGAGCAGATCGACGTTCTCCTGGAGCATGTGCCCTCGGCGTTTGACAAAGCTGGACCGGAGCAGGTAGTGCAGTTCGCGGTTGATCGCACCATCTCGTCTCTCGGCGGCCTGCGTAATAGGCAAACGTTTACGGCGGGTACGCTGTTTGTTGCAGACAGAAGTCTGAATGCACTAATCGGTGATCACGATCGTGAGAGAAACTACGGATATGAAGCAGCCTACGATCCGACGAGTCGTGGTCTCGTAGCCTACGATTTTGATCATGGCGGACCTTCAGATCGAACGCGGGCGCTAAAAGAGCAGCTGGTTCTTGGGTCATCGGGCGATCTGGGCCGTATTCGAGCGCTCAACTGGGTAGAAGCCGACCCAGCCCTGCTGAGTGACAGGGCGAGCGAATCGGTCGCAAACGCTAGTGAGGCTGCCGCGAATGCCCAAAGTGGCTACGTGTCGCGCCGGGAAGTCGAAGAGCTGATACGGGCATCCGAGCAAAAGAGAAGCGTTGCCATGCCAGCGGCGACAGCCACTGGTCTGAGCGCTGATTCAGATCAGGCTGCTGGCGATTCTCTAGGTGGGAGCCAAAGCGGCAGTGCAGGAGCTGCGACGACTGCGGCAGCGGTATCCAGCAGTAGTGCAAAGTCCAGCACAAGTTCGTCCCCTCGATTGTCCCTGGAGGAGCGATTTGAGTTACTTGAGCGGCTAAAAAGCAAAGGCCTGCTCACCGAGGACGAGTACGAAGCGAAGCGGCGTGAGCTACTCTCTGAGATCTGAAAAAATCACTGTATAGGGTGTCCGATAGGCCTTCTACGGAGTTCGTTTTACACCTTTCGTACTACTTGCCCACGAACAAAACCACCAAAGTACAGTTTAGTTCGGTAAGGTAGGGCGGCTACTCTTATGGGATAAGAGATAAGCCGAGAAGTGGCGACGGTCTGCCTACCCTGGAGACCCACGCAGCTCGTTTCGCACTTTTATTGCGCGGCAAGGTTTCTGAATCTCTATAATTAAACAGGATTCCGATCAATCATTTGATCGACGGCTGATAACTCAAATTAACGCAAAAATTGGTGAACTATCATGATCTACGCACAACCTGGTGAAGCAGGCGCAATCGCGTCGTTTAAAAGCCGTTACGGCAACTTTATCGGTGGCGACTGGGTTGCTCCGGTCGACGGAAATTACTTTGAGAATGTATCGCCCGTAAACGGGCAGAGTTTTTGCGAGATCCCGCGTTCGACCGCCGCCGATGTCGAGTTGGCGTTGGATGCAGCGCACAAGGCTGAGGCAGCGTGGGGTGCCACTTCGGTAACCGAGCGCTCCAATATCCTTCTGAAGATTGCCGATCGGATCGAAGAGAATCTTGAGAAGCTGGCAGTCGCCGAAACTTGGGATAACGGTAAGGCCGTGCGCGAAACGCTTAACGCTGACATCCCTCTGGCCGTAGATCACTTCCGCTACTTTGCAGGCTGCCTACGCGCACAAGAGGGCAGCATGGCCGAGATCGATGCGAAAACCGTGGCTTATCACGTGCACGAGCCACTCGGCGTTGTCGGCCAGATCATCCCCTGGAACTTCCCGATCCTGATGGCGGCCTGGAAGCTCGGTCCGGCGCTCGCAGCCGGAAACTGTGTTGTGCTCAAGCCTGCGGAGCAGACGCCTGCTTCAATTCTTGTGCTCGCCGAACTCATCGCCGATCTACTGCCAGCGGGTGTGTTGAACATAGTCAACGGTTTTGGTGAAGAAGCCGGACAGGCTTTAGCGACCAGCACGCGAATCGCGAAAATTGCGTTCACGGGTTCCACCCCTGTGGGTCAGCACATTCTTCGCTGTGCTGCAGAAAACCTGATTCCGAGCACGGTAGAGCTGGGAGGAAAGTCGCCGAACATCTACTTCGACGATGTGATGCAGCAGGAGGACGATTTCATCAGCAAGGCTGTTGAGGGGATTGTTCTTGC
>JBCCNK010000095.1:0-11704 GCA_039025875.1 Pseudomonadota bacterium
CCAGTTCCACCTCGCGCAAGGTGGGGCTCATCTTGGGCCCTTCGCCAGCAAGGAATTCAAGGCCCTGCCCCATAGCGTGCGGGACAATCAGGATATCGGAGAATAGGATAGCGCCATCAAAGGCGAACCGGCGGATCGGCTGGACCGTGATTTCAGCCGCGGCCTCGCTGTCATAGACAAGCTCGAGAAAGCCGCCCTTCTCCGCGCGAAGCTCACGATACTCAGGAAGATAGCGCCCCGCCTGCCGCATCATCCATAACGGTGTGCGGTCTACAGGCTCACGCAAAAGAGCACGTAAAAAGCGATCGTTTTTTAATACAGTCATGGATTCCCCCGAAGCGCCGCGATACTACACAGGTACCGGTGCAGGACACAATCACCTCGAGTATTTGTACTTGCTGAAGTTGCTTAAGCTGCGAAGTCCCCAAGGAACTCGGCGAGGTCTGAAGCCTCCACATCACTGGTAACGAATGCGTCGCCAATCTCGCGAAGCAGCACCAGGCGCAGCCTGCCGTCGAGCACCTTTTTGTCGCGGCCCATCAACTCCAACCAGCGGTTCGTGGGTATGTCTTTAGGGGGTTCGGTGGGCAATCCTACGCCTTCGAGCCAACTTACAAGCACGGGTAAACAGTCGTCCGCCAGTATTCCTCGGCGAATCGACAGCCGCATAGCCAGAACCATACCGGCCGCGACCGCCTCGCCATGCAGCCAGCAGCCATAGCCCTTTGCAGACTCGATGGCATGGGCGAAGGTATGTCCCAGATTGAGGATGGCTCGCACGCCGGCTTCTCGTTCGTCAGCCGCAACAACCCGGGCCTTGGCTTCACAGCTTCGCTCGATGGCAAGTTTTAGGGCGGTCTGCTCCTTGTTGATGAGAGCCTCGCGATTGTGTTGCAGCCAATCATAGAAATCGCGGTCGCAAATCAGCCCATACTTGATCACTTCTGCAAGTCCGGCCGCGTATTCTCGAGCCGGCAGTGTTTGCAGCACATCCGTATCGATCAGGACTGCTCGCGGCTGATGAAAAGCTCCGATCATGTTTTTGCCTAACGGATGATTTACACCGGTTTTTCCTCCCACACTGGAGTCGACCTGAGCAAGAAGGGTAGTCGGGATTTGAAGAAAAGCTACGCCACGCTGATAGCTGGCAGCTGCGAACCCGGCCATATCTCCGACGACGCCGCCACCAAGCGCCAGAAACGTAGTGGTGCGGTTGTGACCTTCGCGCAGCGCTGTCTCAAAAATGGCTTCGAGATCTGCCAGTGTCTTGAACTGTTCGCCATCAGGCAAAACAACCGAAGAGACCTTGCGCCCCTCACCTGCCGCAGCCAGCACGCGGTCAAGATAAAGCGGCGCCACAGTTTCGTTAGTGATCACTAGGAGCTGCTTTCCCTGAATGTGCTGCCGGTAGAATTCGGACTCATCCAGCGCACCGGCACGGATTTGAATAGGGTAGCTGCGAGCACCAAGATCTACAGTAATCATCGTATGGTCTGTCGAAAAACCCCTACCGTAGCTGGGACAGTAGCCTTTGAGCAACGAGCTTAGGACTACTACAGTCTGTGTCGATCACGTGATCAGCCACGCTTCGGTAGAGCGGCTCACGAACTTCGATGAGTTCGCGCAGCGTTTCTAGCGGATCTTTGGTTTGCAACAGAGGGCGATTGCGATCATTGCGGGTTCTGCGCAACTGCTCGTTAAGCGTCGCGTGGAGATAAATCACGAAACCGCGTTCGCTAAGTGCGCGCCTATTCGCCTCTCGAAGGACCGCACCGCCACCGGTAGCCAGCACGCAGTGATCGCGCCTGGTCATCTCGTCGATCACCTCCTGCTCGCGATCGCGGAAGCCCTCTTCGCCCTCCACGTCGAATATCCAGGGAATATCAGCACCGGTGCGCTCTTCGATCTCGGTATCACTGTCTGCGAAAGATAAATGAAGGGCTTTAGCCAGAATTCGACCGATGGTCGTTTTGCCGGACCCCATAGGACCAATAAGGAACAGGCGTCGCAGATCCGGGCGCCCTTCATCAGTGACCAACTCGCTAACCCGGGTTCCTCAAATTAGTCGAGTAGGGTATCAGCAAGTATCCGCGGAGTAATAAAGATGAGGGTTTCTACTTTAGTGCGCTGCGTCGAGTCATTCTTGAACAGCTTACCCACGTAGGGTAGGTCACCAAAGAAAGGAACCTTGCTGGTGGTGAGCAGATCCTCGGTTCTGAAAACGCCGCCAAGTACCACAGTCTCCCCATTGCCGACGAGTACCTGGGTAGTAAGCTCAGTCGTATCGATAGCTGGTATCAAGCCACCCTGACCAGAGGGTACGAGATCACCCACCGAGTCCTGATTGATGACAAGATCCAGCAGAATGCGATCATCGGGGGTGATGTTAGGTGTTACATCAAGCGACAGCACAGCCTCTTTAAATTGCACTGCGGTTGCGCCACTCGCAGCAGCCTGCTGGAATGGAATTTCTGTACCTGACTTGATCGTTGCCTGTTGCTTGTCCCCGGTAATGACCTTGGGCTGAGACACCACCTCCCCTCGCCCAGCTGACTCAAGGGCAGACAGCTCTGCCGTGAGGAACAGGCTATCGGAGGTAAATCCAACGGCAAAGCCACTCGTTGCAGTACCCACACCCAAATCAACTGCTAACGCGCCGGGCAGCCCAATGGTAGGTTGGGTACCGTTGATGACGGAGTTGTTAAGGTTCAAGGCGCTGTTAGCATCTCCTGATACTGACAGAACGTTGCCGTTTAAGTCAGCATCGAGATAGCCGCCGCCCCAACGAATACCAAGCTCCTTCTCCAGGTCAGACTGCGCGATCACAATTCGTGACTCGATCATCACTTGGCGAATCGGAATATCGACCAAGTCGATGAGTGCCCGAATTTCGGCGAGCTTGCTGGAGGTCTCAGTTATGATCAGGGAATTCGTTCGCGGCTCGACCACGACCGAGCCTCTGCTCGAAATTATCGTACCGCCGTCTTCGGAACCGGCCTCGAACAACCCGACCACGTCGGCCGCGCTGGCATAGCGTATGCGTATAAACTCGCTGCGAAGCGGTGCAAGTTCGGCTATCTGCTTATTGGCCTCGATCTCCTGGCGCTCTCGCTCAGCGATCTCTGCGGCAGGTGCTACCAGTAAAACGTTACCCACCTGCCGCTTATCCAAGCCTTTGGTCTTAAGCACCAGTTCGAGTGCCTGATCCCAGGGTACGTTTTGCAGGCGAAGCGTGATCCGGCCAGATACTGTGTCGGACGCCACCAGATTAAGCTCGGTGAAATCTGCAATTAGCTGCAGAACCGCTCGAACTTCGATGTCCTGGAAATTAAGAGAGATTCGCTCCCCTACATAGCTGAATTCGCTTCGCCTTTCTTCCACCTCACGGGGTGTAAGAGGTTTGATACTGACGACGTACTGGTTCTCGGTCTGATAGGCGAGGTAGTCGTAGTCGCCGGTTACTTTGAGTAGCAGTGACGCGCCTCGTTCACTCGTATCCACAACGACGTTGTTTACCGGAGTAGCAAAGTCGGTAACGTCGTAGCGACGCAGCAGCCTTTCGGGCACATCTGTATCCAGAAACTCGACCTTTACATCGCCACTCTCACTAAAGACGTTCACGTCCACCGACGGATCGCTGAGTTCAAGAATCAGCCTCCCCTCCCCTTCCGGCGAGCGCTGAAATTGAAGGTCGTTGATGGTCGACCGCACATCAGCTACGGCCTCGATCTCGCTTTTGAGTGTGTTGGGGTCGCTCTCCTGCTTGAAGTACTCAGCATCCGCATCCTGACCCACCGTGAGGAACAGATTGTTGCCATCGACCCGAGTCTCGTAAGGCACGAGCTTCACAAGGTTGAGTATCAGTCGGGTGCGAGTACCAGACTCAAGCACCAGTACACCCGTGGCGTTTCCATACGGAAGGCTGTAGCGTTTTCGCTCCAGCTGCGATGTGGTATCCGGAAAGTCGATGGATATGCGCGCAGGCTTCTCGATGGTGTAGGACTTCAGCTCCTCCGGGGGCTCCTGATCAAACTCCAAGCGAACTTCGAACTTGCTACCCGGCCGTGAGCTGAACTCAATATCCGTAACGGCAGCAGCCATAACGTCAACGGACGCAAGCAGCCCAAGAATCACGGCGAGAATGAGGCTAGGAAAGACCGATAGCCGACGGCTTTGGACATTACCCTGCGGAACTGGCCTGCTACGCGCTGGCACGGGGGATGCCACTAGGCACGTCAATAAAGCTGCATTCCAGTTTGAGTTCATGGTTTTCACCTAGAGGCCACTTAGTTCGATGGTGCGCGGCCTTTCCACCCAGCCGTCACTGGAGCCGTCGCTGACTATTTCGACGACTGCCAGATAGGTTTCCGTCATTTCGACGATCTTTCCATGGTTGCGGCCAAGGTAATTCCCAACTTGAACGCGATGAATGCCCCCCTGCGGGTCTTTTATCAACGACCAGCTGCTTTCACCACGTTCCAGCGTGCCCACCATTGAGAGGGAGTCGAACGTGTATTGCTCTAAAAACTCTTTCGCCCGGTTATCATCGGGCTTCACGGCACTGATCGCCTGAAGCTGGGTAATCTCGCGTACCTCAATCGGCCGATCAAACGGGCTTCTAAGCCGTGTCGCGCTATAGGAAAACGCCTCATAAGCCTTAAATGTCGGTATTGGCTCAATGATGCCACCCGGTCGAGCGCGCTTCTCAGCCATATACTGATCAAGGTCCGAGAAATCGCTGTCGGCGCAGCCCGCTAGACCCATGACCAGCAGCGACCCTAAAAGGCGAAGCCCGATGTGCATCGCCTACCCCTCATCCTTGTAGCGATACGTTTTCGCAGTGATGCTCATATTTAGCGGGCCTTCTTTGCCCGCCTTTATCTCAAAATCGTGGAGCGTCACAATTCGTGGCAGCCCCGCCATACCGCTGATAAACGCTCCAAGGTCGTGATAGGACCCTGCCGCTGCAATTGCGATTGGTAGTTCAATGTAGAATTCGCGAGTCTTTTCGTCGCGAAGATCGATGGTGCTGATCTCTAGACCGTTAAGCAGGCCCTTATTTGTTATGTCCTCCAACAGACCAGGCACCTCTGTATCCGACGGCAGCTGGCTGATCAAGGCGCCGAAAGACTCTTCCATCTCGGTCATCTGACGTCGGTAGGCGTTCAGGTTGGCGACCTGAAAAGCCTTGGTTTCAAACTCTTTTTTGAGCGTATTCTCGCGCGATTCGACGTTTACGAGATTCTGTTGGAGCTGTTCCACATGAAAGTAATAACCGCCCGCCAGCACCAGCCCAAACACGATGATGCAGAGAATAGCCTTGACCACAATCGGAAGCGTGCCGATGTTGTCGAGGTTAATATCATTCAGGTCAAATTCCTGAAGCGACTGAAGTGAGTCCTGAAGGGCCATAGATTATCCGTCCGACTCCGGCTTAGGCAGGTCCACATCAACTGTCAGATTGAAGGTGTTCGCCTGATCTCCGTACAACGGAGCAGCGCGTACCGCGTCCAGGTTGGGATTTTTGAGCCAGTCTGAAGCGTCCAATCGACGCATAAGGCTCGATACGCGGTTGTTTGACTCGGCGACGCCGGCAATAGTCAAGCGGTTTCCATTGGAAGTTACGCTCGTGTAGAACACACCATCGGGAACGGTTCGGACCAGCTGATCCAGAACACGTACGATGATAGGCCGGTTTCCTTGGAGCTCTTGAATAACGCGCATGCGATCAATGAGTTGATTCCGCTTCCGCTGAAGATCGCGAATCTCGGCTACTTGTTTATCGAGCTCTTTGATGTTTTTCGACAAGTATTCATTGCGTGAGCGTTGATTGTCGATTTGAGAGTTAACGACGCGATCGACCGCCAGAATCACTACAACGCCCAAAGCGGCGACCAAAGCCACGATGGTCAGGAAAGCACGCTTCAGCTCTTCGCGCCGTGCTTCGCGCCAGGGCAGTAGGTTAATGCGTGCCATTAATCAAAACTCCGCATGGCGAGCCCACAGGCAATCATCATTGCCGGCGCATCGCTCCCCAGCGCCACCGCATTCACTCTCGGCGATATCGTCATATCGGCAAACGGATTAGCCACCACGGTAGGTGTGTCAAGCTGTTGCTGCACCAGATCAGACAGCCCTTCCATGTAAGAAACACCGCCGGCCATGATGATGTGGTCCACATCGTTATACTGGCTGGACGAAAAAAACAGCTGCAATGAGCGAGTGACCTGCTGCACTACCGCGTCGCGGAAGGGATTGAGTAGCTCAGGCTCATAGTCATCGGGCAACCCGCCCTGCTTTTTTGCCAGTCCCGCTTCTTCTAGCGGCAACCCATAACGGCGCATAATCTCATCGGTGAGCTGTTTGCCGCCAAACAGCTGCTCGCGGGTGTAAATCGTCGAGCTGTCCTTCAGTACGCTCAGGGTGGTCATGGTGGCACCGATATCGACGACCGCTACAACACTCTCGTCGCTGATATCGAGCTGGTCGCGGATCAAGCCGTAAGCGCGTTCCATGGCGTAGGCTTCAACATCGACCACCTTGGCGGTGAGGTCGGCATTCTCGATCGCTTCCACTCGAGCATCGATGGTTTCGCGTCGGCACGCAGCTAGCAGAACCTCGACCATGTTCTCACGATCTTTGGACGCCCCTTGCGTCTCGAAATCAAGGGCGACCTCTTCCAATGGGTAGGGTATGTATTGGTCGGCCTCGAGCGTAAGCTGGGTCTCAAGCTCATCCTCACTGAGGCCATGGGGCATATCAATGAGCTTGGTAATAACCGCAGAGCCGGCGACGGCCGCCGACACTGTCTTCAACTTCGAGCGCGACTGAGCAACAACGTTGCGTATCGACTGCGAGACCGCGTCGACGTCGTTAATCGCCTTTTCTACAACCGCGTCCTGGGGCATTGAACTCACGGCATAGCTCTCAACCCGGTACTTATCACCGGAGCGGCTGAGCTCCAGCAATTTGACCGTGGTAGAGCTTATGTCGAGCCCTAGTAACTGCGTTTGCTTACGTTTTGTCAGCAACCCAAGCAAGTCGTTTTCCTATAAGTTTCACAGACTTAGCCTATCTTTCTCACTTATACTTAAAACGGTGTGGCGAAGCTAGTGCACAATGCAAGCTATTCCCAAAAAAAGCCTATAATTGAGAACTGTCTAACTTCTGCCTGACCACTTACGTATAGCTCAGCAGAGTTTTACGCAAAGTTCAGCAAATCTGAGCAATGTTGAGCGCAGTTGGACAGGAATCGTTCAGAACCGCCGATTTCATGGCAAACTTCTCTCGTCTCACTCATATGGGCGCAGGGAGAGAAACAATTGTGGTCCTGACCAATACTGCGAGGCTTTGCTGCACCGTCCAGACTTCTTAGGTGTCGGTATTTCGGGGGAATAGTTGAGATTTTTTCGCTGGTGTCTGCGTTTGGCAGTGCTTGGAGCCTTGGGGTCTGCTTGGGTCCTGGCGGGCGCCTACCTGTTTTTGAGCCCTAACCTTCCGGATGTCGAAACCCTCAGAGATGTCCGGCTCCAAACGCCGATGCGCGTCTACAGCGCGGACGGCGAGCTCATCGGCCAGTTTGGCGAACAGAAGCGTAACCCGCTGACCTACGAACAAATTCCCGAGCAATTTGTGCTGGCGCTCCTAGCGGCCGAAGACGATGGGTTTTTTGAGCATCGCGGTGTCGATATTGGCGGTCTCGTCCGCGCCGTCTCAGAGCTGCTGATTACTGGAGAAAAAGGCTCTGGGGGCAGCACTCTCACCATGCAGGTCGCGCGCAATTACTTCCTGTCTCTGGAACGCACTTTCTTTCGCAAATTCAACGAGATATTGCTTGCGATCGAGATAGAGCGGCAACTGAGCAAAGAAGAAATCTTCGAGCTCTACGTAAACAGGATTTTCCTGGGACACCGTGCCTATGGGTTCGAGGCCGCGGCTCAGGTCTACTACGGCAAGAGCATCGCAGAGCTCTCTCTGGCACAGCATGCGATGCTCGCAGGAGTCCCCAAGTCGCCGTCGCGTAAGAATCCGCTTTCTGGTCCCGAGCCCGCCAAAGAGAGAAGAAACTGGATTCTGGGTCGAATGGCCGGGCTTGCGTATATCGATAAGACAGCCTATCGGGACGCCATCGAAGAACCAGTCACCGCGAGGCGGCACGGCGCAGCCATAACCATGGATGCACGCTATGCCGCAGAGATGGCCCGCCAGCGAATGCTTAAGCGTTACGGTCTGCGGGCCTACACCGAGGGCTACAGCGTGCATACCACTATTCGCGGTGGGCTCCAGAGCGTGGCGAATCAGGCCGTCATCGATGGGCTTCGCACCTACGACCAGCGCCACGGTTACCGAGGCCCAGAAGCAAACTGGCTTCCCGATGACCGGTCTCCTGATCTACCGCTTCCCATGGACGACTGGGTACAGCGGCTAGAAGAACTCCCCGCTCTGACAGGGCTCATACCTGCGGTCGTGTACGCGATCAACGAGGAAGCTATCTCGATCGTTATGGCTAACGGCCAACGCGATCAGATCACCTGGGAACAGGATCTAAAGAACGTCCGGCCTTACGTCAGTGAGGACCGTCGCGACAGTGCCCGTGCCTCGCCCCACGAGATATTCAAGGTCGGAGACCTCATCCGAACCGCACGAATCGATGCCGGGACCTGGAAGTTGGCGCAGGTCCCCGAAGCGCAAGCCGCCCTGGTTGCACTCGACCCGTCTAACGGTGCGATCGTAAGTCTTGTGGGTGGTTCCGGCTACGAAGTCAGCAAGTTCAATCGGGCCACTCAGGCGCAACGCCAACCGGGATCTAACTTAAAGCCGTTTTTGTATGCGGCAGCGCTGGATGCCGGACGTACAGCCGCCACGATTATAAATGATGCGCCGCTGACCATTGAAGATCAGTCTCTCGAAGGTGCATGGCGGCCGGAAAACGATGGTGGAAAGTTCCACGGTCCGACGCGCTTGCGGTGGGCTCTCACTAAGTCTCGTAATCTTGTGTCTATACGCCTGCTTCAGGACATAGGCATCAGTACGTTCATCGATTACGCGACACAGCTGGGCTTCGACACTTCAGATTTTGCGCCTGACTTGTCGCTGGCATTGGGAACGCATGCGATGGCACCGATTGAAGTGGCTACGGCCTACGCCATACTCGCGAATGGTGGATATCGGGTTGAGCCATTCCTGATTTCCCGCATCGAAAACCTCGCCGGTGAGACAGTGTTCGAAGCCAACCCACTGACGGTATGTGAGCGGTGTGGCGATGAAGAGTCAAGGAGCTTTGCCACCGCCGCCGCACTGCCTGGCGATGAGTTATCGATGGAGGAAATCCTAACCCAGTCGAAGGGGGCGAGCCAGGAGACCAGCCCAGCACCCCGAGTCATGGATGAGCGTGTGAGTTTTATCGTTGACAGCATGTTGAAAGACGTCATCAAGCGGGGCACGGGGCGACGCGCACTCGCTCTGGAGCGTAGCGATATCGCCGGGAAAACCGGAACTACTAACGGTCCCGTCGACGCATGGTTCTCCGGATACAACTCATCGGTAGTGACAACAACCTGGGTGGGCTTCGATGAATACACCCCCCTAGGAAAGCGCGAGTTTGGCGGAACGGCCGCTCTTCCGATATGGATCGATTTCATGCGAGAGGCGCTAACAGACTCTCCCAAAAAGCCTCGCGTCCAGCCTGCGGGGATTAGCTTTGTGCGTATCGATCCAGCGACCGGACTCCTCGCTTCCAGCGAACAGCGTAACGCGATCTTTGAGTACTTTAGAAACGAGCGGCTTCCGGCACAGGCGCAGGCAAGTGCGTCCGGTGGCAAGAAAGGCGCCGACGAGATAATCCAGGAGATCTTTTAGCCACAGACCGTCAAGACACCGCACTCTACTTATAATCTAAGCTATAACAGAGGCGCTCTAATCGCTCTGTTATCTGACGCTCACGTGGAATCTTCTGCTCAACTACCAGTAATTCGGGTCGCCGTTCCGCTGCCGCTACGCCAGTTGTTTGACTATCTTCCACCCGAGGGAGCCGCTGCGAGCGCGTTGCAACCTGGAGTACGTGTTCGCATCCCCTTCGGACGTCGTCATCTGATCGGCGTACTCGTAGAACATCAAGGATCCGGCTTCTCCTCGGAAGTGGAACTTAAGCGAGCCGAGCAAGTGCTGGACGCTCAGCCGCTTATGAGTGAGAAGCTGCTCAAACTTCTGTGCTGGGCTTCTGAGTACTACCAACATCCCATAGGCGAAGTCTTCGCCGCGGCGTTGCCAGGTGCGCTAAGGGCCGGGCGCTCACTTCCCCACAATGGCTGGGAATTAACACAGCGAGGACGAGGACTGGCTGCGGGGTCGTTCCCACGAGCTCCTTCGAGGGCGGCAGCTATAGCCTTGCTGCAGGGGTGCCCGCAAACCAATCAGGCACTCAAGACCGAGGGTGTCTCCAGCGCAGTCCTTCGAGCCTTAAAAAAGCTTGATCTTATTCAGACCGCCGCAGTGGCTGCATCGGATACAAGGTCGCGACGAGAAGATCCACCGCAGCTAAGTACCGAACAACGAGAGATTCTCGAAGGTCTGCCCATGGATGGGTTTCGGTGCCATCTTCTCGATGGCATCACCGGCAGCGGTAAGACCGAAGTCTACCTGCGTCTGATAGAGACTGTTCTGAAACGCGGCGAGCAGGCCCTGGTGCTCGTCCCCGAAATCGGCCTGACACCGCAGACGCTGAATCGCTTCCGGGCACGGTTTTGTGCACGCACCGTCGCTCTTCACTCGTCCGTGGCGGCAGGACAAAAGGTGGCCAATTGGCAGGACCTGAAGCTCGGTAACGCCAGCATAGCGGTAGGGACTCGCTCTGCAGTTTTCTGCTCGTTCCAGAAGCTCGGCCTGATAATCGTGGATGAAGAACACGATCCGTCGTACAAGCAGCAGGACGGATTCCGCTACTCGGCACGCGACGTCGCCGTCAAACGCGCTCAGATTGAGAACTGCCCGGTCATTCTTGGAAGCGCCACTCCCGCGATGGAAACGCTCTTTAACGCATCGAGGGGACGCTACAAGCATCATCGCTTGCGAATGCGACAGGGGGGTGGAGAGCTCCCGCAAATTGTTGCCATCGATGTACGGGGAAGCCCTCTGCAGGCGGGGATGAGCGAGCCTCTACTTCGGGCACTTCGCCACACCTTGGCGAACGGCGACCAGGCCCTGCTGTTTCTGAATCGGCGCGGCTACGCACCGGCACTGCAATGTCACGATTGCGGCTGGGTGGCTGAGTGCGAGCATTGCGATGCGCGGCTTACAGTTCACCTCCGGCGCCGGCGACTGCTTTGCCACTACTGTGGGCTCCAGCAGATGTTGCCGGAGCGCTGCTCGGCCTGCGGCAGCACCGCACTTCTAGCACGCGGCCTGGGCACCGAGCAGCTTGAGGAGTATCTCCTCCAGAACTTCGATGTCCCGATCCATCGCCTGGACAGCGATGTCGTTACGGGTACCAGCATCAGTAGCAAGCTAGACGAAGTGGCACAAACGGACGGGGCGAGCATCATCATGGGCACACAGATGCTGAGTAAGGGGCATCATTTGCCGAATGTTCAGCTGGTCGGAATCATCGATTGCGACGCTCTACTGCATGGATCTGACTTTCGAGGTCCCGAACGTATGGACCAACTGGTTGTGCAAGTCGGCGGGCGGGCGGGGAGGGGCCGAAGCG
>JBCCNK010000096.1:0-11695 GCA_039025875.1 Pseudomonadota bacterium
GCACGTCACTCAGTTGATCGAGAACTTCCGGTCCAGAGTTGGCAATCAGATCGGTTACTTCTTTGGGCAGCACAGTGCGCTCCCATCCTCGCTGCCTTTCTCGCAGCTCAGCACTTACTGCCTTCAGATCATCAATAAACTCGTCGATCATGTGCACATTGTGGTGCCCCACAGAGAGATGCAGGTTCTCGGCGCTATTCGCGAACGAAAACTGAGGCTGAATAAACCAACTACGGGCTTTCATCGCGTCTGCCAGCGCGAAGACATCAAAGCCTGTCGCTCGCAGGGCAAGCATGTTCAGCGTGCCGTGCCCCATAATTTCAAGCCCTTCGATGTCCGAGACGGCCCTCACAATCTTCTGCGATGCCTCCTGCGTAGCCCGCACCATACGCAGGTAGCCCTCTCGGCCCATGTAGCGCAGGATTGCCCAGCACGCCGCGATTGGCCCCGCACTTTTGGCTGAGGTGACCCCCGGATTGATGATTGCGTAGCCTGTCCAGTTCGCGCAGGAGAAGATTTGATGCCTGCGGAATTCGCGATCTTTGTACAGAATGCAGGATGCACCTTTGGCAGCATAGCCCCATTTGTGAAAGTCCATCGAGATTTGCGTCACCCCCGGCACCGAGAAGTCGAAGTCCGGAATTTCGCGGTTGATTTCTTTCGCAAAAGGCAGGTACATCCCCCCCACGCAGCAGTCGATGTGCAGGCGCTTCCCGTGGCGTAATGCGACTTCTCCAATCTCACGAATAGGGTCGATTGCGCCATGAGCGTACGAGGGCGCGGAGGCAACCAGCAGAATTGTGTTTTCCGATATCGCCGCCTCCATCGCCTCTGGAATCGCGCAGTAATTGTCGTCAACCTCGACCGCTATGGGCTTGAGATCAAAATAACTACAGGCTTTGTAAAACGCAGGATGTGCGGTGACGGGCAGGACTACCTCAGGGGCGGTAATCTCTGGTGCATGCTTACGATAGTAATCGCGGGTGGTCTTTAGCGACAGGAGGATGCTCTCGGTCCCGCCTGAGGTAAAGGTTCCTGTGGCCTGCTCGCCTCCGTTCAGTAGATCGATAGCCATCCCGATCACCTCCTTCTCGAGCTCAAGGCAAGAGGGAAAAGACGTTGGATCCAGTCCGTTCTCAGTGAGGAAAAGCGTCATTGCGTCGGCAAGCAACTTCTTTGCTTCCGACCCGGCGTCATAGATGTAGGCGAAAACGCGTCCTTCCTGCCAGGGTAGGTCGTTCTCTTTCAGGCTCTCCAGCTGTTTCAATATAGCAGCGGGAGTCTGGCCTTGATTTGGAAAATTCATCGGATGCCCTTCATTATCGCCAGCTTATGAAGACTATATCTCACTCAGACTCCGGTGACGTCCGGATCGGATAGATAGAGCGGCTCCCTTTGCGAGCATCGAGGATTGCAGCCGGAGAGCTTTGACTCGTGGGCGACCTGGGAGTGCCCCCAGGTCGACGCTTGCTTGGTAAGTATCGCCGGTGGTTTCATCTCGGCTGTTTTTGCGGCACAGATGGTGCAACTTGATGTGCTGGCAATCAGGCGGTCAGTCCCCTTCGTATGGATGGCGGCAAAACGCGAAAGAGCTGAGGAATTAATGCAGGAATTCTATGACGTCGTCGTAGTCGGGGGTGGCCACAACGGTCTCTGCTGTGCAGCGTATCTGGCTCGCGCCGGAAAAAGCGTCCTGGTGCTTGAGCGCCGGGACGAGCTCGGTGGCGCCACGCTAACCGAGGAGTTTCATCCGGGGTTTAAAAATTCGGTCTTCTCATACCTGGTTAGCCTGCTTGATCAGAGTGTCATTCGCGACCTTGATCTGAACCGACATGGACTTGAGCTACTTCACCGTCCCGGCGGAGCACTGTCGATTCTTCCCGACGATCACATGTATCTGCCGCGGGACACGACCCGGGCGCAAAAGGAAATCGCTCGTTTTTCGAAGGCGGACGCTGAGGCCTATCCCCAATTCGAAGCCATGCTCGAAGCGATGGGGGATCTGGTACGGGAGATCGCGCAGACTATTCCTCCAAATTTTGGAGGCGGACTCTCCGATCTCTGGCGTCTGCTCAAAACGGCGAATGGTTTTCGCAGGCTCTCATCGGCCCGCCAGATAGAACTCAGTGAACTGATGACCATGTCGATCGGCGATCTGCTCGATCGTTGGTTCGAAAGCGATCCTGTAAAGGGGCTGTACGGTTTCGAAGGAGTGATCGGTAACTTCGCAAGCCCTTGGACTCCAGGGACGGCCTATGTGCTTTTGCACCACGTGTTTGGCGAGGTTGACGGACGCACCGGCGCCTGGGCCTACGCTCGTGGTGGCATGGGCGCCATAGCGGACGCTCTGGCAAGTTCTGCACGAGCATTCGGCGCACACATAGTGACAGGAGCGGCGGTCGCCGAGGTGACGATAAAAAATGGTCGAGCAACCGGTGTGGTCACAGAGGACGGGCGACGCTATCGCGCGTCCAGTATTGCCGCGAACACGCATCCGCAGATACTGTTCGGCGATTTGATCGATCCGGCGCTCACCAACGATGATTTTCGGACGCGGATCAAAGCCTATCGAAGCGAGTCGGCTACATTTCGGATGAATGTGGCACTCGGCGAGTTGCCCAAGTTTGAGTCGCTAGCCCATGATCAGGCAGGGCTGGGCGCAATGAAAAATACCATCGATATCTGTCCGTCCCTCAATTACATCGACGATGCCTACGAAGATGCCAAGCGAGATGGCTGGGCGCAAAAGCCGATCATATCGATGTGCATTCCCACTCTTATGGACAACACTTTGGCACCCGACGGGTGTCATGTGATGAGCCTGTTCTGCCAGCATTTCCGCCGGCATTTGCCCGCGCACCAAAGCTGGGATGAGGTAAAAGAAAAAGTCGCCGATCAGGTGATCGAGACCGTGGCCGACTACGCGCCCAACTTTAAGTCGGCGATCGTCGGTCGGCAGGTTACCTCACCTCTGGACATCGAGCGCCGACTGAATATGGTTGGTGGCGACATCTTTCACGGAAAGCTGTCCCTCGATCAGCTGTTCTCACTTAGGCCGGTGGGTGGCTACGCTGCGCATCAGATGCCTATCGACAACGTGTTTCTCTGCGGCTCCGGCGCCCATCCTGGTGGCGGGGTATCGGGAATACCCGGAAAGAATGCTGCACGAGTGATCCTGCGCAGCGCTTGAGTCTTCCGATATCCTGCGAGCTAGAGAAGACCTACTGGGCGCGCCCGCCTGGTCTGGGTGTTCAGAGGCTCCCTAGCTGACTTGTGCTGATGCATCGAGGCGTTTCAGAAAGGCTTTTGCGTTCTTCAGATGTCCGGCGCGCTTCATCTCATCCATACGTTCAACCGTTCGGCACATCATGGCCCAACGCGGATTGGTACCGAGCTCCTTTCGGTGCTTCCAAATGAAGCTCCAGTACAAACCGTCCCAGATTTCTGTCCAATCACCATTACCCCAGTCGCTCATCTTTTTGATGTAGTTGGACCCGGAAAAGTAGGGTTTGGTGGTGATCAGCCCACCATCGGCATGCTGACTCATCGCGTAAACGTTCGGCACCATCACCCAGTCGTAGCTGTCGACGAACATCTCCATAAACCAGCGATACACATCGTTCGGATCAAACTCGCAGAGGAACATGAACCCGCCCAGCACCATCAGGCGCTCGATGTGATGGCAGTAGCCTGTATCCAGGATTCGCGTAATCGTGTCGTCAATCGGAGCGATGCCCGTGCTGGCATCATAGAAGCTCTGGGGTATGCGTCGTTCATGTTTCCAGTGATTCGTGGTCCGCATCGCGACCCCCAGATCCCGATAGGTGGCGCGCATGAACTCACGCCATCCTATGAGCTGGCGAACGAAGCCTTCCAGACTGTTCAGCGGTACATCGGTCTTTTCTGCATGGTCTAGCGTTCTTTCCAGCACCTGCTGGGGAGTGAGCAGGCCACTGTTGAGCATCGGCGTGAGGACCGCATGCCAGAGCCAGCTCTGGCCCGCAACGATGGCATCTTCATAGGCGCCGAAACGCTCGAAGCGGGTTTCGAGGAACTCATCGAGCCATTCACTCGCCGCGTCATGAGTGCTTGGGTAATAAAGTGTATCGAGCGAGCCGAGTGCCTGTGGAAAGTCTCGCTCTACGCTTTCGCGCGCCTGCTGGTCGATATCATTGTGGGCTGGCAGTACCAAATCAGGGATTTGGGAATACAGTTTCTTGGGCACTTTCTTTCGATTGTCTTCGTCAAAGGACCACTTACCGCCCACTGGCTCATGGTCGTCCATCAGTAGATCGAGGCGACGACGCTGAAACTTGTAGTACTCGGCCATAAACCAACGTTTACGTCCCGCGGACCACTCGTCATTGTCGGACTGACTGTTCAGCCATCCAGGACTGGGTAGTGGCGCAAGATCTAGACCGGCCGCATCGGCTGCGGCTTCAAGCCGGCGCTCGGCGCTAAAGTCCACCAGTTCTGCGTAGCGTATGGTTGTGACACCCTCTTGCTTCCTCGCCAGGAGTGTTCGTGCGAGCAGATCTGCGTCGTTCTCGTAGCGCACGGTGTCGACTTTATGACCTGCGCTCTCCAATGCCGCGGCGTAGTGCTGCATCGAAGCTCGATGCAGCCAGAGCTTTTGCTTGTGCAGGCATGCCGGGTATTCTGGGTCGCCAAAGAACAGCGGATCTTCGAACAGCACGACCTGATCGGGGTTTGGCGCTAATCCCGGGTGCTCCTTGAAAAGTTGGTGAGGCCAGATGAACAGTGCAGTGGACATGGTTCTGGGTTACCGGTTTTGTGGTGTCGCAGAAAGTACGCGCCTGTTCGCCGTGGTGACTCAAATCCAACCAGTCAAAACCTGATCAGCGGCCAACGAGAACTCGCAACGAAACCTAGCGAACGAACGCGGGTACAGTTTGCAACCGCCAAGAAAATACAAATGGAGCCTGTATCGCAGCGCTAAATCCAGATTCCCGAGCGTGCTGGTGTGTTCTTGGGCTAGCCACCACTACTTAGCGAATCGGCAGCAGAACCATCAAACAGATCGATATTGAAGCGAGTGACGCCTATTTGGTTTCTTGCCGAGACGTTCGCGACGCCAGGCAAGTGTCGGTGGGAGATGGCCGTTACTGCTGCTGCAAATCCTCGTGCCCGCGGGTCAGCCTGCGTCGCTTGAGCTCAAGCAGATACTCGCTTACGTCTTTTTTGACTTCAGGTGCAAAAAAGTAGAGTCCAAGAATGTTGGGTATAGCAATCAGGAAGACCATCGCGTCCGAAAAGTCGAGAACTGCTGTTAGCTGAATCATGCAACCTAGGGCTAGAAACGCGCAAAACACAATCTTGAACAACCCCTGCATCACTTTCCCTTCACCTACGAGATAGGTCCAGCCTTTCAGGCCATAGTAGGACCAGGAAATGCTCGTCGAAAAAGCAAACAGCAAGGCTGCCACGGCCAGGGGGTAGGGCGCCCAGCTTACGTGATAGGCAAATGCCGCCGAGGTCAGCTCAATACCCTCATAGCCCTGATCGATTAAACCGTAGGGGAAAGCCGTGGTGACAACGACGAGCGAGCTCAGCGTACAGATGACGACGGTATCGATGAAGGGTTCGAGAAGCGACACCAGACCCTCAGACGGTGGGTGGTTGGTCTGTACCGCTGAGTGGGCGATCGATGCTGATCCAATGCCCGCCTCGTTAGAAAACAGAGCACGTTGAAAGCCGACAATAATGGCGCCGACCATGCCGCCGGTGACGCTCTCGGTATTGAACGCGCTACTCATAATCAATGACAACGCCCCGGGTATCTGCTCATAGCTCATGGCGATGATCACTAACGCAGAAAGCGCATACAGAAGGCCCATAAAGGGAACGAGCAAGCTGGCCACTCGCGCAATAGAACGAATGCCCCCGAGAATGACCACGGCAACCGCGCCGGCGATGGCCAGACCGAACAACCAGCCTTTGTCGGCAAAAAAACTCTGTTCACCACCGGTAATAACGAGGAACTGCACGTAGGCTTGGTTAGATTGGAACATGTTGCCAATCCCGAGGCAGCCGACCACCAGGCACAGCGCATAAAAGCGCCCTAGTGCTTTGCCGATGCCCGGTCTTCCGCGGTTTTTGAAGCAACTCTCCAAATAGTACATAGGTCCGCCGGAGACGGATCCATCACTGTTATACCTCCGATACTTGACCCCGAGCGTGCACTCGACCAGCTTGGTGGACATTGAGAGAAACCCGGCCATGACCAGCCAGAACGCCGCACCAGGACCGCCAATTACAATGGCAATGGCGACTCCCCCAATGTTTCCCACGCCAACCGTGCCTGAGACAGCTGTGGCGACGGCCTGAAAATGAGAGATCTCACCACGGGCGTTAGGGTCGTGATAGTCCCCGCGCACGTGCCGCAATGCCTCTGCGAATCCCCGAATGTTGATGAAACCTAGATAGAGGGTGAAGAACACTGCAGCCGCAGCCAACCACAGCACGATAAGCGGAAACGGCTGACCAAACAGGTTGATCGGGTAGAAGACTAAGCTGGCAAGCGCATTGGCTAGCGGGCGGACGATACTCTCTACCTGTTGATCAAGGGAAGCCGCCTCGCCGTAGCCGGAGACTAAAAACGCCACGGCAAACACGAATAGTGGGCTGGGCGTAGAGAGGCATGTCGTGCGGTCGGTCTTACCGAGGATTCGGTCCGTCATATTCGGTATGTCACATAAAAGAGAAGTTCGTTGCGAGGTGAACCGCAGAGCGAAGGTGATGCTCGCATAGCGCCTGCTGAGTGCCAAGGTGCCTGTGGTGGTCGGGTAACGGTTCTGTCGCCAACGGAATTCGCACTAGGGTCTGCTATTCTCCAAGAATCATCGAATGTAACTGGGAGAGACCATAATGAATAGCCCACATCCCAATGAGCCCTTTGAATCCTCCACTCAGCCCGACAATTCCACCTCGACCGCGGGCCCCCACTACGGCGACTTTCAGATGGAGATCTATCTCGGCGGATTGCAGGGTGAAGTCCCGAAGTATCCGGTCGACTTCGCAGGGTTGGTAGAGCGTGCCACCGCTGCGCTGTCACCCGATGTTTTGAGCTACGTCCAGGGTGGCTGTGGTGACGAGGTCACGCAGGATCGCAATGCCCAGGCGTTCAGTCACTGGGGGGTTGTCCCTCGGATGCTTGTGGATACCACGCACCGGGATCTGTCCATTAGTCTTTTTGGCGATACGTTGCCCAATCCACTGTTCATGGCACCGGTGGGTGTGAACGGGATATGCACGCAGGATCATCATGGTGATATCGCAGCCGCGCAGGCGTCATCGCTCGCGGGTGTGCCCTTTACGGCTTCCACTCTCGCGAACGACTCCTTGGAAGATGTGATTACCCATTGCGGTGATGGGCCCGCGTACTTTCAGCTGTACACCCCCAAGAATCGGGAACTTGCAGAAAGTCTGATTCAGCGCGCTGAGAGGGCCGGCTACAAGGCCATTGTCGTAACACTGGATACCTGGGTTACAGGCTGGAGACCAAGAGACCTGCAGGCGGCCAACTTTCCCCAGCTGCGAGGTCACGTGCTATACAACTATTTCTGTGACCCGGTTTTTCGCAGTTTACTCACTCAACCACCGGAAGATGATCCACGCGCCGCCGTTTTAAAGTTCGCGGAAGTGTTTGGTGAAGTACTTACCTGGGAGCATCTGGCCTGGCTGCGTGCGTCGACATCCTTGCCGATTGTGCTCAAAGGTATTTGCCATCCGGATGACGCGCGACGAGCTGTCGATGCGGCGATTGATGCCGTTTATTGCTCTAACCATGGTGGACGACAGGCAAACAGCGGTATCGCTACCATTGACCTCTTGCCTGGTGTGGTCGAAGCATCTGGAACCACTCCGGTACTGTTCGACTCGGGCGTTCGCTCAGGTACCGATGTTGTTAAAGCGATCGCTTTGGGAGCGACCGCAGTTGGAGTCGGTCGGCCCTACGCTTACGGACTGGCGCTCGGCGGCGCCGAGGGCGCGGCCCATGTGCTGCGCTGCATTCTCGCCGAGACGGACCTATTTATGGCTGTGAATGGGTTTCCTACCCTTAAGACTCTGCGCGAGGCAGGTGCACAGCGAGTCTAAAATTTTAGCTTCTTACGCCGTTAGCTGCTCTCTGCCCCTGCGGCTGGAAGAAGGCAAGACAAGTCTCTTGCACCATTATTGTGCTGATTGTGGCGCGGAGATTTTTCTGCGTGTCTATGCTGTCTTCTTTTCATCCTAAGTTTGCGATTTTCGATGTGGAACCCCAGAAGGGCGACCTAAATTCGAATCTCTCGATGCCGCTATCCACTACAAGCCGTCGAGCACGACCGGACAAACGGGTACCTCGGTTTTGAGAGCCCTGACGTGATAACCCCCACGAATACGGCGAGCAACTCTTTACACCGCGTGCTCACGCATAGAGCCGCGTTCTGGCAGATAACACACAAGAAGCGAAGGCGATGGCGACAAACTACTGCGCGATCAAGAAAGATGTTCCCGCCACGGTAAGTTGCGTGGTCTGCGGGCGATATTTTTGTGACGAAGCCGTCACGTTTCGAGAATTTGAAGGTCCAATCTGCCACGAGTGCTCTGGCGAAATCCCCTCTGACGCGAAGCCGCTGAACATCAAGACCGCCAAGATGGCGCGGGAGGAAATTCTCGCTCAACAGGCCGAAGCGGCCAACTCACAACGCATCGACGAAAGCTCGGTTCTGGTGCCCGCCCTGGAATGGCTGGTTGTCGCGGCCTGCGTCGCGTTCATAGGATACGGCTTCGCAAGCAACTACCTGGAGAAGCAAGTCGATTTGCAGCTCACTTCGAGCGAGCCCATCGAAGTTGCGACCTATTGCCTTCGCAAGCTCGATAGCCTGAGCGGCACTCTTGCCCCTGCGGCACTGCTTACAACCACTGACGTGCGCGAAGTTTGCGTACCGCCGCTCGAAATAGACGCAGCCGGAAGTCTTATCACCATCACGACGCCGGATCCGCGACGTTTCGGATACAGCAAACTCACACTACTGTCAGATGCATCGAACGTGCGGGTCAGCGAATGATGGACATCAGGCATGCGAACATGAAATCCATGAAGTCAGCAAAAGTCCCAGCTCAGTCGCCTACACCTCTTTCGGTGCCAAGGCGTGATGCGGCTCGCAGGCAGCAGGGGGCGTCAATCGTCGACTTTGTCACTTTACTGGCCGTAGGTTGGGTGGTTGTTTCGGTCGGGCTCTCGTTTTACGCCGACTATTCGCAGCGCGCCCGCTTGCTCGAAGCATCGACTTTTCTTTCGGAGATGCGCGATGAGCTTGAATCTGAATACTCCGTCTTGGGAAACTTTCCCTCGGAGTTCAACGGGTCAAAATCCAGGTTGCATGCTGAGCAATCGGGAAACACCATCCCCTGGCAGGAATCTCGCAAAGCCGCGAAGTCTCAAGTAATCGATGACTTCTACTACGAGCATGATTCGGAGCGTGGGATCGCGTTTCTCGCAGTTCATCTCAATGGTGATCTCATTGAGTCCTGCGATTCTCGCTGCACACTACATCTTGCTCTGGTACCAGAATCAAACGGCCTGGAAGCCTTCTGCGGCCGCTGGAGCCAGCCTTTTTGGCATGAATTTCCTGTCGAAGCGCTGCCCAAGTATTGCCGGAGTTTTAGCGTAAGTGCCGATCTGCTTCGGCAACTTGACGATAACGGACTAGAGGCGTCGTTGCGTTCTGATTTTGAAACGCGCGGTGGCTTAACGACTGGTCAGTCCCTCGCAGCACTTTGAGCGCATCGTGCGTCCCGCGCCGCGACCCTTAGTTCAATCCGGATACCGTTTCTTCGATCAGAAAATCAACAACCGCTCGAAGCGCTTCGCGTGTCTCAGCACCATCTGAGACTGCTTGATGATAGATGTTCAACTGCTTTCTAGCACTCGTGCCTCGTTCTGGCATGCGCCGCGCGTGCTCGACAAATCGAATGCTCCCGAGTTCTTCGGCTTCATCACGAACCATTTCGGTCAGTTCTGCAATGAGCTGTGAAAACTCAGACAGGCGACCATGGCCAAGATCAACCAGCTTTCCGTCCACGCCGTGACGCTGAGCCAGCCAGCGGTTTTCTTTGAGTAGCATTGTTGGATAGACACGCCAGCGAAGATTGCGTCGGCGCAATCGGACAAGGTGCTTGAGAATGGCCTGGTATAACGCGGCTATCGAGAGCGCATCTCTGATGTTCGTGCATACGTCCGTAATACGCATCTCCAACGTAGGAAAATGCGCAGATGGACGTGCGTCCCACCAAATCTTGGATGCGTCATCAAGGGCGCCAGAGTCTATCATGCGCTGCAGTAGCCGTTCGTAGTCTGCGTAGCTTTCAAACCGATCCGGTACGCCGGTGCGAGGCATTCCGTCGAACACTGTCAAGCGAGAAGACAGCATACCCATGTCCTGTCCTTGCCAGAACGGCGACGATGTCGACAGAGCCAGCAGATGCGGAAGGAAGTAGCTCACCTGATTCATGAGATCAATGCGCAGATCAGGGTTTTCGATACCGGCATGCACATGCATCCCGCAGATCAGCATCCTCCGAGCTGCACCTCCCATATCGCGGGCGAGATTGTCGTAGCGCTCCTTCGGTGTGTGCTTTTGCGTTTCCCAGTCTGCAAACGGATGCGTCGATGCGGCGATGATCCGCAGACCGTGGTCTCGTGCAATATCGGCGACGCAAGAGCGGAGGCGTTTCAGCTCGCGCTCGGCTTCATCAAGATCGGCGCATACCGGTGTGCCGATCTCTAGCTGACTACGGAGAAACTCGGTACTGACGTGGCTGCCGAGACAGTTCTCGCAATCCTCGAAGAGCTTGTCCGGCGGATCGGTGGCAAGGTCCCGGGAAACAGGGTCCACCAGTAGATACTCCTCTTCGATCCCTAGTGTCAGGGATGGATTCAGTGCATTCATCAGACAGCGCCGTTTGATTCATCAGCCTCCAAAAGTAATCACTGGACGCTTGCTACTCAAGCTTATGTTGCCAAATAGTTTGGATGATTCCCCAAGACCCTAGCTGGAGAACAGGTTTAGCCGAGCTGAATCGAAGTTGCCGAGCGACGGCAAGGCGGAAGCGAGCTCATCGTTGTTCAAACCGAACCAAGACCCAAGCGGTGCGGCAAATTGCTCCACGGATAGACCTGGAATAACTCGCCCGCCCCCCGCATCAAGGTCGTGGTCGAAAACCGGTGGCGCTGGTGTTCCCAGTATCTGTGTCCCGGCGACGGCACCGCCAACGACAAGTTGGTGACCACCCCATCCGTGATCCGTGCCATCGCCGTTTACCGCCAAGGTGCGGCCAAAATCTGAAGCGGTAAACAGCGTCACGTTTGAGTGCTGACCAAGTTCGCGCATCGCCTCCGCAAAAGCACCGATTGCACCGTCAAGCTCACTCAACAACTGTGGAAGACTCCCGGCCTGATTGTCATGCGTATCGAAGCCTCCAATCCCAACAAAGAACACCTGACGAGATACCCCTAATTGATCTCGAATGGAGATGGAGTTGGCCACACCTCTGAGCTGACTTCCCAGGCCGGTTTGAGGAAAAGCGGTTCCAAGTTCTGGAGCGCCCAGTTGCGCTGCATTGTAGGCAGCGTTGGTCTCTAGGGCATTTCGATAGGAGTTTTGCAAGTCCCGACGCAGAAGATGACTGC
>JBCCNK010000097.1:0-11674 GCA_039025875.1 Pseudomonadota bacterium
TCAGCATGTTGATCCGCTGCTCGGCCTCAGCCAGCCGGTTCTGCGCCTCTTTTATGAGCTTGACGCCTTTCTCGTAGAGCTCTATCGCAGGTTCAAGTTCCACGTCGTCAGATTCGAGTTTTTCCGCAATCTCTTCGATGGCCCTTGTTAGCTGGCTGAAGCTTCGCGTCTCAGATTGCGTCTTTGCTTTACTGGGTTTATCTGTCATCTGAGTATTGCCCGCATCCGGCTCATGTTATGGAGGTTACCTGCGTGGTACCAGCCAGGCGTTGAGTGTTGGTCGGACAGCATTTTAACGGACGAGACTGTCTCCCAAGTAGCACTATCGTTTTCTTCCAAACCCCCGACGATTATGCCACTCGTAGTTCCGCGCTACCTGCAATCGGGGAAGATCGCTGTGTTCGGTCTAGTCTTTAGGCAGGACGAGCCGTTGGTGAGCTTTTGCATATAGGCCTAAACAGGTCCCGGTCAGACGTGCTTCACCAGGCCATAGAGGCTGGCTTCCATAAATAATGGGTTGCGTTGCAGGATAATTGCAGCAACGATTGGCACCACGCCTTATGAGAAGACCACGCTATGTTCGATGGGAAGAGCATCCTTGTGACGGGGGGAACCGGTTCCTTTGGGCGTCGCTTCGTGCCCATGGTTTTGGAACGGTACGACCCAAGCAAGATCATTATCTTCTCGCGTGATGAAATGAAGCAGTGGGAGATGGCCGGCCACTATCAGAACGAAAGCAGGCTCAGGTTTTTTATAGGCGATGTGCGAGATCGCGAGCGCCTGAACCGAGCACTTGATGGTGTCGACTTCGTTGTGCACGCTGCGGCCACAAAAATTGTACCAATTGCTGAGTACAATCCTTTCGAATGCGTCAAGACCAATATTCTTGGCGCAATGAATGTAATTGACGCAGCGATCGATAAGGGGATTGAGCGCGTTGTGGCGTTGTCAACCGACAAAGCATGCGCCCCGGTAAACCTTTATGGCGCCACTAAGCTCGCCTCTGACAAGATGTTCGTCGCTGGTAACGCCTACTCCGGAGAGCACGGTACCCGATTCTCAGTAGTCCGGTACGGTAACGTCATGGGGTCGCGTGGCTCGGTGATACCGTATTTCCTATCGCAGCGGGAGAAGGGCGTTTTACCCATCACGGATCTACGCATGACGCGCTTTATGATCACTTTGGAGGAGGGGGTTGAGCTGGTTTGGCACGCGTTCGCCGATATGGAGGGAGGCGAAATCTACGTGAAGAAGATCCCGTCCATGACAATCACCGATCTTGCTCGCGCAGTCGCACCTGATGCTCGTCTGGAGGTTGTGGGAATTAGGCCGGGCGAGAAGTTACATGAGCAGATGATTAGCGAAGAAGACGCGTCTCAGACTTTTGAGTACGGCGGGCACTATAAAATCTTGCCTGCTATTAATCGTTGGTCTGACTGTGAGCAACGGATTAAAGATGGAAAACCGGTCGATACCAGTTTCGTATATCGGAGCGATACCAATTCGCAATGGATGAAGCCGGATAGATTCAGAGAGTGGCTCGCGGCTTATGAGCGTCAGTGGTTGGCTGGCTACGAGCGCCGCTCAGCCGGGCGCGCACCGTGATCCCCTATGGTCGCCAGGAAGTTACGGACGATGACTGTGCGGCCGTTCTGGAAGTCCTAAAGTCAGATTACTTAACGCAAGGCGAAGTTGTTCCTGCCTTTGAGCGCGCCGTCGCGGACCGAGTTGGGGCCAGTTTTGGTGTAGCTTGTAACAGCGCGACGTCTGCATTGCATATTGCCTGTATGGCACTTGACCTCGGTCCTGGTGATTCTCTGTGGACCGTTCCTGTCTCGTTTGTGGCGTCAGCAAATTGCGCCTTGTATTGCGGCGCAACCGTCGACTTCGTCGACGTCGATGAGAATTCGGGAGCGCTCTGCCTGGCCAGTCTGGAATCCAAATTGCTGCAGGCGGAAAACGATCGAAAGCTACCTAAAATACTAGTCGTTGTACATCTGGCTGGTCATCCGTACAACGTCGCTAAGTTGCGCGCTCTCTGTGAACCGCGTGGAGTCCACATAGTGGAAGACGCGTCTCATGCTATTGGAGCTGAACGATATTCTGATGCTGTCGGGAGCTGCTCTGACAGTGTTGTTACCGTATTCAGTTTTCACCCAGTGAAGATCGTCACGTCGGCCGAAGGAGGTGTTGCTACGACGAACGACGAAGTGCTGGCAAGGCGCATGGGCGAACTGCGAACGCATGGAGTGACGAAAGATAACGCACATTTCAGTAAACCAAGCCACGGACCTTGGTACTACGAACAGCAGGCACTCGGGTTCAACTATCGTTTGAGCGAACTCCACGCGGCGCTTGGTGTCTCCCAGCTCTCTCGGTTGGATAATTACGTAGGCCGTCGGGCAGAAATCGCCGGGTACTACCTGCAAAATCTCAAAGGTTGCACACTCGTACTTCCCGACGAAGGTACACGCTCGTCCTGGCATTTGGCGATTGTACTGTTACCCGCTGACAGGAAATCTGCGAAGCAAAGCGTGTTTGAAAAACTTAGGCGCGAAGGAATTGGAGTTAATGTTCACTACATTCCCATTCACACGCAGCCCTACTACCTGGGTTTAGGATTCAAGCAGGGCGACTACCCGAATAGTGAGTCCTTTTATGAGCGCGCTATTTCACTACCGCTTTATCCGACGATGACTGATTGTGATCTGGATAGGTGCGTCACTGCGGTGAACAGCGTTTTATGAGTCAAGACACCGAGGATGCGAGAAAAACCGAAGTCACTGCTTGAATGCAGGCGTTCGAACGTGAGTATGCTGCCATTTCGCAGATCTCATTCATCTCTTGAGTGGATGAGTATGGCGGTTGCAGTATCACGCGAAGGGTCTGGTGTTTTCGCTATACGAAACCGACACTACCAGTTCCCGGGTCTACCGCTTTACCAAGGCGCAGCTGCGAAGTCGTCTTGGTATGTATGTTTATACGAGTGAACACTGAGCGGCAGGTTTTGGCTCACCAGTCGGCGACCGAGCGCGTTGGCTCGGCGTTCTTCGTCATTGGCGCCCAGCAGGCCGTCGCCGTACCACTGCTTTTGGAGGGTGTCTCAGGACGTTCGATGGTGTTCAGACTCTCAGGCGTTCCTCTGGATGTACCTTCGAACTCTGATTGCGAGCAATTCAGTTTGCCGCAGGGAGGTTATTCGCTGGATAATTTCCGCGTTTACCGACTGGCTATTCGCAAATTACACGAGCTACGATCGCGCTGCACCGAACTGCACGTATATGTTCCGCATGTCTTCCACTCGATGGCAAATTTCGCCGCGATCGACCTTAAGCCCGATCAAGTGCACTTACTCCCAGATGGTGTCCTCAACTACTACGATGTCAATGTAGATCTCCAGCGAAGACTGCACATGGGGTGGAAGGCGCTCATTATGAAGCTGTGTGGAGGGCGCTACAGGTTTTATACCGGTGCACTCACTGGTGCCGATGCGGTCGACTACTCATCAACCTATACTTTTAATGAGGCAGGGCTCCGAACCCGCTACGGTCGCATTTGCCCACTGAGACTGGCGCCCGTGAAACCCGCAGGCGCGGGTGAAGCTGTGCTGTTTGTGGACCAGCCTCTACACACGTTGCGCAAAACTCTGAGACAAGCGATCGAGGCACAGGTCACGCAATACCTAAATTCACGGAAAGTCGTGTACAAGGCTCATGTTTCCCAGGATCAACCAAGCGTACCCATACCTGACGATGTTGAGATATTGCCGAAGGATCGACCGGTTGAGAGCCTCCTGGACGGATTGCCGATCAGTGAAGTTGTAAGCGTTTCCAGTTCGGCCCTGCTTACGCTAAAGCAGCTGAATCCGTCCTTACATTGCACAGCGGTAGGTATCGAACACCTCGCAAACGAGAAGCCGGAGCTGGCGAGAGTGAGGGACACGATGCTCGCTGCCGGTATTCGCTGCCTTTAGCGATAGAAGCAGCCACTATGGCTCGGGCATCAGAACCTCGTCCCGCAGCGGTCGCGACTCGACTTATAACGGACTCAGTGATTTATGTGGGCGCGACCGGTATCAGTGGTGCTCTGTACCTAGCGCTAATCTTCTTCCTCACCAGTCACCTCAGCGCCACGCAGTATGGTGTTGTTGGCGTGTACCAATCCACCGTGGCTTTTTTTCTTACTTTAGTCGGGTTGAACACGGCAGGCGCGGCTGCCCGGTCCTACTTCGATGGCGAGGAGGGGAGAGCCAGGCTCCCGCGGCTGGCAGCTGCTTCAATTCATGTTTCGTTGCTGACCGCGCTCGGTCTGGTCCTGATTGTAGGGGCGGTCGGACAACTCTTGGCAAAGACTCTAAGCGTAGGAGAAGAGGTGCTGCTCGCTGCAGTGTTGGCTTCAACTGCCGCCTCGCTTATTACTCTTTACCAGTCTTTGGCGCAGGCCCGTAAGCAAGCCTTCGCTTATGGGACGGCACAGACGGCGCGCAGTGCCTTGGATCTTGCTTTCTCCGCCGGTCTGATCCTGATGCTAGCCGCAACTGCGGAAAATCGTATCTTCGGGCATCTGGCCGCTCTTTTCGTGGTGGCATCGTACGGAATCTACCGCCTGCTTACCGAGAGGCTGCTGAACTTTACGCGCGTCTACGGGAATCACTTCCGGGAAATCCTGCGCTACGGAGTTCCATTGACACCGCATGCCCTCGGTAAGTTCTGCCTCGCGGCTGCCGATAAATTGGTAGTTGCCGGTTTGCTGGGGCTCGAACAGGCTGGCGTCTATCTGTTTGCCTCACAACTAGCACAATTGATCGAACTCGGCTTCGGTTCGTTGAACAATGCCATTGTGCCTTGGCTGTACCAACTGTTATCTGATGATGAGGCAACGCAGACGCGGCGCTTGTTAGTGCGCTCTTCACTCGCTGCATTCCTCTCGATCGCGGCTTTCTCCGCTGTATTGATCTTCCTTGTCTTCCGTTACCTGGAATCTTTAGTACCGGCGGAATACTCTGGAGTAGCGGCGATCTTGATGTGGCTTATCGTCGGGCAGGCAGCGGGTGGCTATTATTTGCTGGTTACCAACTATCTGTTTTACACGCGCAGAACAGGCACGCTGTCTGCTTTGACACTACTGGCGGGCATCGTCAATCTCATTTTCCTTTTTCCGCTGGTCAATCACTTTGGTGTCACGGGAGCGGCCATGGCTTTTGCAGGAACTATGGTGCTACGTTTCCTTTTGACGTTTGCGGCCGCCCAGCGCGTTTATCCTCTGCCCTGGTTGCTGACGCTAGGTGAGTTTTTCGTGCCGCGTTCAGGCCGGGATAGCAATGGTTAGTCCTTCATCACAAGATCCCAACTCATGGGTGTTCCTTTACGCACAGGTCGCGTGACGCGTCGCCCCAAAAGCTGAGCAAAGTAACGGGGCGGCAGTCCGAGTCCGGGACGGACGCGCCGGAGGTTTTTTGGGGTCAGTTGCTCGCCCGATTCGAGATCTTCCGCTATGTATAGAGAACGCCGTCGAAGTCTGGCTCCGAGCTCGGATTCGATGGGGCCGTAGTTAATATGGCCGCGTGCCCGCCATACTGTTTCCATCTCCGTGGCAAGCTGCGCCAGTTCCGCGGGCTCTAGTGAAAATTCCGCATCGACACCTTCATCATCTCTCGAGAGCGTAGTGTGTTTCTCAATAACTGTGGCGCCAAGCGCGATCGCACCCAGTGCCGCGCCAATACCAAGAGTGTGATCGGACAGACCCACCTCGCACCCAAATAGCTCTCGCATGTGTGGAATCGTCCGCAGATGGCTATCACCCGGGTCTGCTGGATAGTTACTGGTACATTTAAGCAGCGTCAATGCTTTGCAATTCGCTGAACGTGCGGTCTCCACTGCGTCGCCGATCTCTGAGAGAGTCGCCATGCCAGTCGAGATTACCAGCGGTTTTCCAGTCGACGCCGCTGCCTCGACGAGCGGCAGATCGATGCATTCGAAGGACGCGATTTTGTAAGCTGGCGCATTCAGCGATTCAAGGAGCGAGATGGCGCTTTCGTCAAAGGGAGAGCTGAAACAAAGAAGACCGCGGTTGCGAGCGTGATCAAATATTGTCTGATGCCAGTCCCAGGGCGTGTGCGCGCGCTCGTAAAGTTCATGTAGCGACTCGCCGTCCCACAGAGATGTCGGATCGTTAATTGTGAATTCACCTGTGCTGATCGGCAAAGTCATCGTACCGGCGGTGTAAGTCTGAAGTTTAATCGCGTCTGCTCCAGACGCCGCGGCGGCATCTATGATCTGCAATGCTCGATCGAGAGAGCCATCGTGATTGCCAGACATTTCTGCAATCAGATAGGGCGGCCTCTCAAGGCCGATGTCCGTCAGTGGTCTCGGTGTCTTCAAAGGTTGGGGGTCCTCTTCCGGTTGCTGTCGATCGCGGTGTAGCGAAACGTATTGCCGTTAATTTACTGTGATACTACTTTTTGATGCAGCGGACGATCCACCAGGAATGTCTCTTATCCATGCCTCCCTTCCACCAGTCCAACCTTTCTGTAACCTCTATCTCCAGGGGGCTGTCGGCAAACAATTCCTGCAACTCTTCAAGATCAAGAAAACTATAGTGAAACCCGCAGTACTCTTCTGCCCGCTCATCCAATTCCCAGTATCTTGAGCCTGGCGACGGTACCTCTCGTCCAAGACCGCAAAACCAGTTATGTGGGGTACGGAAATCCATACAAGCGCGACCACCTGGTCGCAGTATTCGGTGAATACGGGTGAGCGTGCGTCGCATCTCGCTTCGCGTCTGAAGACACAACACACCCCACGCCAGGAAAAGATCGTAGCTTTGTGCTTCGATTGTGGGGTGGTCTAGATCGCCGCGTACTATTTCTCCGCCCAACGGGTGTGCGCGCAGTATCTTTTCGCCTAATTCAATGGCAGTTTCAAGAAACTCCGTACCATCGACTCGGAGGTCGTGATCCAGAAGCAGCTGCAGGTGTTGTCCTGATCCAAACCCCATTTCTAGGGCACGAGCGGACTGTCCATAGTGGCCACGCACCGCAGTCAGCCAGCGTACTACGGATTCGTTGGGATACTTCAGGCGATTCCGCTCAAGCACCCGACCCCAGGTCTTCTCAGTATCTTTGTCAACAGGATTTTCTGGCATGACTTTCCAAAACTGCGTCAAGGGTTTTATCAACGGTCTGGCGACGCTCGTACAGTTCCTCGCGAGTGGGGGCTGTCAGCGTGACCATTCCAGCCTTCCAACAATCTGAGCCGCTCTCATACACTGGCACATAGTCTCCGGCACGGACGCCTACACGTAAATCCAACACTCCTGGAACGTTAGCAGCCGCTTGCGGGTGCCCAAGCTGAAGCAGATTTCCCGGCGGATCAAAAAGCCGATCAATCATGCCCTGCGCAACGACTTGCGTATCGAAGGTGAAAGACTGCTGCATTAACATCGCCAGCGCTTGTTCTGTCGGGTCCACGGAGAGTACAGCAGGTAAAAGCGTCGCGACGATTCCGTAGCCAGCAGGGCGCGCGGCCGTTTCGATGAGGTGCACTTCTCCTGTCGCGTCAATCGTGATGTCCATGTGGAACAAGCAATTTCGATAGTCCAGGGCGGCCGCAACTGCAGCCGCAGTCCTTTGCACAGAGGCCATGACCTTTTGATCGGGATGATCTACGACTTCGTAGCGAATTGTCACGCAGTAAGGTGCCTGGCCCAGAGTCTTGGCTCGCAGCGCGAGTACCTGGCAGTCGTTTCCGATCGCAACTGCGTCAACACCGTATTCCTCCCCGGGGAGACGGCTTTCAATCAATTGACCCGAGTATTCTGGCAAGAGGGTGCCGCGATTGTCGAAAAGCTGACTTAGCGAAACTGATTCCTTAAGTAGGCGAACACCGCGACTGCCACTACCCTCGACTGGCTTCAAAACTAATGGTGGTGCCAGTCGCTCTCTCAGCTCTTCGATCCTGATTCCATCCGTCAGGCAAAGGTATGACGGCTGCAAGATTTGTGACGATGCCAGAGCGAGACGCTGCGCCAGCTTATCTGTGCTCAAAAAAGCAGCGTCCACACTTGGGCCGGGCAATCCCAGCGCCTGGGATACGGCAGCTGTAGAACGCAAAATCGCACCCAATGGTGTCGGTAGTATCGCCTGAACCGCATTCTTTCTCGCCAGCGCGATCAGAGTTGCGGTGTCACGCAGGTCCAAATGTACACCCTGTTTCGCTACACGCAGGCCCGGTGCGTCGCGGTTACCGTCTGTAGCTATGACGTGGTATCCCAACGCTTGAGCACGGACTATTGCCGGCGTTTGCTCCTCGCCTGCACCTACTGATAGCAGTCGCACGGCTTCGCGGGTCATGTTTTCTCTCGATGTTGAGAAATCAACTTGAGGAATGCGTCGGCCACCCGTGCACCCCCATTCCCATCACAACTGACACTTCCGACTTCGGACATTGCCCGTCGCCGCGGTTGATCATCAATCAACTCCTGCAGGCTCGCGGCAACAGCTTCGCCCGTCAATGCTTCGACCTCACCAAGAAAATTCGCCGCTCCCAGCCGCTCCCAGCCCTGAGATTGTTTAACTTGATTCCCAGCGATTGCGATCAACGCCATTGGCAACCCCAGCGCAGCAGCTTCGAAGGTCATAGTACCGCCGGCCAGAAGCACAAGATCAGCCTGTGACAACAGATCGGAAACACTGGGTGGATTCACCTCTAACGACACTGACCGCCCCGAGATCCGCTTCACCCGATCTCGCAGCAGGGGTATTCCCGGGTGCGCGGGGCCTGCGATAATTGTAACCGTTAGCCCTAGTGGCAGAATCTCGACAAGCGCCTGCAACGCCAGGTCCATTGCCCCACGGTCATCACCGCCACCGAAAGAAATCGCTAAATGCAACCCCATACCTTCTTTTCTCTTCGCCCTGGCGAGTGAGAATTCGGGGCGCAAAATCGCGAACTGCGGTCCCAGCAGCAGTCTTTGTTCCGGTCGCATCTCCCGTTGTTCTTCGCACCCCGGGTTGGCGTTTACGACCAGATTTGCGAGCAGATCGCTCCCACTTTCACAATCAAATTGAAGCCATGGGGTTTTGGTTTCGAGTACCAGCTTTTGGTATTCAAATCCTGCGTTCGGGTGATCCACAACCACGCCGCCCCAGCTTTGAGACGCCAGTAACTTCTCGAATCGGCCTAAGTCTGCCCGTGTTCGATCCCAAACTAGTCCCGCTTCGATACGACGCGGCGGGAGCGAAGAAGAGAAATCTGATTTAACCGGTGCACCTACCAACCAGCACTCAAGATCTCTTTTTCTAAGTTGCGCTGCCAGCGCGCTACAACGTGTTAGATGCCCAAGTCCCAGCTCCGGACCCGCACCGGTGGCCAGCAGCACTTGCTTTCGCGCGCGGATCACTCGCCCCGCCACGAGGGCGATTCCAAAAGGCTGTGCAGCACAAGTGCCCGCTCCCAATCATCAGGTGTATCGATATCAACAGCTCTAAACGCGGGCACGGGAATTATCACGGATTTGGGGCCGAACATTTCTTCGTTGTCGATAAATGATTGCCGCCGGCCCCAGTAAAACTGCCCCGCATCGTGATAGCTGACCGGAAGATCCTGAGAGCGCGTGTCCTGGTGCTCTGGATAAAGCATCACAATGCGCCCGCGCTCATCTTGAGTAAACGCACGCTGAATCGGATGTGGGTAAGCCACGGCTGAAAAAGCGAATGACACATCTCTGTCGATTTGCAGAGCGTCGTAACCTGCGTGCAGATCTTCTACTTGTACAAAAACTGCAGTGGCGTACAAGCAGCACACGTAATCTACATCGCCAGAGACTCGCTCAATCTCGCTAATTGCATGATTTATCACGGGACGTGTGGGGGCGTGATCGCCGGCGAGTTCGGCGGGACGAATAAACGGAACGCTTGCTCCGTGGTCACGAGCTATGGCGGCAATTTCGTCATCGTCTGTGGACACCACTACCTGATCAAAGAGATGAGATTCAAATGCCTTCTCGATGGTCCGCGCCAGCACCGGCTTCCCATGAAAATCCCGTTTGTTTTTACGGGGAATTCGTTTGCTGCCACCGCGAGCTGGCACGACGCAGATTCTCATCGGCGGTGCCCCTCCATCTTGATCCGAGTCATTTCGGCAATCTGCTAAATCTGTGGTTCGGCCTACGGCTGGCCGACTGCCAGCCTGCACCGGTCCACCGGCTGCCAGAACCGGATATACCGACCAGATTGGGACCTCGATTCCAGAAAGAAGTCCGGTGAGAGACTGGCTTACGCCGGACCGGTTTTAACGCCCGGAGTCTCATGTCCAGACTTCGAGCAGTTCATTTCTCAAGTTCAATAATCCTTTGTCGTATGCGTTGCGCCTGAAGGCCCTGGAGCACGTTTAGCTCCCGTTGGTTTCCGTGCCCGTGAAACACATCGTCCAGACCTACACATTGAAGCCTGATTTTCCTCCGGACCTCACCCAGTGCCTGCATCACTGCGCTACCGGCGCCACCTGCCAACGAGTTTTCTTCAATCGACACGAACCTATCATGGGTCGACGCGAGACGGAGCAACAGTTGACGATCCAGAGGTTTGATCCAGCGCATGTCGACCACAGTGGCATTGAGCTCTTGTCCAACTTTAAGTACTTCTGCAAGCAATGAGCCAAAATTGAGAAGAACGATATCAGCACCCTCACGGCACACTCGCGCGTTACCCGGCTCAATACGTGTGTCGTCGCCAGTAACTGGATCGAGGGGCGCCACTCCCCGAGGATATCTGACAAAGGCAGGACCAGAACATCGAAAGGCGGCGGACAACATCAGGCGACACTCTTCGGCACTGGCAGGGCAGCCTAAAAAAATGCCCGGCACACATCCCAGAAAGCTCATATCAAAACTGCCGTGATGAGTAGGACCGTCCGCACCGACAAGGCCAGCCCGATCGATGGCAAACGTGACATCCAGTTCCTGAAGTGCGACGTCATGAATTACCTGATCGTAGGCTCGCTGTAAAAAGGTCGAGTAGATGGCAACGACCGGTTTCAGGCCCTCGCATGCCATTCCGGCTGCCAGCGTAACCGCATGTTGTTCTGCAATGGCGACATCAAAGAAACGGTCGGGAAACCTTCGTGCAAACTCCGTCATACCCGAGCCCTCTTTCATGGCCGGGGTGATCGCAACCAACCGTTCGTCGCGTTCAGCCTCCTCGCAAAGCCACTGCCCAAATACATCCTGGAACTTTGGCTGCTTCAATTTCAGAGCTTGCCCGTCGCGAACGGTCACTTCTCCGCCAGCTGACGTCCTTGGGCTGATTTTGTCGATCGAGTGAAATCCAATCGGGTCCCGTTCAGCGGGTTCGAACCCTTTTCCCTTGATGGTTTTTACATGAAGGACGCGAGGGCCTGTTTGAGAGCAATCACTGCGCAACCGCGCCACGAGCCCCGCTAAGTCGTGCCCGTCTACAGGTCCGGTGTAGGTCCAGCCGAGAGGTTCGAACACCGATTTAAATCCCTGAGTCTGAGAAAGGTCGCTTGCACTACCAAGCTGCGCAAGATGACCGGCGAGACCGCCGCTTACGTTTCCAATCGACATCTGGTTGTCATTCACGATCAGCAGGACGTCGGGCTGCTCCTCTCCAGCATGAGACAGAGCTTCGAAGCTCATGCCGCCGCTCAGGGCACCA
>JBCCNK010000098.1:0-11608 GCA_039025875.1 Pseudomonadota bacterium
AGACGCTTTTCAGCCTTCGTGCAAGCCCCAGGTTGAAGTCCGGAGCGTCCACCCCGAGAAAAAATGCGGGGGGATTCTTGCGCCAGCGTGCTACTAGATCTCGACGGCGGCCTAGGAGCTCCGGAAGCCGACCGAGCGGTTCAACGAGACCCATCACGGCCAGGCGCTCCATGGGAAAGAACGACTCCATACCTTGCTTGAGCATGGCGTCGCCGCCTACCCCTTCGAATCGAAACTGGACATCAGGAAAAGCTGTGCGCAGCGCGCCCATCACTCGCGCACCCAAAATATCGCCAGAAGACTCACCAGCGACGATCGCGACCCTTAGCATCTATCGCCACTAACGGGCACTTGGGTGTGCCGTGGATCTAGCGCCATGATGCACCACAGCGGCGGAACACCGGCCAGCCACGCGGCTTATCCGCTAATCGACAGAGAGGGATTTCTGCCTTCAATACTCAGCGAACGATTCCACGCTCTGAAGCGCGGATAGAATCGATGAATACTTTCAGCTCCGGTGTCTCTCTGAGCATGGTTTCCAGTCGCTGCAGCGCAATATCCAACGTCAGATTCTGCCGATACAGAATCTTAAAGGCGCGCCGCAATTGGCTTAGCACATCGTCCGAGTACCCGCGACGCCGCAGACCCTCACTGTTGATTGTCTTGGCTTCTGCGGGCGACCCAGACACCGTAACAAACGCCGGTACGTCCTTCCCGATAGCAGTTTGCATGCCGCTAAAGCTATGGGGTCCGATACGGCAGAATTGATGAACAAGGGTGTATCCCGAGAGTATCGCCCAGTCGCCGACGTGCACGTGTCCCGCCAAGGCCACGTTATTGACCAGAATCACATGGTTCCCGATCACGCTGTCGTGGCCGACATGCGAGTAAGCCATGATGAGGTTGTCATCGCCGATCACCGTCTCACCCCGATCCTGAACGGTTCCGCGATGTATCGTAACTCCCTCGCGAATCGTATTGCGCTCACCGATTAGAAGGCGGGTTGGCTCGTTCCTGTATTTAAGATCTGGGGTCGCTTCTCCGACCGAGGCAAACTGATAGATGTGGGACCCCGCGCCGATTTTGGTGGGACCTTTAATGACCACATGCGACTCGATAATGCAGCCCGGACCTATCTCGACGTCGTTTCCGATATAGCTCCACGGGCCAACGCTGACCCCGTCGCCCAGCTGAGCTCCAGGTTCAACGATGGCCTGCGGGTGAATCATGCTGGACGATCAGCACATAGTATCGTGGCGGATGCACAGCGTTTTCCTTCAACCTCCGCGTGGACGGCAAACTTCCAGATTCCGCGTCTCTCACCGAGGATGCGGGCATGCAGAAATACCTGGTCGCCGGGGACGCAAGGCCGCTTGAATCGCAGCCGATCCGCACCAACGAACATGTAAATAGATCCATCGGCGGGCGTTTTGTCCTGGCTTTTAAATCCGAGGATACCCGCTGCCTGGGCCATAGCCTCTACCAGAAGTACTCCTGGGAATACTGGGTTTCCTGGAAAGTGCCCCTGAAAAAAAGATTCGTTAATGCTCAGGTTCTTATAGGCTACGATGGTCTCTCCCGGGACCAAATCGACCACGCGATCGACTAGTAGGAACGGATAGCGGTGAGGCAATCGTTCGCGGATCTCGGCAATATCCATGGTGCGGTGATTCTCCAAAGGGTCCGAGGGCATTGAACCAGGATACTTGGCTTATCAACGCCGGTAGTTCGGTTGGTTTTGTTTGCTTGTTTTTACATGGGTAGCCACTTTGCTTTTAGTACGCGCTTCGAGCCTGTCTTTCGACCGTTTCGCTCCTTTTTGGCTCTTATCCCGCTCTTATCCCGCTCTTATCCCGCTCTTATCCCGCTCTTATCCCGCTCTTATCTCGTAAACAGCGAGGGTACGGCTCGCAACTCGTTGGCATATAGTTCGCACACGGCGTTCAGGCGACTCTCAACGCGACCCCGCTTGCTTTGCCGCAGAAGCCTTAACGTGGGGCCTATTCTGAACTGGACACCGCGGACTGTTAAGCACAATTAATCGCAAATATTGACCACCGCCGCCACGCTGTTCGACACACTATGGTTGTGATTTAGAGGCAGCCGGTGCACAACGAGCTCTGGTCGTAAAGGTCTAAATCTAAGTTCTCAGTCGAAGGGCTAATGCGAAAGGCTAATGCGAAGAGCTAATTCTAACGACTGGACGCAGATACGCTGATTGTTGTTCGAAAGGGAAGGCGACCCGTTTATGGGTGGATCAGAAGCCAGGCGGGGGCCAGGCGCTCAAATCGCGTGGATCCGGCAGGCATGCGTATCGTGCCAGAACCTTTGGAATCATCCGTCTGGATGACCTTATTATTCATCTTCTTGTGCGATCGGTGGCTCATGTGAGACCTGTGCTTCCTGTGCTTCCAACCTTGCCTCTAACTGAGCCACACGGCGGTTAAGGGCATCAAGCTTCGTGAAGCGTACCGCATTCTTTGCCCATTCGCGTTGGGGTTGAAGAGGAGTACCCGATCCGTAGGCTCCCGGTTTGTCGACTGACCCACTCACGCGAGCCTGTCCGGCAAAATGCGCGTTATCGCAGATCGTAATATGGCCTCCGAGTCCAACCTGACCACCGAACGTACAATCTGCTCCAATCACAGTGCTTCCAGCCATGCCGACACAGCCTGCAATCGCTGTGCGTTCGCCGATCACACAATTGTGAGCGATATGAACTTGATTATCGATTATGACGTCGCTGCTTATATACGTATCGTCGAGCGCACCGCGGTCAATCGTGACACCCGAACCTATGTCCACACGATCACCAATTCTGACTCCGCCAAGCTGACAGATTCTCTTCCATCCGCCGGGGTGTCGCGCGAAACCAAATCCGTCAATTCCAATCACAGTGTTGGAGTGAACACGGCAATCGCGGCCCAATACCACTTGGTGGTACAGAACGACATTGGGAAAAAGCCGTGTTCCGTCGCCAAGTTCCGTATTGGCTCCGACAAAACAACCGGAGCCCACCTGCACCCCGGCCCCCAACTTCGCGCCAGCTTCTATGCATACGTAAGGACCTACGCTTACATCGTCGGCTAGCTGGGCCGATGAGTGGACGATTGCAGTCGGATGTACGCCGCTCACGCCCACGGGTTCATCGGCGAACAACGCCGAAGCGCGGGCATAGGCTAAATAGGGATCAGCGCAAACGAGTGCTGGTACCGGGCAGTCGCTCAACCATTCCTCTCGCAGCAGCACACATCCGGCGCGAGTGCTACGCAGGACTTCGAGGTACTTGCGATCCGCAACAAACGCCAGTTCGTTGCCCGCTGCTTCCGCAAGCGGACGTATCCCCAGCAGTTCCTTACTCTCATCAAGGCCAGAGGGTGATAGTTCGAGAAACTCCGCAAGCGCGCCTAGAGTTATCACCCCGTAAGAACCCTCAGATGACCGTAGTGGCGAAACAGAGTTGCCGCCATGGATGGTCCCCTAGTTTGACGCAGCGAGCTGATTCAGCTTGTCGGTCACTTTCGCGGTAATGCTGTAGCCCGGATCGGCGTGAATCACTGAACCCTGCTGCAGAAGCAGACCGATGCCCTCAGTAGAGATGAGTTCTCGCAATACCTGCTGAACCATGGGGGACATCTCCTGTAGCAGAGACTGGCCGGTGGCTTGTTCCGCTTGCTGCAGTTTTCCAGCCACATGCTCCAGGTCGGCTTGCTTGCTGCCGAGCCGCTTTCGCATGGCTATTTGTTGCTCCTGACTCATCACTGCTGCATCCTTCTGGAAGTCACGCACCAGTCCATCGAGTTGCTCTTTGAGACTATCAAACTCTTCTTTATCGGCCTTGTAGCCTTCTTCGGCCCGCACTTGGGCCAATCGCTGCTGGGCGACGTCAGACTGGATAATTGCTTCCTGTACATTGACGACGGCGATCTTGCCCTGCGCCATGGCGTTGATGGATGCCAATGACAACAAAAGCGCGCTGCCAATCAGCACTTTAAACAGCAAGTTGGACACGTTGAATACTCCTGTGAATTGATTCTAGAACGACTGACCGAGGGTGAATTGGAACACCTCCTCCCGGTCCAGCTCGCCCGCGTTGAGCGGTTTGGCGAGCGCAAAAGTGAGGGGGCCAAAACCGCTTAGCCAGGTGACCCCTATGCCAGCCGAGTAGCGTAGCTCGGCAGCGTCAATGTCAAAACAATTGACCTGATTAATTCCGCATTGAGTTTGAAAAACGTTACCCACATCAACAAAAAAGGCGGATCTCACACGGCTTCGGTCCTTAAGAAACGGCATCGGAAAAAGGAGCTCCGCGCTGCCTTCGATGAGTACATTACCTCCAAACGGCTGAGGGCGCCTGCGCTGCTGAATTGTCTGGAAGTCCAGCAATCCAGTGTCAGGATCTAGCCTGTAACCAAACTGGCGGCCATCGGGACCACCTACTTCGGTCGGATTACCGTTCTCGTCAATTCCTGTTACCGGTGCCCCCACATCATAGATGCTCGGAGGGGTAGCGCGCGGACCCAACGTGTTCACTTCAAATCCCCGCACAGAACCAAAGCCACCCGCAAAGAAGTGCTCGTAAAACGGAAGCTCTGTTGTTGCGCCGTAGCCGTCTCCGTAACCAAGCTCTGTTCGAAAATGCATGATCCACTGATTGCGGATCGGGAGAAAAATCTCGCCGCGGTAAGTTAGCTTGTAAAATTCAAGGTCCGAGCCCGGCATCGCCACCTCAAGCGCCACGGTTTGGGCGGCACCGCGCGTGGCGAGCTGACCGCGGTTCAAGGTCGACGATGTCCAGTTGGTCGTAATGGTCCAGTTAAGGTACTCGTCACCGTTTTCATCAAGAAACCCCAGATCGTCGGGTATCGTGAGTGCGCTGGGGGGCAGCTCATCGATCGGCTGAAACACCTCGGGCGCGGCAAACGTCCCGTCGTCTAGCTGGGTGCTTTCAAAAAACCCTTCGACACCCTGCAACAACCGCGGACTGGAGATAATCTCCTGCACCGCGAAGCGGCCGGCTGTGATCTCGGTTTGTGACAACCCGAAGCTAAAGCCCAGACGTGAAGTCTCTTTGAGCGGGTAGCCAAAATTAACCGAGCCGCCGAAGGTGTCCGTGGTGTAGCTAGCGACATTCACTTCCGCTAGATCGGTTGATCGAAAGAAGATATTGAAGCCTCGACTTACGCCATCCTCTGTGAAATAGGGATTGGTGTAAGAAAAGTTGTAGAGATCCTGAAAACGCGATGAGGAAAGATTGATGCCAACGCGCTTTCCCGTACCCAGAAAGTTATTTTGCTGAAGATTCAGGCTCAGAATCAGACCTGCCTGCTGCGCAAAACCCAAACTCGCTCCGATGGACCCGAAGGTCTGCTCTTCCACCGTAAACTCGACGTCTATCAAGTCATCGTGGCCGGGCACGGCCGGTGTCTCGACCTCTGCTGTGCTGAAAAATCCAAGACGCTGAAGACGTATTCGCGACTGCTCGATCGCCGCAGCGGACGCCGGGGCACTCTCCATCTGCCGCATTTCTCGACGCAGGACCTCATCAGCAGTTCGCGTATTACCCTTGAAGCTGATCCGCCGCACGTAGGTGCGTTTACCCGGATCGATAAAGAACTTCATGGCTACGGTATTGTCTTCTTCATTGACTTCCGGAATCCCCGTAACCTTCGCGAAGTTGTAGCCCTCGTTGCCAAGACGCCGGGTCAGATAGTCTTCTGTTGCGGTGACCAATTGCTGAGAAAACGTCTGTCCGGGTCCCACCAGGATGAACCGATTCAGGTCTGCCTCAGAAAGAACGAGATCGCCGGATAGGTCGACCTCGCCAATGGTGAACTTCTCGCCCTCTGTCACATTCGCTGTAATGAACACTTCTTCTTTATTGGGTGAAACCGAAACCTGCGTTGAATCGATATTGAACTGAAGATAGCCGCGATCCATGTAGAACGATGTGAGCGTCTCTAAATCGCCCGTCAGCTTCTCACGTGAGTACTTATCGTCGTTGGTAAAAAATGAAAACCAACCGGTGGTTTTCAGTTCGAAAACGTCGGTGAGTTCTTCATCGCTGTACACTTCGTTCCCCACGATGTTCACGTGCTTGATGCTCGCGACAGTTCCCTCATCTACATCGATACTGATCGAAACTCGATTACGCGGCTCGGGGATTACCTCTGCGTCTATGCCTGCGTCATAGCGGCCCTGCGTGACATATTGGCGCTGAAGCTCTAACTGCATGCCTTCCAAGGTGGAGCGCTGGAATACTTGCCCTACAGCCAGTCCCGCACTCTTCAAGCCTTCCAGCAATGCCTCGGTTTCGATGGCCTTATTACCCTCAATGGTGATCTCACTGATACTCGGTCGCTCGGCGACCACCACCACTAGCACGCTTCCATCTCTGCCGATGCGGATGTCATCGAAGTTACCAGTTGCGAAGAGCGAACGCGCTGTCGCACGAATAGAGCGCGCATCCGCCACGTCGCCGACGCCCACAGGCATCGCCGCGAACACCGAGCCTGCGGCGATTCGCTGAAGCCCCTCAACGCGGATGTCGGCAACGCGAAATGCGTCCTGGACAGTCTGAACTTCTCCCGAAGCTGAACCCGCCGGATCTACCTGGGCCAACGATATCTCGACTCGCAGGGCGGCGGTGAAGACGAGCAACAGTACACCTAACTTACCCAGCGACGAATCTCTGCGCTTGCCAAAGTAGCATCTCAAGTCGCGCTTTCGGAGGCTACGGTCGGCCCTAGCAGAACGCACCATCCATGACGTAAAACGACGGTCGGTAACGTGCGGGGTCATAGCTGAACTGCGGGACAAACGATCAAGAAAGGCGAGAAACGTCATTGTAAATTGCAAATACCATTAGGCTAGCTACGAGAAACAATCCAATCTGATAGCCGACCATTTGTATGCGTTCGGGTACGGGCCTACCAGCTAGCAGCTCGATGGTGTAGTAGAGAAGATGACCGCCATCCAGCACCGGTATCGGCATGAGGTTGAGAACTCCCAGACTTATGCTGAGCAGGGCGAGAAAACCGACGTAAGATTCGAGACCCGATTTGGCGGACGTGGTCGCGACCTTGGCGATGGTAATCGGGCCGCTCAAGTTCTTGGGTGAGATAAGACCCTTGACCATCTTTACGATCGATTCCAAAGTGAAACCAATCATGTCACCCGTTCGCTGCACACTCGCCACCACGGCTTCGGTCGGACCCCTGCGGAACTCCCGCAACTGACTTTCGGGCATAGGCGGGATCACAACTCCGACCCCGACTCTTCCTACATCGTCACCGGAGTCATTACTAATCGTCTCGGGCGTCAGAAAGAACTCATAGTTCTTGCCGTTGCGCTGCACTTCAACGCTCAAGGTCTGCTCCGGCCGTGAGCGCACATAGGCGACCCAATCCTCCCATAGGGGCATCGCTCGACCATCAGTCGAAAGGATCAAATCGCCGGACTTTAGTCCCGCCTGCTCTGCAGGACTGTCCGCTACCACCTGATCAAGTAGCGGAATGATCGGGGGCCGGTAGAGGCGCAAACCAAGTCCGGCGTAAAGATCTGGTTCATCAACCCCGGCAAGCCACGACTGCAGTCGACCTTGGGACTCATAGATCACGTCCGACTCCGGGTATCGGACCGCAAAACTCATGGGGCCGGTGTCACCGATTCGCTTTAGAAGCTGGAACGACAAGGCCTGCCAGGTTGGTGTGTTGCGTCCATCAACAGCGACGATTTCCTGGCCAGCTTCAAGGCCGGCCACATCAGCTATTGATCCAGGCTTCACATCGCCTACGATCGGAGCGTAGCCGCTCTCACCAGCCAAAAATAAAAACCAATAAGCGATGAGCGCCAGCAGGAAATTTGCGACCGGTCCTGCCGCAACCACAGCGATGCGCGCCAATACCGGTTTCCGATTGAAGGCCAGCGACTTTTCGTGTTCCGCAACTTCACCTTCACGCTCATCAAGCATTTTGACGTAACCACCAAGCGGAATCGCCGCGATCACGTATTCGGTATCCTGGGTATCACGCCACCGGGCGAGCGGCTTCCCAAAGCCGATAGAAAAGCGCAACACCTTGACGTGGCAGCGCCGCGCCACCCAGAAATGGCCGAATTCGTGGACAGCCACAAGAATTCCCAGAGTGACCAGAAAAACAAGTACTGTATAAACAAAATCCATAAATGGTGCCAACCCAGGGTATGAGATCAGATCGAACTGCTGAGCAAACCGGTCATCCAGCGGTTCCAGCAGACCCACCAGCCGCAGAAGATAGAACTGCGTGGGATCTTCGACCGTCGTGCCTGAATGCAGTTCCTGCCCATCTTTCGCCACAAGTCGGTAAAAGTACCGTCGTTATCAGTTGCACCAATGCTGAACAAAGTCGCTACCGTCATCACTCGATCCACTCAAAAATCCACGAGAATCAATGAAAGAGCAAAAGCAGGCGCCGCGGCACACAGACTGTCGAGACGATCGAGCAGCCCTCCATGACCCGGCAGCAGACTGCCCGAGTCTTTCATACCGCTTGAGCGTTTAACCATGCTGACCGTCAAATCTCCAAGCACGGATGCAAGACACGTTGCCAATGCCACCAGCAAGGTAGACGCCAGGCTCAGATGATCAAAACGCGGCGGCAGCACACTCCAGAGAGCCGCCGCCAGCACGCACACGCTCACTACGCCTCCCCACATACCTTCCCAAGTCTTACCAGGACTAACGGCCGGTGCCAGCGCATGTCTGCCCATGGCTCGACCAGTGAAATAAGCGCCGATATCGGCCGCGGCGACGATCAAGACCATCACAACAAGTACAGCACCGCGTTTTTCTATCTGAAGTAGGTACACCGCGGCCAGCCAGGCGGGCAGCAGAATCAGCAAACCCATGAGCGCCCGCGCCAGTCGGCTATCCCACAGTGATCGGGACTTCGGGAATGAGCGCACCCAGAGCAGCGCCAGGCACCACCAGAAGCAGCCAAAACCGAGCACGGGTTGGATACGGTCGACGGTAGAGACCGCCTCAAGGCCGGTTAAGTGGTACAGAACGGCGGCTCCAGCAAGCGTTACGAGAACATACAAACCCCGCACAGCGGGTTGGCGTAACTCGGCAAGGGAACTCCACTCCCAAGCTCCAAGCGCAATCACAACAGCAAACAGCGCGGCCAACACCTGCACGCTGAGCCAATTCACGCCGAACAGAAAGGCACTTGCCATGAGGATTGCCGTAACGACTCTTTTTCTTAGCATTGTCTAGCCGTTCGCGCGTTGCCTACGCATCCAGGTTACCGGCCACAATACCGTCCGGCTCGCCCCGACCTCCAAATCGACGCTCCCGTTTTGAGTAGTCGGCGAGCGCCCGAGCGAACTCAAGCTCACTGAAATCAGGCCAGAGCACCGACGTGAAATAAAACTCCGTGTAAGCAAAGTCCCACAATAGAAAGTTGCTTATCCGCGCATCTCCGCCCGTTCGGATGCAGAGATCAGGAGGTGGCATATCACCAAGAGACAGCTCGGTTTCCAGTGCTGACTCGTCGATGGATTCGGGAGCAATTTCGCCACGCTGAACGCGCTCGGCCAGGCAACGCGCCGCGCGCGCCAAGTCCCAGCGACCACCAAAATCGACGGCAATGTTGACGGTTGCGACACGATTCTCGAGTGTCATTGCCTCGGCATGCGTCATTAACCGCTGTAGTCTTGGGCTCAGTCGGCTTCGCTCCCCGATAAATCGTAAGCGAACGCCGTCTTCGCGCAGTTGTTTGACCTCGGTCCGAAGGTAGCGCGAGAGTAGTGCAAGCAACGCGCGGACCTCCGGCAGGGGTCGCGACCAATTTTCGGAGCTGAACGCAAAAAGCGTGAGTACTTCGACGTTGTGCTCCCGGCAGGCACGCATTATTTCACGTACGGCCTCGACACCGGCGCGGTGTCCGGCAGGACCTGGAAGACCCTTTTTCCGTGCCCAGCGATTGTTGCCATCCATGATGATAGCTACGTGTCTGGGGATCACGGGCCGGGACGCCTCGATGGCTGACTCAGATGCAAAATTCTCAGCCACGCTTGCCCGCTAGATCTCAAGTAGATCCGTTTCTTTTTGCGCGAGCATCTTCTCGATGCGCGCTACAAAGTCGTCGGTGAGCTTTTGCACTAGATCCTGTCCGCGCCGCTCATCGTCCTCGCTGATATCTTTCTCTTTTTCAAGCTCCTTCAGCATAGCCATCGCATCGCGCCGCGCATTGCGCACAGAAATTCGAGCAGCTTCGGCCTCACTCTTGGCCTGCTTGATGTATCCCTTGCGAGTTTCTTCGGTGAGAGGAGGCATCGGAATCCTTATCACCTCGCCGGCAGTCGCGGGATTCAAACCCAGATCAGATTTAAGGATCGCTCGCTCGATCTCCGGGATCATGGATCTGTCCCACGCGGTGATGACGAGAGTGCGTGCATCTTCTACATTGACGTTCGCTGCCTGATTCAGCGGTGTCTCAGCTCCGTAGTACTCGACCTTGACCCCGTCGAGCAGACTCGGATGAGCGCGACCCGTTCGAATTTTATTGAAGTTACTGCCAAGTGCGTCGATGCTATTGCGCATCCGCGATTCGGCTTCCTGTTGGATGTCCTCTAACACTCTATAACCCGATCCTTGGAATTCAATCTTTTAACTGTCTGACCACTGTGCATATCGCTGGTCGTGTTGCTGCACGTACTGTTCACGGCATTGGCTGTCCCCACAGCCCGGCACGTGAACAACCACTGATGAGTGCATCTAGGGACAGGGACTTTTAGTCGCAAATCGAATCGCCAATCAAGTTGCAGACCGCAAAGACGATACCTGCCGCCGCAACTCACGCGCTAACGCACACCACAGTAAGCTCGCCCGTTGGCTCGTTATTCTATCAGCGTTCCCTCACTGCCCCCGCGCACAATACTCAGTAGCGCGCCAACTTTTTCCATTTCGAATACTCTCACGGGCATTCGATGATCGCGACACAAACAAATCGCCGTGAGATCCATCACTTCCAGTTTCCGATCAAGCACTTCGTCATAAGTCAGTTGATCGAATTTAACGGCATCCGAATCCTTGATCGGGTCGGCGGAGTACACCCCATCTACTTTCGTAGCCTTAAGCACTACATCGGCGTGTATCTCGATACCTCGCAAACAGGCCGCGCTATCTGTTGTGAACATGGGATTTCCAGTTCCAGCACAAAAGATCACAACGTCGCCATTCGCGAGCGCTCGGATCGCCTTCCGTCGGTCATAATGATCCACTACACCACTCATGGGGATGGAAGACATGACCTGGGTCGCAATGCTCGACCGCTCCAACGCATCTCTGAGCGCCAATGCGTTCATGACCGTCGCAAGCATACCCATGTGATCACCGGTCACCCGGTCCAGACCGGCGGCCTGTAACGCCGCGCCACGAAAGAGGTTCCCCCCTCCCACCACGAGGCCGACCTGTACGCCGATACCCACCAACTGACCGATTTCCAGCGCCATTTGATCAAGAATTTTGGGGTCGATCCCAAAGTGTTCAGCGCCAGTCAATGCCTCTCCGCTGAGCTTTAAAAGGATCCTCTTGTACTTTTTTTCTTCGGTTTTAGCGACCATCAAT
>JBCCNK010000099.1:0-11481 GCA_039025875.1 Pseudomonadota bacterium
CGCCTCTCTACCCACTACTGCCGTCGTTGTGCAGGGTCGGTCGAGCGACGTACGATTTTTACTGTTTTTATTTTTTGGTCGAATTCAGGATGGCCTGACCCAGTTCACCATGCGGGATCTGGGTCTGGTGCGCGCATCCGATTCGCGGGAGCTCTATGAGCCCAGATTCACCGATCGGGAGGACGCAGTCGCCGCCTGCTACTTCGCTGAACGTCTGCACAGACTGCAGCAAAGTGAGAATACCGCTAAGCGCCTTGCGATCGAGGTGAATGGCTGGCCCGCGCCTCAGTCATGCATCGCTGCGGATCTGAGAGAGCAACTGGCCTTTGAGCTGGGTCGAGCCCTGGAGCCAGATGCAGCGACCGCGTTGCGCATCTATCGTCTTGGAGAGTCGGCGCGCTGCTCCGAGCGAATCGTGCGGCTATTGCTCGCGACCGGCAAACGAGACGAAGCGCAGCAGTTTTTAAGGCGCTGTATCGATCAACCGGTGTCCGATGAGGAAGCCCTTCTTGCGAGCGATCTTTACGCGCGCAAATTTGGCAAGAAGCGGACGTCCGCGTTGACGGACCTCTTGAGATCGGCGGAGGTTATCGAGCTTGATGAGGCGCATCGCGGTGTGCCTGAGAAAGCGGCGGTGGAGTGGTTTCGCGCGCAGGGCATGCAGGCGTTTCGTGTTGAGAACAGTCTTTGGCGAACGTTGTTTGGCTTGCTATTTTGGGACGTGTTCTTCGATGGTGACGCTGCGGGCACGCATTCGCCTTTCGAGCGCCTTCCTTCGGTGCTCATCGAGCGACGGTTTTTACCGGAACATGTGGCAGTGATTGATGAGCGCCTGCTGCTCCTGAACGATCCCGTCCGTTTGAAGAGGCGTTTGTTGCAAGTCGGCGCAGCGCACTACGGTGCACCCAACGGCATTTTTCGCTGGCGTCAGTCCATATTGGATGCTCTGCATGCATTGATTGCGGTAGCACCAGCTGCTGGACTGAAGCAGATGATGATGCTGTTTTGTGATCACTATCTGGCCGCACGCCACGGCTATCCTGACCTGATGGTCATCGATGGTGAGGGGGTACGCTTCATCGAAATCAAAAGTGACGGTGACCAGTTGCGCCGCAACCAGCTCCTGCGGATTGGACAGCTGCAGCGTGCTGGGTTTCGCGCTGATGTTGTCAACGTGCGCTGGACGCTCACGCCAACTCAGGCTTACGTTGTCGTGGATGTCGAAACCACTGGTGGCCGTGGCGAGCAGCATCGGGTTACCGAAATTGGTGCGGTCAAAGTCATCGACGGCAAGATCGTCGATACATTTCAGACGCTGCTGAATCCGCAACGAAACATCCCCCGAGGGATCACCCGACTGACGGGTATTACGCCCGAGATGGTTGCAGATGCACCGGTGTTTGCCGATGTCGCCGACCACTTTGCGGAGTTTCTAAGCGGTGGGATCTTCGTCGCGCATAACGTTGAGTTCGACTATCGCTTCATCGGGCAGGAGTTTCGGCGATTGGGTCGCTCTTTCAGAATGCCCAAGCTTTGTACCTGCGCATCTATGCGCAAGCTCTACCCAGGCCATCGGTCCTATTCTCTTGCCCGGCTTTCCGAGCAGTACGACATTCCCCTTGCAAGTCACCATCGCGCGCTTTGCGACGCCGAGGCCGCTGCTCAGTTGCTAATAATGATCAATGCGAAACGGCAGGAGAATCTGAAGGATGGTACCACTCACTGAATCTGGATTCTCTTGGCTTCTTCTTCTCTTTTGCCCACCTCAATCCTTATCAGAAGAACGTGCGTAATTGCTGACTAAATTCTGCCGCCGGTGCCGAAACCGCGTTGTCCATGAAGCCACAGCTCTATCTCTACGCACTGCCACCCTTCGCGTTTGGTACGAGTGCTTACGTCTTTGCCGGTCTACTGGACCCCATGGCGGCTGATCTCGGTAGTTCGGTACCGCTGGTCGCTCAGCTGCAGACGGTGTTCGCGATTGCCTGCGCCATCGGGTCGCCACTACTTGCACGAATCACCACGGGCTTTGATCGACGGACATTGCTTGTGGCTGTACTGATTCTACTGGCGGCTGCCAATGCAGTTGCCGCTTTGGCAACCGGCTACAGCACACTCGTAGCTGCTCGTATCGTTGGAGGTTTTGTCGGTGCTCTCGCCACACCGGTCTCATCAATGATGGCCGTTATGATCGCTCCGCCTGAGAGGCGGGCGGCAGCTCTGGCAATTGTCGTCGCGGGTAACACCATTGCCTTCATATTCGGTGTACCTGTAGGCAGCGTGATCGGCGACGCGTTTGGTTGGCGAGGCACCTTTTGGTTTGCAACGGCGATCTGTGTCGTCGTGGCCTGTGTGATGCGGGCTGGTACGTCGTCGACCGGGCGGGCACCGTCCCCACCCGAGGATGCCTTTAAGCGTGCTACGACTAGTCAGAATATCCACCTCTTTGTCGTAACGTTGCTGGGTTTTGTCGCGACGTTCTGCTCAATCGCATTTATCGGACCAATCGTCACCGATACAACCGGCATCGACGGACGTGAAATCGGTGCCATGCAGCTGATGGTCGGTGTAGGTAGCATTCTCGGTTTGTACGTTGGCACAAAGCTATCGTCGACTTCTGCACGGCTGTCGATCTGCGTATTGTTCGCAGTCATCGTCAGTGCCCAATTGGCCTATGTTGCAGCCTTCGCAATCACTAGCGCACACGTATCGATTTTCATTGTTGCCTCGGCGATTTGTCTTGGCGCTGCGGCTCTCTTCGCGATGACACCCATTGTGCAGGTTCGGCTTGCTCAAAATGCAGGCGATGCTGCAACAATCGCGTTCGCGCTCAACGGATCGATGATTTTCTTGGGGCAGGGATTGGGGGCCGCAGTAGGAGGGGTCGTCGCCGAGAGTGCCCAGCTTCACTACGTCTCCTTCGCTGGAGCATTGGTTGCCATCCTGGGTTTTTTCGTTGCGCTGCGGTTACCTCAAGTTTCGCGAGCAAAATCGTCCGTAGGCGGCTTGGGCGTCGCCTCCGATTAACTTCCGAGCCGGCACGCTTGATAATGCTCGAATGGCCCGAGTCCGGCTGAGAGCCATGCAACTTGTGACGTAAAAGCGCGCCTAAAGCGCTTCGCCTTCAAGCAAGCGATCTCGCCTGGGGCGCACGTCCTGGGATTCTCGGCAGCCCGCTTTCCGCTTGCAGCGTCCGTTGTCCTGCTTCTGGGTGTCTCGATTCTTTTTTTACTAAACAGGCCCCGGGTCTGTTCAACCGCTGTCTCGGCTAAAGCGCAGCAGTGGGCCACCGCTACCGCTTTGATGGAACCGAAAAACCCAAGGATAAAGACTTCGCATCCCATCGGTCTTCGGATTGAGAACCGGTCGCATTGGCGAGTGCAGTTGGCTCTGAGCCTGCTTCTAGCACTTTCCATTGACGCTGCGGCAGACCACGCGGAGGAGGAGCTCTTCGAACTTTCGCTCGACGAATTGCTCGATATTGAAATCGTTTCGGCATCAAAACGATCCGAATCAATATTTGATGCCCCTGCGGCGGTGTTCGTAATCACCGCCGAGGACATTCGTCGTTCGGGAGTGGTTACGCTGCCCGAGGCGCTACGCTTGGCACCGGGAGTGGAGGTCGCCCAGATCGATGGCAGTAAGTGGGCCGTTAGTATACGAGGGTACAACCTTCGATTTTCAAACAAGCTGCTGGTGCTGATTGACGGACGCGCTGTCTACTCACCCGTCTTCTCAGGAGTATTCTGGGATGCACAGGATACGCTGCTCGCCGATATCGATCGCATTGAGGTTATCCGTGGTCCGGGTGCCACTCTTTGGGGAGCCAACGCTGTCAATGGCGTCATCAACGTCATTACAAAGAACGCGGCCGATACCAACGGCCTTCAGCTCAATGCGGCTCTGGGTAACCAGGAGCGAGGCACCTTTGGTGCTCGCTGGGGCGGCTCCCTAGGGGAGGGCGTTGATTATCGGATCTTCGCAAAACAGTTTGAGCGCGGATCCAATCGCCTGCTGGGTGTGGGTAGCGCCGATGATGACTGGCGTCAGGCGCGAGTAGGTTTCCGTGTCGATGCGAGCGTCGGAGCGTCGCACCGCGTCCAGGCCACGGGCGAGTGGTTCAACGTTAAGGCACAGGAAAGCGCGTACGAACTCAGCCTTGCAGAACCGTTTCAGACTCTGACCGAGAACAGCCAGGACGCGGACGGGTATAACCTGTTCGCTCGATGGGAAGAAACCTCGTCACCGGGGTCTGTCTGGGCCGTTCAAGCCTATGTCGACGAAGTGGATCGAGTCTGGTCCATAGCGAACATCGACCGCACGATTTTCGATGTCTCCACTGAGTACCAAACCTCCAGATTCCCGCGCCAGAATATTGTGGCAGGCGCCGGCTATCGGCTGATCGACGACAAGATAACGCCGGGGTCGGCACGGCGTGCAGGTACCATACCCGTTGAGCGAGAAGAGGAGGTGTTTAACCTCTTTGCTCAGAATGAGATAGCGCTCATACCCGACCGGCTGTTGCTGACGCTGGGTAGCAAATTTGAACTCAACGACTTCACTGGCTGGGAGGTTCAACCCAACGCGCGGCTATTGTGGAAACCGGCGTCGTCGGTGAGTGTATGGACGTCGATATCCCGCGCGGTACGTACGCCGGTCCGCTCTGACCGGGACTATCAGATTCTCTTCGACGTTTTCGAAAATCCTTTAGAAGGATTGCCACCCGCTGCGGTTTTCTCCGCGGGGAATCGAGACTCTCCAGCTGAAGAGCTTCTGGCTCTAGAAGCCGGAGTAAAACTGCGCCTGTCGCCGACGTTGTTGGTAGACCTTGCTACCTATTGGTTTGAGTACGACAAGTTGCGATCCGCATCCGAGCCGATGCTGAGTTGCCTGCCGACGGGTTCGGCGTTACCTGCCTGCCTGGCTGATCAGACGACTACGGCGATTCGAGTTGATTCGCAGCAGGCGAATACGGCAACGGCCGAGACCCGCGGCCTCGAGCTGTCCATCGACTGGCGGCCCCGGCCTGAGCTGCGTGTCCAAGCCAACTATTCCTACTTCAACGGCAGCGAAGAGATACAAGGTATTGGGTTTGTTGCCACTGAAAGTGACACGCTCGGTACGGCACCAGAACATCAGGCGTCTCTAAGGCTTGCCTACATTCCCGAATCACACTGGGAAACCGACTTGTGGCTTCGCTACGTAGACGATATTGAATCCATCACGGGAACTCCGATAGACAGCTACACCACCCTCGATGCTCGCGTGGCCTGGCTGCCAACGCCAAATGTGGAACTGGCTCTGGTAGGGAAGGGGCTGTTCAATGATGCCCAAGCCCAGTTCGTGTCGGTACCGGTTGACATACCATTTACAGAGATCGAGCGATCCTTGTTTGTTCAGCTTCGAATCGGTTTCTGAAGCTCTTTCTGCACCGTGTCAGCAATCATCCGGAAACTTGTAACGCTGCGATAGGCTTAACGACGAGTGCTGGTTGAATGCGATTGTTCGAGGCCACCAGCTGAAGCGACCCGTTGATGCAGGCATGCACAGAGGGTTTTTCAACCCGGTGCGCGGCTCGCTCAGCTGCAGTAACTAAGTTTAGAAGTTACCCGTTTCTCGCCTGTTCAGGAAGAGGCGATTGTTATGTTGTATCATCTCACCACGTGGCTCCTCTGCGTGTCATGCATCCGATCAGCAAAGCGCGATGTCAGGACGGCATATTCGTTACCCGGGATCTATACATGTTTAACGCTGACCATGCGCTCAGGCCGCTGGCAGATAAAGTCGCCGTTGGGCTTTCTGGATTGTGCGCTATACATTGCCTGGCGCTTCCGTTCGCGATTGCGCTGTCGCCCGCTATTGCGTCCCTCGCGATTTCTGACGAATCCTTTCATCTCTGGATGGTGGTGGCGGTTGTCCCCATCAGCGTCTTCGCCATTGGGGCAGGTTTTAGAGCGCACAAACGCGCTTCGGTAGTCCTTGTTTGCGTTATCGGTTTAGCGCTCATCACGGCGGCTGCACTGTCGGGACATGAGTATCTGGGAGAGACTGGGGAGCGAGCTATGACACTGGTCGGTGCACTTATGATCGCAGTGAGCCACTTCCTGAATTATCGCTACTCCTCTACGGTAGGGAATGCAGAGCACTGTTCAGAGTAGGCTTAAATACCTGCATCGGTGGTGATGTAATAACCAGCCTTCGACGTAGCCAAGTTGCTTGCGGCCCTCTCACAGTTAAATCGAGAGTGCTGTGAGGGACCGCATTTGAGGTCTAACCTTAAGCTGTGGCGGTGCATTACTTGAGTGTCGGTCGGGTGACTACCTACTCCCTTTGGAATGTGACTGCGGAGGCATCCACGCGTTGACAAAGGTCAATCATAGAATTGAATCGGTTCCCACAACGGTGATCACCGGTTTTCTTGGTGTGGGAAAAACCACGGCAATACTTGATCTTGTATCAAGGAAGCCATCTCATGAACGCTGGGCTATTCTCATTAACGAGTTTGGTGAGATTGGCGTCGATGGCAGTCTCGTTCGGGGGCAGGCAAGTGAGGAAACGGGCGTTTTCGTAAGCGAAGTACCGGGCGGTTGTATGTGCTGCACCTCCGCATTACCGATGCAGACTGCGCTCAATCAATTGCTGAGGAAGGCCAGGCCCCATCGTCTCTTAATTGAGCCAACGGGGCTTGGGCATCCAGCAGAGGTGCTCAGCACACTGTCCAGCAATCACAACAAAGAGGTTCTCTCTCTTGGTCGCACACTGACTCTGGTGGACGCACGAAATCTCTCAGATTCCCGCTTTACAACCCATCCTACCTATCTGCAGCAATACGAAATAGCGGATGTGGTGGTAGCCAATAAGGCGGATCTTTACGGCCCGGGTGATCACGAAGCGTTGGCTGAATTCGTTCAGTCTCACTGTCGAGCCGGAACAGAAATCTTGATCACCCAACACGGGCGCCTGGAAGTCGGTGTGCTGGACGCCGCGCCCTTAAGCCAAGTTGGCAAGTCATGTGCGCATGAGCACACTCACGCGCATGACCATGACCATGACCATGGCCATTCTCATTGCCACGATCACAGCCACGCTCATGCACACGATCATGCACCGGCGGTGTTGGCATCGGATCTACCACTACCAGAGTGCGGTTTTTTATCTGCGGCCAGCGGTAGCAATACAGTGCGTTCCGAAGTAGGAGACGATGATGCCGCAGAGGCAGCCGAGACCGAGTCGAATCTATCCAGCGTTGGGTGGCGATTCTCCCCCTCGTTCGTATTCGATAGGCGTAAGCTCAACACCGTATTGAACAGCATCGTCGCCGAACGTATGAAAGCGGTGTTTGTTACTGACCAGGGGGTTTTCGGCTACAACCTCAGCCAGAACACGATGTCCGAGGTTCAGCTCAATGAATGTATCGAAAGCCGGATCGAGTTGATTGCCGAGGAACACGCAGCGACGCTGGAAGCGCAACTTCTTGCCTGCGTAAGCTAGCGGGGTCGCTTAGCGCCGCGTACAGACCGATGAGCCCCAATCCATTAATCGGAAATTCGCAAAAAGATAATCCTTAAAAAAATGAGGCCCCATATATAGGGGCCTCATTTTTTTGTGCGCTCCTGTTGGCGCAGCTCTGAGCGATCGCATCCTTCGTTACAGGCGAACCTCAATTCCGGCTTCGATGGTACGGCCCGGTTGGGGCGCCAGGTCTTTGATGAACGACGTGTGCAGACGCTGCTCATCATCAGTCAGGTTTCTTCCGTTCAGGAACACATCGACTACGCTGCCACCGACGTTAAGGGCGTAGCGTACGTGCAATCGCAGATCGTCATAGCCTTCGGTCGGAAGTTCGCCCATCGCCGCGTCGTCCTGATCATCCGCTGTTAGCCACGTGAGCTCGGCAAGTATGTCTCTCCAGTTCGCTGTTACGCCTACGCGCCATCGTTGCGGTGAGATACGCGGCACATTGCGATTGGCGCCACCGTCAAACCGGGCCCGAACCGTATCGAAACCACCCGTGAGTGCCAGCGAGCCGTCTGTCCAGGTCATTGCCTGCCAGGTCACGTCACCCTCAATGCCTCGGAAGGTCGCATCCTGCTGTGACCACTGCAGGACGGGAAGCTCGTCTTCTTCAAGCCCCGTGACTTCCTCGTAGATGTAATCACTGAATTCAGTGGCGAAGGCACTGACCGATAGGCTCAGTCGCTCGCTTTCGTATCCGACATTTACCGAGACATTGGTCGCGACTTCTTCATCTAGATTGACGTCGCCAATTTCGAAGGTCTGGGTGGCCAGGTGCGGGCCGTTGGAGTAGAGCTCCTCGGCCACAGGTGCCCTGCTTGACACGTCAAATTGACCACTAATGGTCCAGTTATCACTCAGAGGCTGTATCAAGCCCAGCGAGACAGCTCCCAAATCAAAGCTCCTAGAAGCTCCCTCGGACGGATCATGATCCACGTTCTCGTAGCGGAACCCAGCCTCTAGGCCGAGATCACCGAATTGACGTTGTCCCACATAGAAAAGACCAAGTGTCTGCGTGTCTACGGGGCGGACGAAGGCTTCTTCGCCGAGTGCAGAAAACTCACGGTTTGATACTTGTACACCGGCGACGCCATTGAACCCCAGGATGGGTTCATGCGTGAGTTCGATGCGCGACTCCCAGGCTTCAGTTGCGAAGCGTGTTCCTGCTTCACCGCTGCCCTCGACTTCGACGTGCTCATAGTCGTTGTAGCCGAGGCGGAAATTGAGAGAACGCACTCCGGCAAATGGCGCCTCAAGACCGCCCTCGACGTCGATTCGCGTCTGCTCAAGTTCGAGGAACGGATCGCCTTCTTCCTCACTGTGCTCTTCGCCCTCGTGCTCTTCCTCTTCCTCGCCTTCGTGCTCTTCCTCGTGTTCGTGACCATGACCGGGCAGGCCGTATTCAGCATCGTAGCGAGATACAGCCAGTCCAAAAAAACCGTTCTCACCAATGTAGGACCCGCCCAGGGCGAAGCCATTAGCTTCTAGCTGGCTGTTTGGCAGTGTGCCGAAAGCTTCTTCTTCACCTTCTTCTCCCTCGTGATCATGGTCATCTTCATTACCATGTTCTTCTTCGGCTTCTTCGAGTGCGCGTAGCGCTGCGGATTCAGCGAAGCCTGGTATTTCGTACTCGTCGGCATCGCGGTAAAAACCGTCTACATGAAAGGCAAAGTTGCCGACTCCTCCGTCCAGGCGACCCGCTGCAGTGCGCTGATCGGCGTTATCCGCGCCGCGCACACCGATCGAGCCCGATAGTTCTTCCGTCTGCGTTGACGGAATACGGCCGGTGTGGACATCGACAATTCCTCCGATGGCTCCGCTACCATAAAGTAACGTGCTTGGTCCCTTGAGTACCTCGATGCTATCCGCTGTAAACGGTTCGACCATGGTCATGTGATCTGGGCTCGACACCGAGACATCCAGGCTGTCGATACGGTCTTCCATGACTTTCACTCTGGGACCAGCAAGACCACGAATTACAGGCCGGCCAACGGCCTGACCAAAGCTTGAGTTATGGACGCCCGGAAGGCTCTGCAAGGTCTCACCAATCGATGGCGCCAATGCCCGGTCAAGATCTTCACCCGTGAGAACAGCGATGGGCTGGGCAAGTCCCTCGGCCGACAGAGGATGTGCGCGAACGATCACCTCCTCGATGTTTTCTTCGGTTTGGTTTTGGGCGAGTACTGTCGTACTGACAGCAACACTCAACAGGCACGGCGCGAAAGCGCCAAGCCTGGCGTGTGCGGAATGCCGCATACTTCGATCTCCTCGAATAGGTGACGACGACGGCCGAACGAGTCGTTGGCCTGAGATGGTAAGCATGATTCCCCCAGGACCCCTCGCACTTACGTAGCTCGCTAATACCGCTGGTTACCGCTCGCTACTGCGCGTTATGTGGGTCGTGAATCGTAGCTAATGTTGAACTGTCCAGAATGTTAGCGCTGCGCTACATCTGATATAAAGTATCAAAGTTACATTGCCCAAACGTAGCACATGGCGCTACGTCATGCTAACCGGTGCCTTCTGGCGCCGGCTTTCGGCGCACTCGCCGCACATTCCACTAACCTCAACGATTGTTTTGTCTGGTGTGAAGCCACGCTGACTTGCTATGCCTGTCAGCAGGGTATCCAGCGAGTCCGATCGGACTTCTTCGACCCGCCCGCAATTCGAACACAGTAGATACTGGCTATCGTGCGGCTTGTCCGGGTGTTTACAGGGTAGATAGGATTGTGTCGATTCGATGCGGTGTACGAGGCCCACCCGGGTAAGAAAATCCAGATGCCGATACACCGTCAGGGGGGCGATGTTTCTTTTTTGGCGTTTACTCAACCGGTCAATCAGACCATAGGCTGTTATCGCGCCATTTGCGGCTATTAATTCCGCATAGGCACCGAGCCTTGCTGGAGTCAGACGCTCGCCGAGGCTTTCACATCGAGATTGCGCAAGGGATCGCCAGTGCGTAGAGATCGAAGCCTGTAGGGTGTGAGGCTTGCGTTCCGCTTTTTTCGCCGCGGTCTTTGCTTTTTTTGTTCTTGCCATATTCAACCTCACCCGATCATGGAGACGTAGCGCTGTGCTCGTTTAGATTGCGCGAGCCTCCTGCAATCTGTAGATGACCCCGTACTCATCACTATCAATCAGTTCGAACTTACCCTCAACGACCAGCGGATTCCACGAGGGCTCGACTCCGTCGGGTGAAAACACCTCGACCGCGCCCGCAGGACCTCCGGGGATATGAAAGAAACAACTGGGCGGATTTGACGTCAGAAGAAAGTGACGCTGGGTGATGTCGGCGTCTAGCGGCATCATAAAGCCTGTCAATTTGACGGTTTTATCGTCCAGACCTTTGATCTGCTCCGGGAAGGCTACCGAAATACCTTGCTCGGTGTAGCTAATGCGCGCAGCCATCAAGTCAGACCACGCCAACCCTCCGTCGATTTCCGGAAGCGATGGAAACCCGTTGGCGCGAAGACTGATCACATTGACTGCCAGCTCTCCAACGGTTTCACCGAGTTTGACTTGGGCTTTGTCTAAACCCATTTTCCCGCCGATCACGGCAAAATCGAGTCGTCCTGTTGCGTCCGTTACGCTGGGTGAGCCCACGTTCTCTGGATCCAACAGCAAACTGGAGCCCTCTATCGAAAACTCCGGCTCAGCGCCCACGATAGGACGGCCCAGACTGTCGGTCACAATCACGCTGAGGTAAGCGTAGTCCTGCTCAAGCAGATCGATCATGTGCCGACCTTCTTCATCGAAGTAGAAGCCCACATCGGTATAAAAACTGAAGCGAACTTCGTCGGCGTCGCCGACCGCGATTGGACCCATGTTCTCGGGGCCCGCTACAGACGCAGCTCCGTCGAGCATCGACGGTGTCGAGCTTTGTTCGGTCTCCGGAGAAAAGCCCGGCTCGCCGTCGAGCTCGGCAGAATTCGCTGCCATCAGCAGGGTGTTTCTATCGGACTCCAG
>JBCCNK010000100.1:0-11463 GCA_039025875.1 Pseudomonadota bacterium
CTAGAGCGTCGAGTAACTCATCGATTACAAAGTTATCGGGAACGGCCTCAACTACCCCGGCCTCAAGCTTTGAGATGTCCACCAGCATCGTAATAAGGGACTCAACATCGTCCAACGATCGACTCAGCGAGCGCACCAGTTCGCCCGCTCCATTATGAAGAGTTCGATCCTGGAGAGCCGTTGTAAACAGGCGGGCAGCATTAAGAGGTTGTAACAAGTCGTGGCCTGCCGCGGCGATGAAACGTACTTTCGACTCGGTGGCTTGCTGGGCCTCTTGCGTTGCAGCAAGCAGGTCCTGTTCGACGAGGGCCCGCTCTGCAATCTCTCGCTGGAGTGTCTTATTGAGGTCGGTGAGCTCGCGGGTTCGCTCAAAAACCCTCTGTTCCATATGTTGGTACGCATACTTAAGCGCTTGGGAAGTTCGTCGCTTGTCGGTTACGTCCTGTTCAAGCGTAAAGAATCCCATGACGCTGCCATCGGCGATACGATGAGGCACATACGTTTTGAAAGAAATACGTCGTCGTGAATCCGGTAGCAGATGCTCGAGCTCAAAGTTAACGGTTTCACCATCGAGGGCTTTCTCGATGTAAGGACGATGATTCTCGAATTCCTTTTCACCCCATACGTCAGTCAGAAACGCGCCCTCGATCTGATCACTGGGCGTGCCGAACCAATCCTCGAAAGCCTGGTTCGCGAACTCGTAACGTACTTCCCGATTAACGTAGGAAATCAGCGCGGGCATTGCATCAGCAATCAGGCGCAGACGCTGTTCGCTTTCGCGTAACGCCTCGGCGTTGTGGCTGCGCTCGGTCACATCGGTGTAGGTAATGATGTAACCACCTCCGGCCACCGGATGGCTTCGCACGTCTACAACCAGACCGGGACTCAATGCCCGCTCGAGTTCACATTGACCATCGACTGGGTCAAAGTCACCGAGCATTTCGTGCAGCGGCGCATCAGGGGTTGCGGTTAGAGAACGGAAGTCCATACCCTGGTTGACCACGGACTGATCGATACCGAGGAGCTCAAGAAAGCGGCTGTTCCAGGCCTCGAGTTGGTTCTCTCCATTTATAAGCGTTACGCCCTGCGGTAGGTTCTCCAGAGTGGAAAGCAGAACCTCGGTTTTATGGCTCACCGCGCGCTCGCGTTCGCGAATCTCGTCCACTTTCACTTGGGTGATGTCCGTGTAAACAACAGCCAAACCGCCATCTGTGGTCGGGCGTTCCGCCATCTGCAACCATCGACCATCATTCATGAGGAACACGGTATCTTGTCCGCCCTTACCATGAGTTTGTCGATGCACGCGCATCTTATGGGGGTCGAAAATGCCGTGCACGATCGACAGCTTGGTCAAATCACGAAGACGAGTTTCTCCAGCGATGATGGTCGCGCCCGTGTCTCTCCAGAACTCATAGAAGTGGCTGTTTGCGAGGATCAGCTTTCGCTCTTCATCGAACAGGGCGATAGCGTCGGATACGCTCTCAAGCAGATCGGAGAGTCGTTGGTGGGTCGCCTCTTTTTCGCGACGCGTTCGAGATAAGTCCTGCGTCGCTTCATCCAGCCGGCTCTGCGTTTGTTCCAGCTTCTGTGTTTTGACCGCCATTTTCTCGGTCAGAACGGCAGCCGCTTGAAACGAGCTGTAGGCACTGGAGACGTTTCCCCAGCCCAGCTCAACACGACGCATCAGCACGTCGTTGATAGCTTTGAGCTTGCTGTTTTGGTAGCGAAGTGCTTCAAGTTCGATTCTGAGTGCGTTTGCATCATCGCCGCCTGACGATATGGCGGTTGCTGGAGAGGTAGTCAGCATCGGTGCGCCGCCTGTGACGACCGACTGGTGCCCCACCCCACTAGTATCTTGTGCCACTAGTAAGCCGGTGTACCGATCGCTAATCCGGTGAAGGTGTGGTTTAGATGCAGCCCACCGAACTGCTCTCCATAGGTATTGAAGCCCAGAACACGGTGCTCCCGGTAGAGAACCGACAAGTCCCTTGCCAGGCCCTTATGTTCCGCCTCGACGAGACGGTGAATACAGTCGCAGCCGACAATCAGCTGTACGTCTCCGATGTTCTGTTTCGCCAGATCTACCATGCCCGTAAAGTGGTCAAGTAGCCCCCGATCTAAAAGTCGGGTCAACACCACGCCGCTGTCGATTGCGCAGAAAAATGTCAGACTCAAATCATCATTGAGCTGCCGGATCGATCGCACATAGAGATTGTCGCCGACCTGGACGCCCACGGGATGTTGTGCAAAGGCGCCCTCCTTGAGGTCGTCAAGCGTCAGACCCATAATGCGGCAATACTCGGGCGCCGCCGGCTCGGCGTTTATCTCGTAAACCGTTCGGTTGGTCGGGTCCGCACGGGTGACCACCATTTTTTCTGTCGAAGCCTCAAAGTGATGACCCGATAAGACTTCAAAGCGACAGCGCGTATTAACCAGCAGGACCACACCCGCGTGGTTATGAAAGCGGCCATCACAGAACACGAACGTATCGTCATAATTGAGACCATCTCCGGCAGATCCTCCGATGAGCGGAACCGAGCCGAGTGATCGCGCGATCGATGACAGAATGACTTCTTCCTGAACCGACATTCCGTCGAGCAACGCAAAAGCAAAAGTCTGTCTCGGAGACATAGCTACGGCGCGGGTACTCATCAACAGCTGTAACTTCTCCGAAAGTGCGCCCTCAAGAGACTCAGAACCGCTCGCTCGTAAGTCTTCGATGAGAAGCGCGTCGACGGCAAAGTGGCTCTTGGGCAGACTGAAAGCCGTGATTGAATTCGATGTAAGCCCACGCTGTGAAATCTCACCAGCTGTCGTACATCCTATCAGCGTGACGCCTGGAAACCGTTGCACCAGCGCCTTGCCAAGCGCGCTGAGCTCATACTGCGGACTGCAAAAGAACACTACGCAGGCCACATCCTGCGGGGAGAGGCCCTGGGCTACTTCCAGCGCCGCCGACTCCGGATCGGGTTGGTTGCTATGGGCGGTATGAACACGATCCAGCCGCCTGACACTCGACCAGGCGGAGGCTACCTGACCTTTATCATGCTGAGCTTTATCGTGCTGGCCGTTGTCACGATGGCGACGCGCTTCGCGGTTATCAATTGGTGTTGAGTCCGGCATGTTAGAAGCGGTGTTCGGTTTTACCTGCATTGCAGCTGCTGACACGGACTCAACCGTGTCGTCAGGACTCTGCGACCAGCTTGGTTCCGAACCCTCATCAGAGAGGATCTCAGCCATGCACGTGTAATCCACACGATTGTACCGGCCTACGGCCGCGCTATTTCGTGTTGTTTCGGCATCCGCCGGCTGCGCCGAACAAGACGACTTGGCACGATCAATAACGTCCGGCGCCGACGGCGCTCGATCATCGATCGTGTCAAACTCTCGTGTTTCGCTCTCTCTTGCGTTAGGCCCCGAGGTAGACTCTAGGGCGTCATGCTCGCTCGCGGTAGACGACGCGCCGGAAAACGTGTCAGTCGCAGTGTCGCCCGCACACGCGCCTGCGACTACGGAGTCGCGCAGATATTGCTGCATTCTTATAATCCCCCGATTACCGAAGAAGTATAGCAACTTGGCCGAAATGTGTAGTACTTAAGTGTCTATCACCCCTTCTAAAAGTTTAGGCAACTTATCCAACAGTCTTTGTCGGGCGTGAAGCACCGTCTCCGACGCGAAATCCGGATCACCTGAGAACGGCACGGTGTAGGTGTGAACTAGTGAACTTGGGCTCTCCCCCAGAAACAGTAGCTGATCTGCAAGCGCCAGGGCTTCGTCGAGGTTATGCGAGACCAGAACTACGATTGGCGTATGCTGCTGGCAGTAGCGGCGCAGTAAAGCATGCATCTCACGCACTGCTGGTTCGTCGAGCGATGCAAAAGGCTCGTCCAGAAGCAGCAACTGCGGCTCGTGCACCAGTGCACGTGCCATGGCAACCCGTCGCTGCATTCCACCCGATAACTGGTTTGGGAACGAATCTGCCACCCCTGCGAGACCTACGCTGTGCAGTGCGGCGGTGGCGCGCGCCCTATCACCCTCACAGGCCAGGGCCACATTGCGGGCAGCTGTCAGCCATGGCATCAGGCGCGCGTCCTGAAATAGGAACGCAGTTCTTGAGAACTGAACAGCGCCGTTCAGCTCGCCGTCGAAATCATCATCCAGACCTGCAATGATTCGCAGCAGCGTTGTTTTGCCCGCACCGGATGGACCTAGTAGCGCCGTAAAACTCCCAGGTCCGAGGTCAAGCTGAACGTCCGTGAGAACAGGCGTCGAACTGTCCCGAAAGCCTTTCTGTTTGAGTCGCAGGTGGATCATGTTCGCCAGCGCATCACCGACCGCTCCCAGGGTCGCAAGATCAGCCCTTCGATGCAGAGGATGACAACAACGAAAGCGAATGAGTAAGCCAGTACTCCCTCTATGTCGAAGTACTGGAAGAAGACTCCTAGCTTGAACCCTAGACCATCGCTACAACCAAGTAACTCCACAACAAGAACAATCTTCCAAACTAGCGCAAGACCTGTGCGTGTAGCGGCGAGAAAGTAAGGATAAAGCTGCGGCAAATAAATACTGCGCAATCGACGGGACCAGGATAAGCCGTATACGCGTCCCACTTCGAGCAAGTCTGCGTTAATCGCTCGCACCCCCTCGCGAAAGATGACGGTCATGTTGGGCACCTTGTTGAGGAGCACGGCAATAATGACTGCCTGTTCTGTCAGGCCAAACCACAAGAAGCTGAGGATGATGACAACAAGTGCAGGTACGTTGAGAAAAACGGTCAGCGGACCATCCAGCGCTATATCGGCCTTATTCGAGCTCCCCATGATCATTCCCAGCATCAGCCCAAGGAACATAGCGATGCCAAAGCTTACGAATACTCGCCAGAGCGTAACCCGCAGGTGACGCTGAAGTTCGTCGGCCTGCCACTGCTCCATTATGCGGACCAGCACTTGATGGGGTGATGGAAGCAGTTCAGGGGAGAACAACAGTACACACAGTTGCCATAAAACGAAGAAGCCAGCCACCGACGCCAGTCTTGAGATTGGAGCCGTGTATCGCAAGGCGTCAGTCGATCCCGTCGAGGTTAAAACCCAACCAGAAAATCGATTCTTCGGTTAACGAGTCGGCCTCTGGATTAGATCCGCCGCCTCGATTGACGGATTGCTGTTGTTGAAGCCGCTGCCGCACTACCTTGGCAACTTCACCGATGTTGCGCCTGTCCTCCGGCCCAAAGCTCCTCGGGATTCCTTTTCGGTAGCTCGCTCGCAATAGCCGAAACTCCTCCTCGCTTGCGACATTCATAAGACTCCGAACTGATTTCCATGCGCTATCGTCAGTTAACAGACGCCGCTTTGCCTGGAATGAAGCCTGAAGGAAAGCATTGACCAATTTCGGTGACTGGTTGGCGTAGGTCTTGGAAAAAACCCATCCAAGAATGGGTACATCAGGACTTAAGCCCACAGATGAAAGCACTTGCTCCGGCGAGATCACCTGCCTGAATCCATCAGCTTTTAATCGTGCTGCGTAGTGCCAATAGGTGAGTACAGCGTCCAGTTGTCCATCTTTTGCCAGAGCGCTGAGCAGGGGAGGCGCGCCATACTTGGGCCGGCTAATTCTCTCCAGAGGCATTTGCAGTGTGACTTGCGCGTAGTGCTGCAGCAGTAGCCAGGCCTTGTCTTCTGCCCCTCCCGCAACCCCGATAGTGCGATCACGAAGGTCAGCGATGCCGGATACAGCTGAGTCTCCCGGAACCAGCAGCTCAGCAATCGCAGTCGAGTAAGGAAAAAAATAGTAGTTGCGACCTGCTTCTCGCTGCTTAGCTACCCACAGCCAATCGCTGACAGTAAAGTCAGCGGCACCGGCCTGCAAGGCAATGAGAGACGCATTGGGTGATACGCGGGGAACGATTTGAACCGTGAATCCATTTTGCTCATCGAGTTTTAGCTTTCTCGCGAGTTCAAGCTCCCAGTTCGCCGTCCCATACTGGAGAGCCGCGATTCGAACAACAGGCAAGGGACCGTTCGTCGCTGCGTAGGATGCCGATGCGTAGCCCGACAGCAGCAGTAGCGACAACAACGCCCGGCAAAAATTCGAGGCCAGCATCGCTATCCTACTGCAAGCAGATCCCTGGCGTTCTTCATGTTTCTGAAGGTCATCTGCGAGGGCAGCGGTTGCCGGGTATTTGCGAGCGCCACGGCTTCATCAATCTTCGCCCGATCCGCAGATTTAGTGCAGACCGGGTCAGGATTCGTCGCATCGCCCGTGAGCAGATAAGCCTGGCAACGGCAGCCACCGTGATCTTTATGTTTTTCAGGACAACTACGGCATGGCTCCTGCATCCAGTCGTGCCCCCGGAAAGCATTGAAGGCCTGGGATTTAAACCAGATGTCCTCGACCGTCTGGTCGCGGACATTGGGAAACTTCATAGGCAACGCGGCCGCGCTATGGCACGGCAGTGCAGAACCATCCGGTGCAATAGTCAGAAACATCGAGCCCCAGCCGTTCATACAGGGCTTGGGCCGATCTTCGAAGTAGTCTGGAACCACGAAGTAAATGGTCATTCCGTCGGGATTCTTAAGACGGTAAGAATTAGTTACCGCTTCGGCCTTCTCGAGTTGAGCCCGACTGGGCATCAGAGCGTCCCGGTTCTTTAAAGCCCAGCCGTGATACTGGGTATTGGCGAGCTCTACGTAATCGGCCTGCAGCCTCTCCGCAAATCCAAGGATGTCTTCCACCTGATCGATGTTGTGTCGGTGGATGACGAAGTTCAGGACCATTGGGTAGCCATGCTCTTTTATCGCTTTGGCCATCTCCATTTTCTGCGCGAAAGCTTTCGCGCTTCCGGACAGCAACTCGCTTACTTCTGGATCACTTGCCTGAAAGCTAACCTGTATATGGTCGAGTCCGGCTTCGCGCAGCGCTGCGATTCGTTGCACGTCCAGCCCCAAGCCAGAGGTAATCAGATTGGTGTAATACCCGAGCGACCTCCCGCTATCGACAAGCACTTCTAGATCGCGACGAACGAGCGGTTCACCACCCGAAAACCCGAGTTGGGCAGCGCCTAGCTTGCGAGCCTGCTCAAGAACCGAGATCCAGGTCTCGGTGTCCAGCTCCTTTCGCGCCGATATGAGATCAATAGGATTAGAGCAATACGGGCACTGCAGCGGACACCGATAGGTCAGTTCCGCAAGCAACCATAAAGGTGGAGTAACAGTGAATTGATCACTGCTGATAGAGTTCAATCCAACGCTTGTCATGGGCTATCTTTAGGAACTCATGAGTATCGCTGCACAAGGACTCGGCTTCTGGAAACTTGTTTTGCAACTCAATGATGATGTCATCGATGGTCTTAGCGCCGTCGCAGCAAGAGAGAATTTCGCCCGCACTTCCGTTCAGCTTAATCATTCCTTCGGGATACAACAAAACGTAAGACTCCTGCGCGGGCTCCCACTGAAAGCGGAAGTGTCTGCGTATCGCTGGTACGGAAGCGGGATCAAGCTCCAATCAACTGGCCTCTGCAAGCTGCTCGGCTTTCTGCTTCGAGTTCGGATCAGCAGCCTTCGAGCTGAGGATACTTGGATTCTGCACGCTTTCGCCTTGACCTTCATCTTGCCCCTCACAGCTGTGGAATGGCGGTGAATCGTGAACGTACGCCATGGTCATCGCATCGAGCATGGTCCAAAGAATATCAAGCTTGAACTGCAGAATATCCAGAGCTTTAGCTTGTTGTTGTGGGCTGGTGAAGTGGTCAAGGGTGATTTGCAGCCCGTGCTCAACGTCGCGCCGCGCTTCACTCAAACGCTTGCGAAAATAGGACAGGCCTTGATCTTCGATCCACGGGTAATGCTCAGGCCAGCTGTCGAGTCGGCTCTGATGAATCTCCGGAGCAAACATCTCAGTCAGCGACGAACAGGCAGCCTCCTGCCAGGACGCGCTTCGCGCAAAGTTGAGATAAGCGTCCACAGCAAACCGAACACCCGGTAGCACGTGGCGCTGATCTTCTACCTCTTCACGGGTGAGTCCCACAGCTTCACCGAGTTGCAACCAAGCTTCGATGCCACCTGGATCTTCACCAAAACCGTCATGATCCAGGATCCGTTGCACCCAATGAGCCCTTACCTCGCGCTCGGTACAGTTCGCTATGATAGCCGCGTCCTTGCGAGGAATTTGAATCTGATAGTAGTAGCGGTTCGCTACCCAGCCCCGTATCTGCTCGGTGGAGAGTTCGCCGGCGTACATGGCTTTATGGTACGGATGATGAATATGGTAATAGCGGCTCTTCGCTCGAAGTCGTTTTTCGAACTCCGACCGGGACCATGGAGTGACTGGGACATCGGTACTCGGTGCGGGCATCATTATCTGAAGTGACCTTGGGTTAGAGCACGAATCTTTACGGAAGTGCCCGGACGCGTTTTTTCGGGTCTATTTATCTCGGATCTACTTGTTTCGGGTTTATATCTTTCGCGTCTAAATCTTTCTGGTGGAAACATTGAACTTCTGGTTTGCATCGGGCCTGCAGTAGGCCGCTTCTCACCCGCTAGTCCATCAATTTAGTGAACGTCTGCAAGGGCAGGATTACAGCTTGCACCACTGCCATCTTCAGCCCATATCGACCGGCCCGATCCAGTCTCCCTGGTGTTCTCAAACACGCCCTGCTCTGCAGCGTCTGCGTCAGCTTTGAGCGAATCTTCCAACGAACGGCCAGACGCCGTTAAATCGATCTGCATGCCGTCGTAAGCGACTTCGAATCCGGCATTTTCAACGGTGTAGCGCTGAGAAGAATCATCGACCAAGATCGGGTTTGTATTGTTGATGTGAATGAGCACTTTGCGCTGAGTGATAAGGGGTTTTAGCTTTTCAATCATTCCGTCTTGGCCCGATTGGGGCAGGTGCCCCATCTCTTGGGCTAGCTTCGAGCCGACACCAGCAAGAATCATTTCATCCTCCTGCCAAAAAGTACCGTCAACCATTACACAATCGCACTTTTGCATGATGGCGAGAAGACTCTCGTCCACATCACCTAGACCGGGCGCATAAAAGAGCATGCGGCCTTCTTTTAAATCCTCAATGACTAGGCCGATATTATCCCCAGGGTGTGGATCGTTGCGGTGCGGGGAGTAAGGCGGCGCCTTGCCGGTCAGTGGCACGGCTGTCAATCGAATGGAATCGATGCCTTCAACACTAAAGCTGCTGCCATCAATCGCAAGAACGTGCTCCTGCATACCACCGTTCCAGCTTTTGAGCATCGGAAAAATGGGAAATCCGGTACTGAGATCGTGTAGGACCATCTCGGTGCAGTAGACAGGAAGTGGGCATCCTTCTCGCAGCATCAGCAGCCCACTTGTGTGGTCGATCTGACTGTCAACTAGAACGATGGCTTGGATCCCGGTTCCCCTGAGACCCCGAGGATGAATGGCGGGGAAGTCTTCTAATTGAGCACGGATATCAGGCGATGCATTAATCAGAATCCAACGTTCACCGTCTGCACTGACTGCGATCGAGGATTGAGTGCGCGGTGTGGCTTTGATAGTACCAGCCCTGACACCGTAACAGTTTGTGCAGTTGCAGTTCCACTGAGGGAAACCGCCACCGGCTGCTGAACCTAGAACGTGTACGCGCATCGTTTTAAATTGTTCTTATCGAAAATGTCACAAGCTCGATCCGTTGAGTGCAATGGCTGAAAGAGCCTAGCGCGGATCAGGTTGAGGACGTTTGTAAAATCAGCGGTTACAACTTTCTCGACTGAGATCTCGTCGGAACTATCGTCGGAACTCTCGTCAGAACCATCGAAAAAACTGTCGACAGAGCCCCCGACGGATCTTTTGGCAAATTAAACAGCGTCCCTGTAACGACATGTTTGGGAACGGCTGTATCGGCACACTTCGTATCCGCTTACTACAACTACCCTACTAGGCTGAAGCTTCGCGTCTATAACAATCGCTTCGAAGTCACTGAGGGCTAGTCAATACCTCCCTGACTGCCACACGCCTTCGAACGATACAAAAGCAATCAATAGACTGCGCGGAGTCGCCTTAACCGTGCTGTGAAGACAAATGGAAGACCCGGAAACCAGCTCGCACTGGCACCGGGTCTTTACGTTTCGTTTCAGCGAATGCTGAAGTACATCGTAACTTCGAAGCCAACGCGAAGGTCTACAAATTCTGGCTTAGTCCACATGGTATTACACCTTTTTCATTAGAGTTTAAATATTCGAGCCACAGCATATGTCATTGTGAAGACTAATCGATCACCAGATCAGCTTCGGTTTGCGTGGCATGCATACGCCACCACGGCTTCGCAATCCCATAGCCTGCGCCGCTCATTAGCACGCACATCAACTAACACAGAGATGTTAGAGGCTTGTGCTGGCGCGTAACACTATACTTTGGGATGAGATTGCTAGGTTGTTGTGATCAACACAAATTTACTACCAGGGCCTACCCCAGATGTTACAGGAGTCGTAGCCGACTCGTGAGCAAATATAAAGGCAAAAAAAAGCCCCGGTAAACCGAGGCATCAATAACCGCTCCAATGGAACGGTTCACCCATGGTACGTACAACCCCTCCACAAAGCGGGGTCGACCGTTTATCTCTCGCTGGAGGTAAGGTTACGACGCCAGGCCTTGCGGCCTACCCCCGGTCGTATCCGCTTGCCGCCAGCGAGCTCCCCCAAACAGTTTTAGAAGAATCCGAGCGGGTTAGTGTCGTAACTAACCAGCAGGTTCTTGGTCTGCTGGTAGTGCTCAAGCGCGACTTTGTGCGTCTCGCGACCAATACCGGACTTTTTGTAGCCCCCAAAGGCGGCATGCGCGGGATACGCGTGATAGCAGTTTGTCCATACTCGACCGGCTTTAATGGCTCGACCCATGCGATAGGCACGGTTCATATCCCGTGACCATACACCTGCGCCCAATCCAAACTCCGTGTCATTGGCGATCGCCAGCGCCTCTTCCTCGGTCTTGAAAGTTGTAACGCCGACCACGGGGCCAAATATCTCCTCCTGGAACACGCGCATATCATTGTTGCCCTTGAGGAGGGTCGGCTGAATGTAGTATCCAGAGTTAAGCTCACCACCCAGATCGGCTGCGCCGCCGCCGATCAGCACTTCAGCTCCTTCCGAACGACCGATATCTATGTAGCTCATGATCTTATCGAACTGCTCTTTGGAAGCCTGCGCGCCGACCATAGTCTCGGGGTCCAGAGGGCTGCCACGCTTGATCGCCTTGGCACGCTCGACCACTTTGGCCATGAACTCCTCGTAGATGCCTTCCTGAATGAGGGCTCGCGACGGGCATGTGCAAACCTCGCCCTGGTTGAAGAAGGCAAGAACAATCCCCTCAACAGCCTTGCTGATGAAATCGTCCTCCTGCTTCATCACATCGTCGAAGAAGATGTTCGGCGACTTTCATCCCCGCTCTAACGTGCTCGGAATCAGGTTTTCTGCAGCACAGCGAAGAATGTGCTGAC
>JBCCNK010000101.1:0-11371 GCA_039025875.1 Pseudomonadota bacterium
GGTGAGTGCGATACCCTTGCTCTTGAACAACAGCGACGTAGAGCTTCGTCTCCTTCGGGCGTTCAGCGAAGTACAGTGGGTGATCGAGGACGCTCGTTCGATGCCCTTAGATCTTCGACAGACCGCATCGACGGTTTTCGCTCAACGCAATATTCCCTAAAGGATGGACATGAGTATGACGGTCACGGCTGAGCTTAGCCTGTATCCCCTGGCGGACGACTATCTCCGCACGATAAAAACGTTTATCGAGAATCTGAATGAACAAGCTGGATTGACGGTTGTCACCAATGCGATGAGCACCCAGATCTGCGGTGAGTCGCCAGTGGTGTTCCGCGCAGTTGAGCAGCTGCTCGCCCGGAGCGCTGAGCAGTTTGGAGATCAGGTACTGGTGTGCAAGTTCATTCCAAAACTGCTTGCGATTGATGCTGAAGTAAAGCTCTAACGCTCTGCCTGCGTAACGCAGTTCAGGCTCCGGGATCGTCTTCTACTGGCGATCTTAAGCTCTCGCACCTCGCGTACAATTCGTCGCCATGCCGAATTCAATGATCCACATCCGCTGCGGAGTCTGGGACACGCTTCCTCTGTTTGTTCCAGCTCTACCATTCGCTCTCGTGTTCGGTGTTGTTGTGGCCGACTCCGGCGTAGCGCACCTGGTCGGCTGGAGCACATCTCCGCTCATTTTCGGCGGCGCTGCTCAGATGACCTTTCTGAGCCTGGTGGGTGAAGGGGCGTCACTCGCCGCGGCCGTCAGCGCCGCGCTGATCATCGGTGCTCGTCATCTGCTGTACTCGGTGACGCTGGCACCTCGTTTTCGTGATCAGCCGCGATGGTTTCGTTGGCTGGGGTCCTATGTGCTGATAGACCAGGTATTCGCGCTTGCGGTACTGAGAAAAGACCTCGACGACCGATCATTCCGCATTTACTACCTCACGATTGGGTTTGCCTTCTGGTCGCTTTGGCTTGTCTCAACCATGGTGGGGATTTTTCTCGGGCCGCTGGTTCCCGAGAACTGGGGTTTGACCTTCGCCGCCCCGGTACTGTTCGTGGGTCTGATGGTGGCCACAATCGATCGATGGGAGAAACTGGCGGCTGCCGCAGTCGCAGGGTCTCTGGTCGTCTTGTTCTCTGGGATGCCCAACAAGTCGGGCCTGCTCGTAGGAGCGCTGGTAGGCGTGGCCGTTGGCGTTCTCCTGGAGCTTCGGCCGCTACGAACTGGTCCCAAGTCGTGACGATGCTGGCAATTCTACTGGCAGGAGCCGGTACCTACCTCAGCCGCGCGCTGTTCATCGTGGCGCTTGCGGATCGTAAGTTTCCCAAACTGGCACTGCGCGCCCTTGAATATGTGGCGCCGTGCGTCATGGCGGCACTGATTGTTACTTTGCTCACCGGAAATGACGGAGTCGTACATATCGGTACGCCAGAAGTGTTGGGTTTGACCGGTGCGGCGGCGGTCATCTGGAAAACCCGAAATCACGTGTATGCACTCGGTGTCGGTATGGGGCTATTCTGGCTCGTGCGAGCGTTGATCTGAAGGCTCGCACAAGCTCAAGATCAAAACGGCCCTAAGGCCGGAGCGTCGAGGCCCCAAAACCCGCCCCAAAGCTCCTCACCGAGCAAGAAGAACACGGCATCGCCGTCCAGTACGCCCCGCGGGCGGAGTTCGAATGGTTGCGCATCGGTTACGCGCAATACACCCGTTGCCACGAGGCTCGCAGAGGTAGCGCTATCCTTACCCCGGATCTCAAACATGTGAAGTTGCTCTTCCTGTGCGAAGAACTCTTCTTCCTGGGAAATGCCGACCGACATGGGCACAGTGATGCGATCGACTCCAGCGGCGCCTCCGTTTAAATAGGTGAATGCCCGGCGATCGTAGCGGGCCTCAGTCCATGACCAGACCGCGTCCTCGGCTAAAGTGATCGTGCCCCGACTCTGCGGCGCGTTCGCATCGCTCACTTCAAAGAGCTCCAATTTAACCTGGCCCTCGGCGTCGGCGCCGAGACCCAACAGCAGGCTCTCACTAACGGGGTGAAGTAGATCGGAAAAACCGGGAACCTCAAGCTCTCCGGCTAACGATGGTGCCGACGGATCCGAAAGATCGATCACGTAGAGCGGGTCGATCTGTTCAAAAGTCACCAGGTAGGCCCGATCACCTAAAAACCGCACTCCGAACAGATCCTCATTTGGTTTGCCAATCGGTGTACTTGAGTCATCAGATGGTAGACGGGCCAATTCTACTAACGCGGCTTCGCTGGCGCTCGGTTGTAACGTGTACAGGTAGTGATCGAAGCGATCGTCTTCGTTCTCCCGGTTCCAGCGAGTGGTGACCATTCGCAGCACGTCGTCGTGCTCGCTCATTCGAAAATCCGCCTGGCCTCTTCCCAGCAGCGAGCCGGCAACTCGCGCCGAACCCCGGTAGCTAATCTCGGTATTCAGATCGAATCGGTGCACGATGCTGTCAAGCGCATCGGGATCGTCATATACCGTCTGCGCCAGATAAATCGAACCTGGTGCGACGTAAACACCGTCGGCAGCTTCGGCATAGCACCGGGCATCGGTCACCGATGGATTTTCGAGGTCGATCAGGATGATGGTCGTCAGAATTGGATACCCGGTGGCGTCCGGTGCGATCGGATGTTCCGGGTTGGTCACCAGACAGTCGCTCTCGCTCAGCACATCCGGGGCATCTTCGTTATTGACGAGTACACCCGGGAGCAGGTCTGTGGCCGACACGGTTTCGAGGACAGCCTGATTGGTCGCCTGGACCTCAGGATCGGTGCTTCCGGGTAACAGGTTATCGATCTGTGGGTAGTGTCGTGACACCAGTAGAACTCGTGAACCAATCTGACGACCGGTGACCAAGGCACCCTCAAGACTCATGCTCCAGGTAAGTGCAGGCCGCACCGGGTCCGACATGTCGAAAAGCTGTAGCCCCACCGTCTGTGATTCCCAGGCAGGCAGCGATGAGAACTGATCGCCATGGTAGCCCCACCAGGCGGTGCTGGTGACAGCCATCAGTTGGCTGTCGTTGCTGAAGAGGCCTTCAACGCTTGCATCGTCGGTCAGTTCAATAGAGCCGATCTGCTCTGCGGTGGCAGCATCCGCATTGGTCCTCAGGATTCGGATCTGGCGCGGACCACGGGGCGGTGGTGGCGCTATGGATAATCCTTCAGCGACGGGCTCCACCTCAAAACAACAGGCAGCACCGCGGGTAGGGGCAATGAACATGTGTTTGCCGTCATACTTGACGAAGTCGAGTTCATCGACATCGGCTTCAAGACGATAGGTCGTTGTAAATCCTCCGCCATCAGTTTCGAGGGCGGGCGCACCGGGGGTGAAGCCTGCCCCGCCATCGTCAGTGACCGGCGCCTGTGCCGACGCAATCGCGCGGCGGAAGCCGCTTGCCAGTCCGCCCGTCGGTGACGTCGTTACCAGCAGGGGGCCGGGACCAGGCGGTGCTGCGGCCGGGGGTGGGGGGGGTACAGTCGCCGTATTTTCGCCCCCTCCACCGCCCCCGCAGGCGCTAAGCGCAACGCAGAACGTTACGGCAAGAGCGAAACCCAGCAGCGGGGTGGCTCCAGGGATAAGGGCCTGGTGGAATGTGGTCAAAGGCGCCGTGGGGTTCTTCACGTTTAAATCTGCGGACATAGCATGGGAAAGTTCATGAACGGCACGTTCGCTGCATTTCGGTTGTCGTAGGAGCATAGCGCTACCTCGTTCGTGCGCCAGGAAAAAATCGGGTGATCAGCGAAAGACAGTTAATTGACGGGACCGGGGCATCGGTATTCCGCTGCACCGAAAAGGGTCATCTTAGGTTCATACTTCTTCCCAGGATCTGTGATCGACAGGAGTGCTAGGCTTCTAGTCTGTTTTGGTAAACACCAACTAACCTGTCCGGCGAAAGCTGCCAAATATTCTCAGTCTCGTCGTTTACGGAGAGTGTTATCAGTGGAATGGGTTTGGGTCGCAAAGCGATGCGCGTTTGCGGTCGTCGGTGGCTATGTACTGGCAGCGCTCTGTACGGCGGCTTTCTCGGTGATCAACCAGCTGCCCGGTGTCTTGGGGCCGATTCAGGCTGAGGTCTGGAGAACGGTGGTCACGTTCGCAACCTTTTTCGCGTTTGCTTGGGTATCTCTGACTGCAAAAGCGATAAGAGGACTATCAATAGGCTGGGCATCCCTATGTTCCACGGCTGCGCTGGTACTGTTGGGTACTGGGCAAAACCCGCTACTGCGGTTCTCTCTATAGCGCCCAGAGCAGTACCAAGAAAAGTGCGTTAACGTGCAACTGCGCCATGATCGGTCAAAAACGCGATGATGGGTCAAAAACGCGATGATCGGTCAAAAAAAAGCCGCGAATACTCGCGGCTTATACTTATCGGCATTTGCCTTTAGCCGGAACCTACCGGAACGCAGTCTTTCTCGCTCAGGCACGCACCCTGGTCCAGGCGTGCACCCTCGTCCACAGGCGTATCAACATCCCCCGCGTAATCATCCTGCGAGTCGCGCGGCGCCATCGACACCGCGTGTTTGGCATGTTCTATTCCAAGCTGCGTGCCCAACCCCCACAGGATCAGCGCGAACAACGGAGCAAACACAGCGGCCAGAACCAGCATGGTGTTTGCGCTGCCGTACTTGTCCAGTGACCACCCCAGGACCGGCCCAGAGGCAATGAACACCGAACGAACCGCCAAGCTTACCAGTGAGTTCACGGTTGCTCGAAATTCCCCGGGGATCCGCCGATTCAGCGCGTCGTAGAACAATGTCAGACTCATACCCCGGCTCGCCTGAATGGCAAAGCCAAACAGTACACCGATACTGCCTCCGATCAGTGCCATACCTAACAGCCCGACAATCGGCAGAATCGCTGTGCAAAGCAACAGGACACGCCAGCCATACTTCGACTCCAACAGCCCCGCATAGCGGGCTGCCACGCTTACCGTGAGGGCAAATGCTGCCCAGATGTAGCCGAAATGCGACACGGCGATTCCCTGGGACTGCCAGAAGTGCTGATAGATCCAGAAGGCGTACAGCGCCAGCAGCCCAAAGGCTCCGATCGCAAAGGTGATCCAGAGCAGAATCGGCTTGCCTCGCACCAGCAGGTTCATGATAGCCCTCGCGTTCGATCCATGGCCGTGATCGTTGATGCCTCGCGGAGACTCGATCAAAAGCGGGCTCAAAATCACCGGAACCAGGCCAATGACCGCCTGCGCTACGATCAGCAGGCGCATATCACCGACGCCTAAAACGAAAGCAGCACCGAGGCCGGCAAATCCGGAGGCTGCGGCTTCGACCGCAATCAGCCGGCTAAGCGAACGGCTGGCATCCGATTCACCATGGCTATGTGAGGCACGTGCCGTCTCTGAATCGTAGAGCAGCGCTAGATCCGCGCCGGACAACATACTCAAGCCAAGCCCTGCTAGAAACTCAAAGACCAAAAAGTCCGAGAAGCTGTCGGCAAACAGCAACCAGACGCAGGCCAGCGCGTGAAAAGCAGCACCGGCTGCGATCGCTCGCTGACGACCCCAGAGATCGGCCAGATATCCTGATGGCACCTCGAAACACGCGATCGTCAGTGCATACAGTGCCTGGGTCTGCAGGATTTGAGCCATGTTCAGGCCGTGTTCCTGAACCATGGGAACAAACACGGGCGTGATCAGCGCAAAGCTGTAGCAAAAGTTGATCGCGTAGATCAGGTTAATATTGAGTTGCAGCGAGCGGTGCATCGCTTGTACCTATTCCACCGATGCCCCGAATACTCGTCGCGCTTTTTGCTCTGGATCCTTGATCTAACTGTGAAGAGTTCGATTACGGACCATCAAAACGAAAAAAGCCTCCGAGATTCGGGTTCTCGGAGGCCTTTTCTTAAAACATGAATGGTTGTTTTAGAACAAACTTCCTGAACCCTGCCGGCAGTAGCCTTGGGTGTCGCTAAGTGTCGCCACTGGTGCCTTTGCTAGTGGCAGCAACGCGGGCGGCAACGGGTTGGATCTCCGTCGCATCACCCGAAGCCGCGCTGCGTGAGTCACGTCGAGCGAACGCTTCGCATTACTGGCAGCAGATGGGGTGAAGAACGCGCGGACGCAACCGCGGCGCTGCGGAGCATGCACGTCGGCGCTCACAAGGCTCTTTCGGCATGGCTGTTGGCGACAGATAATCATCTTTCTGCAGCTTCTCAGTTACGTCCTGATTACTGGATGTTCGTTGCGTCGAATATCCGACGTTCCAGAACAGATACTATTCCGTGAACCTTGGGAAAGAACGTCTTTTATTGAGCGCTCTTAGCCGCACCAGGCTCACAGAAATACAGCGACGCATGACCCAGTTGGATATGCTCCTGCCCGTCATTGACAGTTGAGGTCGTTGTACGGGATTTACAAGGCTTGCAGATCAGTTGCGCGCGCGAAATCTCAGTTTAACGAACTAGGTTTACCCAGTATTTGCTAATGCGTACCATTCGCGCTCGCTTACACAGAGGTATTGGTTATGAGTCAGACTGAAATAGTGGCGCTGGTTGGCGTCGTTCGGAACTTTGGCCGGGTTTTGCTGGCCTCGTTGATGACGCTGGTTTTCACCCAGACAGCACTCGCGAATGGACCAATTGGTGAGCACGTCAACGACCTACAGGGGCATCTCGATGAGTACGCGGAAGAAGTGACCTGGCTGATCGGCAAGGTCGACGGCATCGTCTCGGAATACCAAAACGGTGGTCTGGAGGCGGCCAAGCCCGAGGCGGTGGTGGATCACTGGGAAGCCGTCAAATTCCATGCGGCTATAGAGACCAACTATGTGCCGCTATATGCATCGATTTGGCAGGGTCTGTTCGGTGTGCGGGGCGCGATCGAAGAGGAGCAGTCCTTGAGTAGTGTACGCGCGGAGCAGGCCATACTGGAACACACCCTGTATCAGGCGCTGGGAGCTGTGAAAATGGCGGCTAAGTTCCAGGCCTCGGGCGCCCCGGTCGCGGCGGACGAAGGAGACGCTCTTTCGCCAACGGCAACGCTCAACCTGGTGAATGAGCGTCTAGACCGGGTCGTCGCTAAGTACGCTGAGCGTTTGGATGACGAAGCGATCGAGATTGTGCAGGACACCTATCTCAGCCTCTTCGAAGGCGTTGAGGGCGCAATCATTGAACAGGATGCCGACCTAGTCGAGGATCTCGAGATTGACTTCAACGTCACGCTCCCAAAAGCAATTCAGGATGGTAAGAGCGTGGACGCGGTTCGCGAGGTTGTCTCGATGATGCATGGCAAAGTGGACCGCGCAAAAGTGCTGATTGCCGATGCCGAGAAGTCTCGTTCCAGTGTGTTCTGATGACTACCGACTTTACACAAATCGACCTCTGAGCTCATCGGGAGATCGAAAGACATGGGCCTGAGCCGTAGAGAGTTTGTAGAGCACATTGCTCAGTCGGCGTTGATGCTGTCAGGTGTTGGTCTGCTACCGCGAGGAGCTGTGTTTGCGCAGGCCGAGTCCGTCTCAAATCTGCCTGCGCTAGAGGGCGAGCTGACTTTGTATCTGGGGCGCGGTGAGGGCGGTCTTTACGAAAATGTGCTCAACGCGATAGAGGAGCGAAATCCGAAGCTTCAGCTCGGGGTGCGGCGAGGACCGACGGCGGCGCTGGCGAACGCCATCGTTGCGGAGCAGCAGGCGGGCATCGCCCGCGCAGATCTGTTTTGGGCCATCGATGCGGGCGCCATAGGCATGGTCGCCACGGCGAAGAAGCCCGTATCCCTGCCCTCAGATCTGCTCGAACTTCTAAAGCCGGAGTTTCGGTACGAGACCTGGTCCCCGGTCACCGGAAGAATTCGTACGATCCCCTACAATCCGGGCGCAATTTCAGTTGCTGATTTGCCCACGGACGTTATGGCCTTACCGGATACGGACCTGCGCGTCGGCTGGGCGCCGGCCTATGCCTCTTTTCAGTCCTTCGTTACGGCGATGCGTATTCTTGAGGGTGATCGTGCCACGCGCGATTGGCTGCGGGCCATGGACAAAAAAGCCCGGCGCTACGCCGGTGAGCTAGGAGTTGTGCTGGGAGTGGAACGATCCGAGGTCGACTTTGGGTTTGCGAATCACTACTACACGTTGCGACTAAAATCTGGCAAGCCGGATGCACGCGTGCAGCTTGCTTTCACGGACAACGACGCAGGATGCCTGGTCAATGCCAGTGGCGTAGTGGTGCTCAATGAAAACCCACTCGCTCTCAACTTTCTTCGTTATCTACTGAGTGAAGAGGTACAGGCGTACCTCGCCCGGGAAGCATTTGAGCTACCGATGATTGCCGGAGTTGCACCTCCCGCAGGTCTTGAGCAACTCTCGGCAGTCAACTCGCCGCGCGTGGATTTAACCCAACTCGCCGACCTACGACCCACGCTCAACCTTATGCGCGACGTGGGGGTGTTGTAACCGACGCTCGTACCGATATCCGGTCAGCATTTCGCTACACTGCGCTTCCATCTAAGCCCTGCTCTGCTTGAGGCGTAAGTGCGCTCGCCGATTATTTATCTACTTGCTGTTCCCCTTGCCCTGGCCGCCATAGCACCACTTTTTGTGTTGTTGCAGCTCGCCGAGGGGTACATGTCGATTATAGACGTGCGGAATCTTCAACTGCTCGGCAATACCTTGGCGCTCGCGCTTTTGGCCGGAATCGGGTCCGTTGTTATTGGAGTGCCGCTGGCGTTTTTCACAACCTTCGTACAATTACCGCTTGCAAGCCTCTGGCTAGCTTTGTTTGCTGCACCGCTGGCCATTCCGAGTTATCTGGGTGCGTTTGCGTTCTACGCGGCTTTCGGCCCTGGCGGCGAGATTGAGTCACTGCTCGGTCTGGCGACCCCGAAAGTTGGCGGCCTTTGGGGCTGTGCGCTTGTGATCTCGCTCTATACCTACCCGTTTGTGATGCTGGCGACACGGGCGTCGCTCTTAGGGATGGATGCGAATACGATTCACGCGGCACGTACGCTGGGAGTTCCACTGCGGCAGTGCCTGGTTCGCGTAGTGCTTCCGCGGGCCGTCCCCAGTATCGCCGCCGGTGCCCTGCTGACTTCGCTCTACGCCGTATCGGATTTCGGAACACCCGCAATCATGAATTACGACACCTTCACGCGCCTGATCTACGTGGAGTACAACGCTTACGGCTTATCGCAGGCCGCGCTGTTCTCGCTGCAACTGCTATTACTGGTCGGGTTTTTTCTGCTGCTGGAAGGGCGATTGCGGACCGTGCCGGAAAAGCCCGGCGAAGTACTGACGCTGCGGGTCTCGCGATCAGAAGTATTCCTCACAGCGGCGAGCACTACGCCGGTGCTTTTTCTTTCTCTTGCTTTGCCGCTGGTGATCTTCGCCATCTGGTTGCAGCGCGAAGGTGCCGCTGCCTTCGATCTGTCAATTGCCTGGAACTCCGCCCTGGCGTCGGGCCTCGCCGCCTGCGTAGCCGTGCTGGCTGCGATGCCTATTGCGTTGGCGGCGCGCCGAGGTGCCATTGGGCGTCTACTCGAGCGGGTTACCTTCTTTGGCTTCGGTGTACCCGGAATCGTCATGGGGACTGTACTGGTTTACGTGGGGCTTAGATTCCCTGTGTTGTATCAGACGCTCGCTCTTCTCGTGCTGGCCTACGTCATGCGGTTTTTCTCTCTAGCCGTCAGCGCGACTCGCAGCAGCTTCGAGCAACTGGATGGCAGCTATCAGCATGCGGCACGTCTGCTTGGTGCCGGCAAATTCGAGACGTTAGTGCGGGTGACTCTGCCCATTTCGATCAAGGGCATTCTGGCGGGGGCGGCCCTTGTCTTTCTCGAGGCTATGCGCGAACTACCGGCCACATTGCTATTGGCGCCCACCGGATTCGAAACGCTGGCCACCTATCTTTGGCGCGTTTACGAGGCTGGATATTTTGGCCGTGCCGCACTCCCTTCTCTTCTGTTGATCGTTGTTTCGGCTGTAGGTCTGGTACTCGTACTGCTAGGGGAGGGTAGTCGCCGAAGAAGGCGTCATCGGAGCCGCGAATCCTCTATCGAAGCGACGGGTGCTACGACGTTCCATGATAGTGTCTCTTGATGCTAGAAGTCGTCGATATCAGCGTGGCCTACGACGGTCAGTCGGTACTGCAAGGGCTGTCATTCACCCTCGATAAAGATGAGCTGCTGATGCTGGTCGGACCCACCGGCTGCGGGAAGACGACCGTACTTCGGGCGATCGCGGGGTTGGTGGATCTCGCCTCGGGGGAGGTACGCACCCAGGACTGGCAGGCGACTCCTCGTCAGAGTATTGCGCCCGATGCGCGTCGCCTGGGTATGGTGTTTCAGGATTTCGCCCTGTTTCCTCATCTCAGCGTCGCAGACAATGTCGCGTTTAAAGTCAAGAACCAAGCCCTGGCCGATCATTGGATCGACCTGCTCGGCCTGGCCGATAAGCGGCAGCAGAAGCCCGCGCTGCTTTCCGGGGGTGAGAAGCAGCGAGTCGCTCTGGCGCGTACTTTGGCTCACGAGCCGCGCCTTGTCTTGCTCGATGAGCCCCTCTCAAATCTCGATGAGGCGTTAAAGGATGAGCTGCGCTGGGTGATTCGCGATAGCCTAAAGGAGGCGGGTGTGCCTGCGATCTGGGTCACCCATGATCAGGCCGAGGCGCTTTCAGTGGGCGACCGGTTGGGTGTGCTTCGCGGCGGATTACTGGAACAACTGGACACGGCGCAGGAGTGCTTTGCGAATCCAGCCACGCCGTTTGTCGCGGCATTTCTCGGTGAGGCGAGCTTCGTTGCCGGGGTAGGGGATTCACTGGTTGCGTTTGCCGAAACTGAGTTGGGGGTTGTGCCAATCTCGCAGCAGATAGCCGGCGCTATCCGTGTGCTTTTCAGACCGGATGATCTATGTGTTCAGTCCAGTGACAAGCCGAATGCCTGCGTGCGCTGGGCTCGCTATGAAGGTACCTGCTGGTTGTACGGGGCCGAGCTTGATTCCGGTATCCATGTCCAACTTCGCGTCAATCATGAAGAGAAGTACGCCGTTGGCGAGCGAGTAAAACTGGTCGCTCGAACGAGCGAAAACCTGGCGGTTTTTCCTTCAAACGAGCGGCTCTAGGTCACCGATTTGGTTTGGCTAACCCATTAACCAAGCAAGCTTCAGTTATTTCGTTCACGTAGCGTAAGTCCCGTAGCGTAAGTCCCGTAGCGTAAGTCCCGTAGCGTAAGTCCCGTAGCGCAAGTCTCGCAGCGTAAGTCTCGTTGCGAAGTTCCCGCCGCTACAGTCACGCTACCGGGGTATGTGCATCACAACACGGCCGAGCAGCTGATGTCGCGAGATGCTTCCCAGCATATCGCTGCTGCTGCTCAGTCGGTTAAGTCCACGCAGTTGGTAGTTGCAATGGTCATCGTGGCTGTCATGCAC
>JBCCNK010000102.1:0-11337 GCA_039025875.1 Pseudomonadota bacterium
AGCGTAAGAATGACCGTGACCATCGACAGGTCGAGTGCCGCACGAATGTCGAGTTCGGCGAACGTGGTCAGGCTGGGTGGCTTTGAGAATACGCCCTGAAATTCAGCAGCACCGGTCAGCCAGCCGACGATCGTTACTATCAGCATTCCCAGCATGATCGAACCCGTGGTCTTACGTACTGCCAGAGCAGCGATAAGCACGAAACCTGTCAGCATCAGAATCGCCGGCAATTCCGTCAGATCTCCGAGACCTACGATGGTGGCTTCGTTACTGACGACGATGCCGCTACCGGTCAGTGCGATTATTCCTAGAAAGAACCCTATGCCCGCAGAAATACCGAGTTTCAGGCTCCGGGGAATTGCATTAATCAGCCATTCGCGAACCGGTAGGATCGACAGCACGATGAAAATCAGCCCGGAGATGAAAACGGCGCCCAGGGCGCTTTGCCAGGTATGACCAAGGCCGAGTACGACACCGTAGGTGAAAAACGCGTTCTGCCCCATGCCCGGTGCCTGCGCGACCGGGTAGTTTGCGTACAAGCCCATGATTGCCGTGCCGAGAGCTGCGGCCAGGCATGTGGCGACAAATACCGCTCCAAAATCCATGCCCGCGTCCGACAAGATGGCGGGGTTGACGACCGTTATGTACGCCATCGCCAGAAAGGTTGTGAATCCTGCGGTAAGTTCGCGCTGGATGCTTGATCCGTGTTGACGGATCGCGAACTGCTGATCAAGTAATTGCTGCATAGGACTTAAAGGTCAGTTTTTGTTTGAGAAATTGGAAGCACAACCCTAACCAGGTCAGGCCGAACGGAGCGGGATAGGGCTCTATCTTTAGGAACGTAGTTAACCAATCTTCAGGACAAGTCAGGCGAAGGCGTCCACTTGCTTCAGGTATTGAGCTTTCCTGTCCGCCGGCAGCCAACTGACTTCAAACGCGTTTCGAGTCAGCTTCAGGATCTCGCTGCGAGTAAAAGCCGCATCTTTCGCTAACGCCGACAGGTTCTCGTTCATGTATGCGCGAAAGTAAGCCGGGTCGTCTGAGTTGACTGTGACCTTCATACCGCGTTCGAGCATGGTGCGGATAACATCGCCCGTAAGATTCTGCACAACAAACCGGTTGGACACCGGGCACACCGTAAGGCCAAGCCCGCGACGGGCCACTTCCTCGGCGATGTTCTCATCGTCCAGTGAGTTTACGCCATGGTCAATGCGATCCACCTCTATCAGATGCAAGCACTCGTGAATGTGTTCGACGATGTCTTTCTGGTTCACATCACAATGCATAGTCAGTTTCAGACCCAGATCCCGTGCTCGGGCGAAAGTCGCGGCAAACTTAGACGGTGGATTGTCTTTCTCGTCGGAATCGAGTCCGACGCCGATGAGTTTATCCAGATGAGGAAGTGCCATCTCAAGATGTTCGGCGGCAGATTCCGCACTCATATCTCGCAAAAAGCACATGATGAGATTGCTATCGACGCCAAGCTCGGATCGTGCCTGTTCCTGTGCCCGCACAATTCCATTCAGCACGGTTTCAAAGGCAACACCACGGCGCGTGTGAGCCTGAGGGTCGAAAAATGGTTCCACATACACGACGTTCTGCGCCGCGGCGCGTCGAAAATAGTGGAACGCCAGTTCATAGAAATCTTCTTCTGTTTGTAGCACCTCCATCGCGGCATAGTAAATCGCCAGGAACGAAGGCAGATCATGGAAGTCGTAAGCGGCAAGGACCTCCTCGGGCGTGTTGTACTGGGTCTTGATGCCGTTACGTTCAGCCAGAGCGAAGATATGCTCCGGCTCGAGTGTGCCTTCAAAGTGCACGTGCAGTTCGGCCTTTGGCAGAGCCTGGATGAACTCTGCTAGGTTATTTTCAGATGGCATTGATTTTGGTTCGGGAGGCATGGTTACGCTGACCTGTTCTCTATTGCGTGTCGCAGATGAAGGTAATGGAGATCAACTTGGAATATCGGGACGAACAATCCCAGGTGAAGATTGAGTTATCCGAAGCATTTGTCAGGTGCCGCTACTTTGCAAGACCCGACTAGCCAAAAGATAAGCGGACGCGCGCAAGCGATCACCAAAAATCAACGGCCCGTATGCATTGGACTCATGGTGGTTCAAGCGACAGGTTCCGCTGATTTTGTGAAGTATCTTGTAATTGCGTTGTTCTTGGCGCTTGCCCTTTGGAGAATGACTCAAGCTTCAAAGGGCAAGTAGCGGTCGCGGTACCGAGCACGGCAGTCGGTAAGACGCCAGAGTCCAGAGCGGACTACGCAATCAGAACTTGTAAGCCACGCGAGCCTGGAAGTTCCGGGGTAGTTCCGGGAGAACGATCTGACTGCCGAACAGATTTGGGAAGTTGGAGCGGAAGTACCGTTCGTCGGTCAGGTTTTTCCCATTCAGTTGAAACACCCAGGAGTCGGTCTGATAGACAAGCCCTGCATTGAAAACCGTAAAAGATGGCAGCGTTACAGAACCGGAAAAACCAGAATCGACTGCGTCTGCGTTAACGACGCTTCCGCTCAACGCTAGCTGGTCATTGAAAGAGTAGGTCGCTGTGAGTGTGTAGATGTTTTCAGGTACACCCGCCTTGCGGCCATCGTCGGACGTTGGGATACCAATGACCTGGCCACCAAAAAGCAGCGTTGGATCAATTTGGGGGATGTCCTCGGCACCGAAGAAGCTGAACAAACCTCCCTGCTCCTCCGCCTCTACAATGAACACTTCCATGTTGGTCCAGCCGGCCGTGATCTCAAGATCCGGAGTTACAACCCAGCGCATCTCCGCTTCTATGCCCTCTGTGCGACTGGACGAGTTGGTCACAATGGACTGGGAGTTAAAGTCCACACGTTCCTGCTCGTAATAGTTGATCGCAAAGTAGAGTGCATCGTTGAGGAAACTCCCTTTCAAGCCGACTTCCCAGAGCTCCGAGACGTCGGTCCACTGCCCGTTGGCAATAGGTGTTGTCGGGATGTCACCAACCTGTCCGGCGATAATCGTCGATTGCTCCGCCACTGTGACATAGGGAATCAGCCCGATTGGTGAATCGTAGCTAACACTTACTGACCAAGAGAACAGATCTTCCGAGTCCGATGCTCTCGGCGGTTCGTCACCCGGGAATAGTAAAAGGTCCAGGGGAGTCTGAGCTTCAACGTCGACGTAGTCTTGGCGAATTCCCAAGGTCACATTCAATCCGCTATCCCACTTGAAGTCCCCAAGCAGCGCAAGGCCGAGTTGGAGATAGTCTCCGCTTTGATACTCTGAATAATCATCATTGATTTGAGTGGACAGCAAACGAGTATCTAATGACGGATCCCGCTCCGCATTGCTCTGACTCAAATCTCTTCGGTCGAAGTATTCGTTGATGAAATCCTGGCCGCGAAGGAAATCCGTGTACCTTATAGATGGAGACAACTGAATGTCTGCTTGTAGAGACCCGAGATCAGCTGTGTAGGCGAAGACCAACTTGTTTTCAATAGCGTCGACTTCACCAAACTGAGAAAAACCGTACGCATTTTCGTTCAGGTTTTCGATCGTCTCGAAGAACAACTGATTGGTGATGCGAAGACCGGACTCGGTGACGTATTCAGCGTCGAAGTAAAGAGTGAGTACCTGGTTATCCAGTGTATCGTTTGGATCGACGAGTACGTTGCTCTCGTCGAGCGTTGTAGTACCAGGATTTACAAGCGCCATTTCGGGTATCAAGCTATCCTCACTGACAAACTCGGGCCGAAACACAAAGTTCGATAGCGCACCTGATGTGGCCCCGTATTCCTGGTGCGAGATCTTTCCGTCACCGTCGGTATCCAGCGGCGTAGCTGTTCCAGTGATGTACGTGCCGTTGTCAATGAGATCCTGGGTGAGTCGATTCCATCCCGCGACCTGATTACCGTCGTAGTCGTGGTACATCCCGCCGAATTTCAGGACGAGATTGTCGTTGATGTCGATGTCGAACGAAGCCTGCAGAATTCGCTGCTTAGTCTCGGTGTTATCGTAGAAGCTATCAGAATCCTCTACCTCCCCGTAAAGGTAGTAGCCCATACGATCTGAGATTGGCCCACCGACTTCAGCCGTTGCCACATTTCGGTTCCAGCTTCCTGTTTCATAGGATAATCCGCCCGTCGTTCCTTCGAGATAGTCCCCGGATTCCGCTCTTGCCGATTTCGGGTTGAAATTCAGGTAACCGCCGATCTTTGATGGTCCCATGATGGGACTCGCTGGGCCACGGATCACATCTATGCGGTCTGACGCCCCGATGGGGGTAGGGTAGTTTCCTGGGTTATCGATACGCCTGATACCGCGGAAGTACACCTCACCCGGTGTACCGCGCACGTCGAGTGATCCCGCAACTCCAAAAAAAGATTGCGTAAACGTACCGGGAGCAAACGCGACGAGTTCATCGATGTCCGTGACGTTAAATCTATCCATTTGCTCAAAGCTGATTGTTGAGGCCGATCGCGGGGTCTCTAACAGCGATTTGCCAAAGCCGAATATTTGAACGTCTTCGCCCGGGAGACTGCGAAGCGAGCCAGTCACCACCACCTCTTCAATCTGTTGCGCGTCATCCTGCTGCGCCTGAGCAACGCTGGCACCTAGCGCTGTACTTAGCGCTGTACTCAGCGCCGTCGTTGCGAGACAAACGGCGAGCGGTAGCTGGCGCGGTGAGAATGGCTTCATATCGTGTCCTCGAAGTGGGGGTGAACGCGGCAGCCAGCAAACTGGCTGATGTGGCTGGTCCCTTCACCCGCCGACATCAATTGCGCTCTAGTATTTAGGTAGCTGATTTAGTGAACAAATAATTGTTTCAGCGCTGCAAAGCACACGCCGGAGTTGCATAAACGATGCCAAGAATTCGCATCGCTGATCGGAGGCTTAATCTTGGCACTTTTACAGATTTTCTAGATCGGAAATGCTCATGAGCCGCGATTCTCGTGCGATCGTTTACTGCTTTCGGGGAGGTTTCGCCCCAAAATAGTGCGATCAAGGTGAGCTTGCGTCAATTCGGGAAAGCGCCAACTAATTACCTGGTGTTTCATGGTGTCTCGAACGCATTGATAGAGCCAGCTCCTGCGGGCCTTGGCTCAATTGAACAGCGTTTTCTGCTGATGATTGAGATCGTTTGGGTTGGTAGGAAGGCTATTCGGTAAGGCTGTTATTGGCGGCTGAGTTCCGTGATCAATTCGGCGTGCTCGGGGAAGGCCTGCTTAAGTGTATTGCGCACACCGAGCGTCATATCGTTGTAGTCGAATCCTGGACTGACGGCCTCGCTGATCAGTCCAAAGCCCGCTCTTCCATTGGCGTGAAGGCGTGAAGCTTTCCAGACTCCACCCGCAACTGTGAGTTGCAATACGTGGCCAAGCCTGGGATCTGGCCCCATCGTAACCTGCTCCAAATGCCCGTCGCGGTGGATCAGAAAGTAGTCAATCGGGTCCCCGCTTTGGAAGTAGTGGACGATATCCGAGCGATTCAGGTGAAAATGTCCAACTGGCCCTTCCCGCGTGAGCAGGTAAAAGATCGACGTCATGGAGAAGCGAGAGCCGTGTTCGGTGTCGACTCGAGGCGCGGTTGTGGCTTCGTAGGTCCGGCGGAAGTACCCGCCCTCGACGTGTCCTTCTAACCCGAGAGCATCGATGAGCTCGGATGAGGTGATGGGCGCCTGCGGAGGATTTTCCGCGACGGATTGCGACAAGGCTGGTGCGATCCAGAGACAGCCTGCAAGCAGCATGCAGACCTGCTTGAGGACATTGCCGCGACGGCAGTTGTTGCAGTCTCTGCAGTCTTCGCTTCTATCTATGCTTCCTATGCTTCTGACAGGTTTGACGCGGTGTGCCATGGGCTGGTGCTCTGTTGTCTGTATCTCGACGAGTCAGTCGGAATCTCGGATTTACTCGAAAAGCTGGTGCGCTAAGGACTCTTCGACCGGGTCGAAACCCGGGCTCGGACTGCGGTCCGCCTAGGCAGCTATTGGTGCATGGTTTTCATGCCAGTACCTTGCCAGATCAACGCGTCGGCACAACCACACTTTCTCATGAGCCTGCACGTGATCCAGGAATCGCTGCAGAGCCAGGAAGCGTCCGGGCCGCCCAATCAGGCGACAGTGAAGGCCAATGTTGAGCAGCTTCGGCTGTGATTGGCCCTCGTTGTAAAGCACATCAAAGGCATCGCGCAGATAAGTGAAAAAATCGTCACCGGTGTTGAATCCCTGGTGGGTGGCGAAGCGCATATCGTTCGTGTCGAGCGTATAGGGAATAATTAGGTGCGGCCCGCTAGGCCCCTCGACCCAGTAGGGAAGATCATCGGCGTAGGAGTCGGAGTCGTACAGAACTCCCGGATGCTCGAACAACAATGCGCGAGTATTTGGACTATCGCGGCCGGTATACCATCCCAGCGGCGGGGTTCCGGTCACTGTTTCATGTAGCTCGAAGGCACGCTTCATGTGTTCCCGCTCGGTCTCCAGTGGCATCTCCTGATAACTGATCCACCGCAATCCGTGACAGGCGATCTCCCATTGCGCGTCTTTCATCGCGGCAACCGCGTCTGGATTCCGGGCGAGCGCCTGGCTGACACCAAACACCGTAACGGGCACACCGCGCGACGTGAATAGTCTGTGCAGACGCCAGAACCCGGCTCGGCTTCCATACTCGTAGAGTGATTCCATGCTCATATGGCGCGCAGCGTAGGGTTGCGCACCGATAATCTCCGAAAGAAACGTCTCGGAATGCGGGTCGCCATCAAGAACACAATTCTCGCCGCCTTCTTCGTAATTCACGACAAACTGAACCGCGATGCGTTGACCTTGAGGTAGTTCGATCTGCGGTGGCCGCTGGCCATAGCCGCACATGTCGCGAGGTCTGTCGCGGAAATAATCGGGCATTTTTTGTCTTCTCGGAGATTAGCAGCAACGCGGTATGCGGATGTAGCATGCAGCCTATGGTCAACCTCGGCAAGCATCGCGCCGTGGCGAGCGGAACTTGTTTCGCACCGAGAAAGTGCGCTTTGGTATCGCATTGGTGCGTTCATTCAGTGGGTATGGCTCATTGTGCTGTTGCGCTGCACCAAGACAGCGTAAATTCCTTGCTTATTGAGTCAACGGATCATCTTTTGCTTAAACAGCGAACCGCCCAAATACACCCGAAACTTAGATTCAGGACTTCCGCATGTCACCACCGAGCATGAATGCGTTCTCTTCGCGTCTCTCCGGTTTGCTGCTTACACTCTCCATGGCCAAATGCGCTGAATGTGTGGCGCGATCCGTAGACGGTCGGCATCGCCAATGAAGAGTAGTCCTTCGCTTCGCAAGACACTGGAGCGTCGCCAAGCTGGCAGATTGGACCGCCCTTTTCAGGGATGGGTTTGCACCGCAGGCCTGACTTTCTTCCTTTGTTTGTCACCACTGCTAAATGCCGCTGTACCACCGGCGGCCAACATTGATCAATGGTTCGAGTCGTTAAAGGCACAGGGTAAGGACGAAGAGCTCTACCGCTTTCTATATGCCATGCCGAAAGGCGGCGACCTTCATAATCACACATCTGGATCGATCATTTCCGAATGGTTCTACGAGATGGCGTTGGCGGAGCAGGCCAATGGCTACCGGTATTACACTCGGGTGCGAATCAATAACTGCCGTCCCTACGGTGAGAATGGTTTTGGGCTCACTCCCTATCTCTTGCTGTTCGTTAATCTTCAGGAGAGCAACTATTTAAAGCTCGATGAGTGCGAGCGATCCGAGTATGAGGCCCTGGACTCCCTCGACCTGGTCCAAAAAGCGGCGTGGCTCAACAGCCTTAGACTCGATAAGCCTTATGAAGGACGCGACGAGTTTTTTCAGACGCACTGGCAGCGCATGGGTGATCTGTATTCGAATCCCCACCTAACTGCCGAAGCCCTGGTTCGCAACATGCAGGCCTTTGGCGATGAAGGGCTCACGTATCTTGAGAGCATGATCGGTGTGTATGGCTACATCGGTCCCGATGGGGCCGGTATTTCACCCGAGGCGGTCGCGGAAATTTATCGCCAGCGCCTCGCCGGGGAGGATGCCCGGGCAACTGGAGTGGCTGTGCGGCTGCAGGTTGCCATTCTTCGCTTTGCGCCAAATGCGGAGGACAGCCTGCGCTCACTCTACGCCTTTGTGGCCGCGAACAATGATCTGTTCGTCGCGGTCAATATGGTGGGCCGGGAAGACAACGACAAGGGCTATCCGCTGCGCTTTCTACCTGTCCTGAGGGAACTGCGGCGCAAGCATCACGGCGTGCACCTGTCGATTCATGCCGGTGAGGTCGATGAGCCAAACCATCACGTGCGCGACACCTTACTTCTCGGTGCGGATCGAATAGGGCATGGCGTCAATCTAATCACCGACGACGACACTATGCGTCTGATGCGCCATGGTCCCTATCTCGTCGAGATCAACCTGATTTCAAATCTGCTTCTGGAATACATAAGCGATTTCAGCGAGCATCCCTTTCCCGAATACTTGCGCACCGGCATTCCGGTCGCGCTATCAACGGACGATCGGGGAATGTGGGACAGCAATCTAACCGATGAGTTTTTCGTGGCAGTCAAAGAGTTCAATCTCAGCTGGAGTGAATTGGTCAGGCTCAGCGAAAACTCTCTGCGCTACTCGTTCGCACCGGACGAGCTTCGCGAGCGCCTGCTCGGTGATCTCGGGCGACGGCTGGCAGCCTTTGCCGATCTGGTCGAAAGTGAACCCGAATCGACACTTTCTCAACGGGCATTTAGCTACGGCTTTTTGTGTTCTCGTTACACGCTTTGCGAGTGGTAGAGTTTCAGCGTGCGGACAGTAACTCGTCACAACTCATCTCCGTTGTCCTGCCTTAGCAAACTCTTTCTCGAATTCAGGACCCTGACTATGCGATTGTTCTCTCAGCTAGCGCTCCGGTGTGTCCCGCTGCTTGCCTTGTTTGTTCTCGAGGGCTGTGCGCGGGAGTCGGCCACGGTGGAGGAGGGCGCGCCACCCCTGCCAATCAAGGCTGTGATCGTAACAATGTTCGAGATTGGCGAGGACACGGGCGATCAGGCTGCTGAGTTTCAGCTCTGGTATGAGCGGCGGGATTTTGATGAGATCTTTCCGTTCGCCGGACATCACGATCTCCACTATGACTCGAAAAACGGAGTGCTGATCATGGTCACGGGCATTGGGACCGCTAAATCCACAGCGTCGGTAATGATGCTTGGAATGGATCCGCGTTTCGATCTGCGAAAGGCCTACTGGCTCGTTGCTGGCATTGCGGGGGTTGATCCCGAAGATGCGTCCATCGGCAGCGCGGCCTGGGCGGAGTATTTGATCGATGGTGATCTGGCCCATGAAATCGATCCGCGAGAGATGCCCGCAGACTGGGACTACGGGTATCTTGCCCGCTATACCGATGAGCCCTTCGATGCCGAAAAGCCCGAACCAACCGGAGAGATGTTTCGGACTAACCCGGAGCTAACCGAGTGGGCGTTTCAGTTAACTCGAGAATTGGAACTTCCAGATTTCGAATCGCTTGACGAGACTCGGGACTTATATACCGAACACCCAAATGCGCAGCGCCCGCCCTTTGTGCTAAAGGGTGATCATCTGGCCACTATGACATTCTGGCACGGCAAAATACTGAACGACTGGGCCAACGACTGGGTTTCATACTGGTCCGAGGGGAAGGGTGAATTCGTGACGTCGGCGATGGAAGACACAGGCACCATGCAGGCTTTGACCTGGTTGACGCGAGCAGGCCGCGCGGATCGCGATCGTTTAATGGTCCTTCGCACAGCCTCAAACTATACGATGCCTCCGCCTGGGGTCGATGCCGCGACGAATCTCCTGGCGGAGAACGAAGGATATGCGGGACTCGATGCCTCTCTGGAATCAGCTTATCTGGTTGGCTCAACCGTGATTGATGCGTTGGTAGCCGATTGGCCGGAATACGCGGACCGCACACCAGTGCCGGCAGACCTGGCTCGATGATGACGTTCGTTCGGATCGCAGGCTACCGCAAGCCCAACGCCTGGCTGTCCACTGCCGTGTTGCAGCGGTCTTTTGTGTTTGCCCTGGTCTCGCTTCTCTCGTCGATTTGCGTCGCAGATGCCAGCACTCCGGAGCCACAGGATTCCACCCCGGCGGGGATTGAGAGTCCGCTCATCGTAAAAGCGGTGGTCCTGACTATGTTCGAAAATGGTGAGGTCACAGGAGACGAGCCCGGAGAGCTGCAGCTTTGGGTAGAACGTAATCCCGACGTACGTCAGCTGCCGTTCAGTCTCGGACTCTATCCGCTCTACTACCGGGAAGACGGCTTACTGCTCGTATGTCTCGGCGGCGGCATTCCCAACGCCACGGCGACCACGTTCGCGTTGGGGATGGACCCGCGCTTTGATCTGACTCGAGCCTACTGGCTTGTTGCAGGTATCGCGGGAGGGGACCCGGAGGATCTGTCTCTAGGCTCTGCCGCCTGGGCGAGTACGGTGGTAGATGGTGATCTGGCCTACGAGATCGACGCGCGGGAGATTCCTGAATCCTGGCCTTATGGATTCATCCCCCTCGGAGCGTCAGCCCCCGCCGATGGTCCTCAGGATGTGTCATCCGGTTGGACACTCGATACGATCAGCTTCGACCTGAACCAGGATTTGCTCGAGTGGGCTTATCAGTTGACTCGGAATACGCCGTTGACCGATACGCCCGCCATGCGGGACTTTCGTCAGCAGTACTCGCCAGGCACTCGAGCTACCCGTCCGCCGTTTGTTACCCGCGGAGATACGCTGTCTGCGAGTACCTATTGGCACGGCGAAAAGCTGAACCAGTGGGCCAATGACTGGGTTCATGCCTATGGTGAAGGCCGAGCACGTTTTATGACTTCCAATATGGAGGATTCCGGTACGCTCACCGCCCTCCATCGACTGGCTCGTGCTGCGCGCGTGGATCCGGAAAGGGTATTAGTGCTGCGGACCGCCAGTAACTATACGATGCCTCCTCCCGGACGCTCGGCGGCCTGGAGTACCACAGCCGAATATCCCGACGGAGGTTACGGGGCGCTTGATACGGCGCAGAGACTCGGTCAGCAAGTGGTTGATGAATTGATAGGTAAGTGGGATCAGTACCGGGATGTCTTGCCGGCACCTGAGTCGGCTATCCCCGTGGTTTTTGACACGGACATGGCGATCGATGATTGGGCGGCGCTTCTGTATCTGGCGAAAAATCCGAAGCTGGACCTGCTGGCAGTAACCGTTGCTGGCAGCGGTGAGGCGCATTGCGAACCTGGTGTTCGAAACGCACTTGCCTTGCTTACTCTGGCAGATCCTCATCACCAAATCCCAGTGAGCTGCGGTGATGCTGTTCCCGTAGATG
>JBCCNK010000103.1:0-11321 GCA_039025875.1 Pseudomonadota bacterium
CAAACTCCAGCGCCGCATGCGTATCCGTGACGATTTCCTTGAGATAGCGAAAGCCATTACCGAGTACGTACATGGCACCGCTCAAATAGAGTACGGTGATGTCCCTCCCGCGCTGAGGAGTATGCACAACGGGAGATATAAAGACGCAGTCTTCGGTGAACATCGCCGGGAGCAGAGCCGGGTCGCCCGCCTCCACGTATTCATGCCAGAGCTTGAGTCCTTTTTGCATACATCCTCGAACAGCAAATTACGGTGGAATCATCATCCGGCTACGGATGCTAGCCTACCGCCCGGCAGTTCGAAACAGCTGGAGTTGTCGACTTAAACCCGCAAAAGTGATTCCAGATAGTCGAGGACTTCGTTTTGAACACGCCGAACCGACACTTGAACCTTTATGCCCACGCTTGTGTCCTGCGTGGCGCCGAAGTGAGTTCTTCCTTCGACGGTACATGCAGGAGCCTACTCCAGGCAGTCGCCCTGAATCTCAGAGAAGATTCTCGGCATACCCCCGATTGCCGTTGTAATCAGGTAATGCCAGATGGGCCGATCGCAGTGAGTGACTGACTTTCCGTCCTTGTTGGTCATCTTCCACTCGGCCGTAAGAAGGTAGGTCTGCTCAGATAGCTGCTTTACGTCTGCGCTGATGGCTGCGGTACTTGTCCAACCTTGTGCGAGCCAGGGTTCCACGTATACCGAGTTCATAACGGCGACGAGTTCATCCAGGATCAGGAGTTGAGTCGCTCCCGGCGTAATGAACCGCACTTCGCTTGTGTAGTGTGCGGTAAAAAAGTCCGGGGCTTCGTTAAGGTAGCTGTCGACATATTCATTGAAAAACCAGCGCTCGATTTCTTCGGGGTCTGCCCGAAGTGACGCCGACGATACGATTCCCAGTAGCGCCAATGCGCTTAGAACCCGCAACTTCGATGAACGCATATTCACCCTCCTTTTTGCGAGCTCACTTCAGGTCCTGTAACGCGCAGATTACGGCCGCCCGATCAGCGTCGTCGGTCACCCCTCCAAAAGCCATTCGGTTATAGGGCAGCACCTGCTGTGGATTGGCAAGAAAGTGATCCAGGGTCTGCGGATCCCACGTGAACCCCGACTCACGAAGCACCTTTGAATAAGCAAAACCATCCATGACCGCTGCCTGGCGGCCTACGATCCCAAAGAGGTTTGGCCCAGTAGAATGGGGTGCACCGGAGGCGACACTGTGACACACCTTGCATTGCGCAAGCACTGCGGTGCCGCGATCGAGATCGCAGGCAGCGTCCACGGCAACGGTCTGAAGACCGAGCAGCGCCGCGCCGATTAATAGCCCCGGGCCCGACGTTACACATCTACTCATGCAACAAGCTCCCGGCTAATCGCCTGGGCAACACGCGTACCCATCTCGATGCCCCCGTCCATCCAGCCGCGCCACATCGACGCATTGTCGGACGATGCAAAATGAATATTGCCCTCTGCGCGCTGCAGTTCGGGAACCAAAGCGAACTGATGAGGACGTAGGGTGCACCAGGTGCCCTTCGAGAATGGGTCGTACAACCACTGGTAACCATAAGTCGCTTCTATCTCAACATCAGGAAGGAACTTGTGGATCATTGCGGACACGGTCTTCAGATTATTAACATCGAAGCGACCATCCAGACCATAGGACAGGATATGCGTGCCTTCCGGACCGGTTGTATAGGTATAGCCGTACTGGAGCGGTCCGAAGCTGTCGTCCGCCGTGAGGAAGACATTGCCGATATCTTCCTTGGTCATTATGTGTAGCTTGTTACCGGCTCCTACATGCTGCTCCTTCGCCACCTTGAGCTTTACGTCGCTGATCGCCGGCTCATACTCAATGTCACCCCAGGTATTGAGCGGCGTGGTGACAATGACATGCTTCGCGGTCATGGTCTGACCGGTCTCCGTCTCCACCCTTACGTATCCGTCTTTCTGGCTGATGCGAGACACGGGCGTGCTGAGTTGGACCTCGACGTTGCCGTCGTCGATCATCGCGTTGATCAACGAAATCGTCCCGTTCTTGAGTGCGTAGCGAGATACCGCGTTGTTGAAGTCGATGGAGTTGCTACCCAGTGCGGCCCACCAGCGCAGCATCTCCAGGAAACCTCCTTCATTGCACGGCGCATGCGACATGATTGACCAGATCGCATTCACAGTCAGTGCTACGTCCTCCTCGAGGTCCAGTTGATCGATGCGATCCTGAATGCTGAGACCGGCATAGTCTTTCCAGTTATCTGTGTAGTGCGGGTTGTATGGTCTAGGAAATACCTCCCGGGACATTGAGCAGTAATCGGTTAATGCCTGATCTACCTTTGGCCAAAACGTTGCAATATCAGCCTCGACCGCCTTTCCGTTCTTCAGGTAAACCCAGCGGTCCGGGTTAACTGCCGACGGCGAATCTGATATCGGGAGCTTATAGCGGTCGACTTCCGCCCAAACGTGAGGCTGCAGCCAGTAGATATAGTTGCCACCAAGTTCCACTTTCTTACCGGCAAAATCAGCAAAGTAAGTCCTGCCCCCCAGCCGGTTTCGCGCCTCAAGGAGAACGGTGCGCAAGCCTGCCTTACTCACCTCCCTGGCAGCACTGGACCCCGCCATGCCACCACCGACGACGATAACGTCATAGTCGGTGCCTCCCCCCGGTGACGCTGCCGCGCGGACGGTAGCTGAGGACAGGGCTGACCCCGCAGCGCCAGCGGCCGCAACCGAAGCAATAAAGCGGCGACGGGAAACAGCTGCACTCTCCACGTCACTACCGCTACTACGACTCTCCCTGGCACCTGTCTCTTTGTCTGTATCCTGGCTCATTATTCCTATCTCCCGGTTAAAGAATTTGAGGCTCGACCGCTTCCAGGGTCTAAACGCGCCCGCTTGGTTTCCCGCTTTTTGTGGAGGCTCCGTCCCGAGCGTGGCAGTGTCATCAACGTCACGCTTTCTTCGTCTTTCAGTCTCTGCATCTACTCGTCCTGGTCCCGCTTGATCTCTTGAGAGATTGGCAGCCGTTGGTATTCGACGTCTGCTGATCGCGGCTACCAGTAGATGCGGTCACACCTTTACCCGTTCACTCTTTGGGTCGTACATAGGGGTCAGCGATGCCCTTGCCCGATGGTCAGTGCCCGCGACACGGATGCTGAATTCCCGTTCCCCGAGCCACTGGGGAGTGACTGGCTCTGCGGCGCTCACATAGCCAAGCCCAACGGCGGCGCCCAGGTAGTAGCCATACATACCGGAAGACAAATAGCCGACGGGGGCTCCATCTGCGAGGATCGTCTCGTTGTGATAGAGCATGATCTTCGGGTCCTCGAGCAGAAACTGAATCAGTCGCCGCCGGGGTACACCGGCAGCTTTCTTTTCATGAAGAACGCGCTGGCCCAGAAAACCATTGGGTTTCTCAAAATCAGCAGTGAAGGTCAGGCCCGCTTCGACGGGTGAGTCATCGGAACCGATATCGTGAGCCCATTCCCGATAAGCTTTCTCTATGCGCAGAGAATTGAGCGCGTGGTAACCACAAAGCGTGAGGCCTAGATGTTCTCCGCGATCGACAAGCAGGTCATACACCTGGGCCAGATGCTCACTGGGCACATACAGCTCCCAGCCTAGCTCGCCCATGTAAGTAATTCGTAGCGCGTGCACCCGCCAATAGCCCGTATCGATACTCTGCATCGTGGCGAACGGAAAAGCCTCGTTGCTTAGATCCGAATCTGTAAGTAGACCCAACAGCTCCCTGGACCGCGGCCCCTGAAGATTCAGCATGCCCAGGGTCGTGGTTATGTCTGTAATAGTTACAAAATCGTCTGCGGTCAGGTGCTCTTCCAACCATGAAACGACATGGCGGTGCGTGAACCCCGCAGTCACTATCAGGTAGCGATCCTTGCGCATGCGCGTAACTGTGAGATCGGCTTCGATCGTGCCCCTATCGTTCAGCCACTGCGTGTAGACGGCTTTACCAACGGGCACATCCACGTTCGCAGTACAAATCCAGTTTAAGAAACGCGTCGCGTCTCGGCCCTGCACTAACAGTTTGGAAAACGAGCTCTGCTCAAAGAGACCGACGTTTTCCCGCACCGCCATGTGTTCTCTTCTGACGTTATCAAACCAGTTCTGCGGCCCGAAGCTATATTGATAGACCGGTTCCTGCCCTGGTTGCGCATACCAGTTTGGCCGCTCCCAGCCGGCGCCTTCTCCCATACAGGCACCAGCTGCCAGCAACCGATCATGGAGAAGCAGGCGCTTCACATCGCGAGCGGTGGACCATTGGCGGAATGGCCAGTGATTCTGATAACCGACTCCCAGCGACTCGACGGTTCGGTCGTGAAGATAGCGGTCGTTGTCCTGAAAGTCCTGCATACGACGCAGGTCGGTGTCGTAAAAGTCGGCGCCGGAGTGTCCATCGACAATCCAGTCAGCCATCACCTTGCCTGCGCCTCCGGCCGACAGAATGCCCAGCGAATTAAAACCGGCTGCTACGTAGTAGCCATCGACTTCCGGTGCCTTGCCCATGAGATAGTTGTGATCCGGGGTAAAGCTCTCCGGACCACAGAAGAAGAGTTGAATACCTGCCTGCTCCATCGAGGGTACGCGCTTCATGGCACGTTCCAGGTAAGGCGTCATCCTCTCCCAGTCCGGGGGCAGATCGTCGAAGCAAAAGTGCTCCGGTATACCGTCACGTGCCCAGGGTGCAGCCGTGTCTTCGAACAGACCCAGCATCAGCTTGCCTGCCTCTTCCCGGTAATAAGCCTGATTGCCTGGATCCCGGAGAATCGGCAGGCCCGGATGCATACCCTCCAACGACTCGGTGATCAGATAGTAGTGCTCGGCGGGATGCAGGGGGATCGAGACACCGGACTTCTTTCCCAGCTCGCGCGCCCACATTCCTGCGCAGTTCACCACCGTAGAACTGCGCACGTCACCCGCCGAGGTTTGAACACCGACAACTTTTCCGTTCTCGATGACTACATCAAGCACCTGGACGTTCTCGAGGATAGTAGCGCCACCCATCCGCGCACCGCGCGCCAGGGCCTGGGTGGTATCTGTAGGATTTGCGCGACCATCCTCGGGGAAATAGAAACCCGCAATAGCATCGCTCACGTCAGCAACGGGCCACAGGTCCTGAATCTCTCCGGGCGTTATCTCCCGGGATTCAACGCCGAAGGAAGCCGCCAGGTCGCAGCCGCGGCGCATCTCTTCCAACCACGCCTCGGTCGATGCGATCTGGACTGAACCGATCTGCATAAAGCCCGTTTCCTGGCCGGTCTCGGCTGCAAGGCTGCGATAGAGGTCGCGGGAGTATTTCGCGAGTCGCGTCTGATTGTCGGTCGCCCGTAAGGTCGTTATCAGTCCGGCCGCGTGCCAGGTGGTACCACACGTAAGCTGTTTACGCTCGAGCAGAACCACATCCGAGATGCCCCGCTTGGTCAGGTGATATGCAACGCTACAACCAATAATGCCTCCGCCGATGATGACCACCTGAGCGGAAGTCGGAGGGGTGCTCGCCATAGAGCCGGGTGCCTCGCGCCTGCTAAAAAAGGCTTAATTTCTTTTGAGTGAAATATATTGCATAGATTTCACTCTTCAGCAAGCGTTTTCACGCGCAGCGGGAAAGGATTCTTATGTCCGAGAGCGAATCGCAGAAATCAGAAAAGGAAGGGGTGAAAGATTGGCTCGTGTCGATAGCGTGTTTCGATAGCACCTGGAAGCAGGGCAGATTAGATTAAGGCCTCGTTCGGGCCCCGGTCCGAATCCTCAATACGTCGGAGGCGTAATGCACCACATGACGACAGCTTCCTCTCTGCCGATGTTCTTGTAGCTGTGAGGCATGGTGCTGGGGAAGGAAAAACTGTCTCCTTCCTCGAGCAGATAAACCGTTCCATCGATGGTTAATTCGAACTGACCTTTCACAACGAGCCCACACTCTTCGCCTTCGTGCTGGTAGGGGTCATCACCGGACTCCGTACCTGGCTCGAAGGTGCTCCACAGCACTTCAAGTTGCTCTACGGCATCAGTCGTGAGGCGATAATCGGTGATGCCGGATTCGAAACGTATCTGCTGCCGGTTTCCCTGGCGCACGATGTACTTTTCATCGGACTTCTCCCCTCCCATACGGTCGAAGAACCATCCAATCGTGACGCCAAGAGCGTGGCTGATCTCAAACAGGGTTTTTACGGTGGGTGAGGAGATATTCCGTTCAATCTGACTCAAATAGCCAACCGAAATACCAGTCGCTTCTGACAAAACCGTTAACGTCATACCGCGTGCTTTACGAAGCCTTCGAATATGCTCGCCCACGCGTTCACTGTCGTCGGGGGCTTCACTTTCGGACGCTTGAGACCTTCGAACTGGTTGCATTGAGACCTTACAATTCTGTCGCAGAACAATGGGGCTTATGCGGCACGCGCGTAGTCGTTAAAAACCCTGAGCGGGACAATCCAAATACGTCTGGCGCACCCGCATGGTAACGCAACGGCTACGGGTCACAAACGAAGAGCGCTCGTAGCGATCGTCGCTGGCTTACCCAATGTTTCTGCCCAAGAGCATTGTCGAGGCTACCGCCCGTGGACAAGCTCGCGAGATCACTCGAGATAGTGTCGCCTGTTAACGATCATGGGGATCATGAAAGAGATACAAGCGACAAGAAAGATAAGACTTCCCGTCAGAAAGACGGGATCACCGCCCTTCCAACTGCCGTAGGTATAGACAATTGCGCAGATGAGAAACAGAAGCCACCCTGCGAAATCAAAGAAATACACCCAACGTTTACTCATCGCTTTACTCTCCCGGACTACATACGTAGGTGGGTCAGGGTACAAGAATCCTGAACTCGCAGTTGGTAATGGCTCACTCTGACGTCGGTACAGCCTCAGAAGGAATAGCGAACACTGGCTCCCGCCCAGCGAGGCTCACCCACGGCAAGAATTGCGCTACCGAAGAATAAGGCGAGATCAAAGCCGTAGGTCCAATACTCCTCATCAGTTACGTTATTGACGAACAGTTCGGCGGACCAATTGTCCGTGGGCTCATATACCAGGCGGGCGTTCCAAAGACTGTAGGACTCATTCGAGGCCGCCTCACTGTTGATGGTATTGAACTGTTGCTCGTCCACGTACTGGCCATCGATCTGTAGAGCCAGAGTTCCGTTCCCCCCCAAGTCCCACGCTTTTCGCCCCAGGAAGTTCAGAGTGATATCCGGTGCGAGCACCATATCCTGGTCACGAATATCACCGGCGCCGCGGTCTACATCCTGAACGACCGCATCGAGAAATGACGCTCCAAAGAGCAGATCCAGCCCATTGGCAGGCTGGAGCGTGAGTTCAATCTCAGCACCGGTGATTTCTGCATCGTTGTTCCGGATCACGCTGGTAATTCCCTGAAAAACAAACGCCTGGTAATCAGAGTAGTCGTAGTAGAACGCCGAGGCATTGAGCCGGGCTCGATTGTCCCAAAAGGTCATCTTCAGGCCCGCTTCGTAGGTGGTGAGAATCTCGTCCTCGAAACTCAAATCAGGCAGTGTGGTTGCACCGTCGATGGAACCTAAGAATCCGCCGGCTTTCATCCCGCGATTAAGACTCGCATACACGAGGACGTCTTCCGCGGGTCGCCAGTCGAGTTGTAGCTTGCCGGTGTAATCCGAGTCGTCGCGAGAGAGGCTCAGGGGACTGAGATCCACAACGGTCGGTTCCGTCTGTACGCTGCCCTGCACCAAACCGAAGTCATTACAGCCATCGAGCTCAGTAGTATCTATACAGGAAGCGTTGGTGTTGAAGTCTTTCTCGTCTTCGGTCCAGCGCAAGCCTGCCGTAAACGACAGCGTGTCACTGATTTCGTATTCGACCTGCCCAAACACCGCCCATGATGTCGTCTCCAGATCATAAACGTTGTTCGGCAAGGTGCCGTAACCAAAATAATCGGGGAACTGGAAAAATGCCCGATAATCTCCTTCGATCTCTAGATAATAGCCACCGACTGTCCAGTTGAGACTATCTGACGTGCCATCGATGCGAACTTCCTGTGTGAAGGTGTCGGCATCCTGTTCGGTACCAAAGTTACCGAACACAGCAGGGCTCGAGTCCGAGTCTTCCTGATAGGTCTTCTCATTGTTCTGAAGACCGGTTATCGAGACCAGAGTCATGTTGTCGGATAGCTCGTATTCGAGAGTCAAAGCAGAGAGCCACCCTTCTGCATCATTCGGCCCGGCGTCGCTGAAATCTCCGGAGTAAAAATCGTTGTTCATATAGCCCCCGAAGTCGGTGTCTGCGCCGCCAAAAACACCACCCCCGTCCGCTCCCAGTGTTGCGACACGATGCGTGTAGGCGGCCGCACCGTAATCGGCCTCACCCCAGGACGCCACCCAGTGTGCACTCAGACGCTCTCCGATGTCTGCTTCGAGTTGCAGTCTCACGTTGGTCGCATCGAGGCTTCTAAGGTCTGGACCCAAGCGGTTCTCATAGTAACCATCTGAGTCCTGCTTCATCACCGAGAGGCGCCCGCGTACGCTATCGGAGATCGGTCCACTCACGACTCCGGTAAGTCGAGTCGTGCTGAACTCGGAAACCTCAGCATCCACGTATCCTTCCAGCGTGTCCGTCGGTCGCCGGGAGATCAGGTGAACAAGCCCTCCGGTAGCGTTACGACCGTAGAGAGTCCCCTGCGGACCTTTCAACACTTCGACGCGTTCGGTATCGAACATGGCAGCACCAGCGGCGCTGGTCTGGGCAATGTAGACGCCATCCGTGTATACGACTGTTGGTGCTTCCTGATGGTCGTTAAAGTCTGTTTGCGCAACGCCGCGAATAGAAAAGAGAGAGATCGTGTTCGCACCGTTGTAGGAGGTCGCAACCAGACCCGGGGTCTGGGCGGCGACCTGCTCTGCGTTCCGCCATCCGAGTTGCTCAACCTGGTCACCGGAGAACGCCGTGACCGCAATGCCCACGTCCTGCAAATTCTGCTCCCGCTTCTGAGCGGTCACCAGGATCTCCTCGAGCACCTGAGCGTGAACCTGCGTCGCAAGAACGCTTAGCGCGCCCACATAAACTGCTGTTCTTATCGTAGTACTCATACCATCCCCGCGTTGTAGGACTGCTTACTGAATGCCAGGCACTAGCATCTCGCTTTAAGTGAAATTTATATGTTTTATTTCACTTAAAGCGCATTCAAGACATACTTTCTGAAAAATCGCAAGTGTTTTGCACTCACGATTCAGAGAATCAGCCTTGCGGGTTGTAGGGGAACCACCAGTCGGGGTCGGGCCCGGATTTGGGATCAGAGTCGATCCACGCCAGCTTGTTGCGGGTAAATGCGTTCAATCCGTCGAGCCCGAGAACGCGCCCGCCCCCGGTGGCCTTGTTACCTCCGAACGGTCCGGCATCGTTGTCAAACAGCGGCGCGTTTACCCAGACCATGCCCGACTCAATGCGGCGGATCGACTCGTGTACTTCCGCGAGGTTCTGGCTGTACACATTACTACCGAGCGCAAGCGGACAATCATTAGCGAGATCAATCGCCTCATCAAGACTGCCGACGCGCGTGACCGCGACGGCTGGTCCGAATATCTCATTGTTCATGATCGACATCTGATGCGTTGTGTTCGCCAGCACCGTCGGACGATAGAACCACCCTTTGGCAAACTCGGCGGGGCGCTCGCCGCCATGCACCAGCTCGGCACCTTCGCTGACCGCCAACGCTACCGCCTTGGCAACCCGGTCAACTTCCCGCTGATTAGCCATGGGTCCCAGATCGGTGGTTCGTTCAAGGCCATCCCCGATGCGGAGAGCCGCTGCTTGGGAGCCAAGACGCTCAATAAACTCGTCGTAGATGTGTTCGTGGATATACATACGCTCAGCGGATGTGCAAATCTGCCCGCAGTTCATAAACGACGTAAACGTGGCGGCACGCACTGCGATGTCCATATCGGCGCTCGGCATCACGATGAACGGATCACTCCCCGACGCTTCGAGAAGACAGCGCTTGAACAGAGAAGCGCACATCTCATTCACGGCCCGCGCACCTGCGACACTACCAGTGAAAGAGACGATGTGAGTATCGGTACTCTTGACCAGGCCAGTCACCGTCGGAACTGAGCCGGTAAGCACCTGTACAAGTCCGGGTGCGACCGACTCGATGACCTCCGCCATTCGCAGCGTGGTGATCGATGTGTATTCCGAGGGCTTGATGATGACGGTATTGCCCGTCGCGAGTGCCGCCGCAGCACTCCAGGCAACGAGTACCACGGGGTAGTTGTAGGGCATTACCAGTACGGCAACACCCAGGGGCTCACGATAGGAATAGTTAAGATGGTTTACCGCGATAGGCCCATGTACACGACCATATTCATGGCGAGCGATTTCGGCGAAATAGCGAAACGCGGTCGTAGTCCAGCCCACTTCATCGCACGCTTCGTTGAGAGGCTTGCCCATCTCGCGGGTCATCAGCTCGCCGAGCATAGGCACCGCGGTATCCATAGCGGACGCGATTTCATGGAGAACCTTGGTTCTATCCAGGGAGCTTTCAGCCGCCCAGACTTTCTGGCGAGCATTTGCGACCTCAATGCATCGCTGAATCTCGTCTTCGGTCGCCTCCGAGAGTCCGCATTGAACCTCCTCGCTCACAGGAGAGATAACCTGGAACTGATCGGGATTCGCACCCTTAAACGCCGCCCCGTCGATAAAGTGCGCGTTGCCTAGCCTTTGGAAGTCATTTTTATTCGTCATGGGCAGCCCCGGAGAAATGCGTTGTTGCCGCAAAGAGGTACTTCACCCGGTGCGGCGTGAAAGATAAACGGTTGTGGTATTAGTACCCAATATTTTCACCAAAGAATAATTTGTCAATATTTTTCACTCACTGCCTTCGGTCAGCCCTCACTCCTGAACTCATCAACCAGCCAATCGAAAATCGCCTGATTCACAATCGAAATGCTTTTGTCGCGCGGTTTTGCGAGTAATAGAGTCAAAGTGCTCGCCGGTACCAGGGGTACAAGACACAGCCCCTTTTCCTGATCCTTCATGAGCTGTAGGCCGAGCGTGACACCTGCTCCGTTGCGGGCCATACGCACCAGGAGAGGCAGGAAATTGGCCTGAAGCCTCAAGTCCGGCTGAACTCCTGCGCGCGCACATTCCCGCATGAAGGCCTTGCGGATGAAATAGCCGGATTCGTAGATAAACATGGGCACTTCGTGCAGCTGCTCATACCTTACAAAAGGCCGCTTGGCGAACTCGTGATCTTCACTCACGGCGAGACACAGGCGTTCATGAACCAAGGGGATAACCTCGAGTTCCGGGTCGCTTTCGGTGAGTTCCCCTACGATCACACCCAGCTCTATATCG
>JBCCNK010000104.1:0-11295 GCA_039025875.1 Pseudomonadota bacterium
CAGAGTCGAAAATGGTCAGAAGCGGAAGTGCGAGAACGCCTTGTTCGCCTCTGCCATACGATGTACGTCCTCACGCTTCTTAACGGCGTTGCCTTTGCCTTGAGAGGCATCAAGGATCTCACCGGCTAAGCGTTGTCGCATAGACTTCTCGCCACGATTACGAGCGTACTCAACTAGCCACCGCATCGACAGTGCGATTCGCCTCGACGGCCGCACTTCAACAGGGACCTGATAGGTCGCACCGCCGACCCGCCGAGACTTAACCTCAACCATCGGAGCAATATTCTCAAGAGCTTGATCGAACACCTCGATCGGATCTTTGCCCAGGCGTTCCTGAACAATATCCAGCGCTCCGTACACGATGCTCTCAGCTACCGACTTCTTGCCGGATACCATCACATGGTTCATGAATTTCGCGAGCGTGGCGTTGCCGAATTTAGGATCAGGCAGGACCTCGCGTTTGGCGACGACTCGTCTTCTAGGCATGACTTGTTCCTTGTTAGCTTCAGGTTGCCCGGACACACATCACGTCTAAGCGGGGTCGGTGGTGCGCCGATATACAGTCACACCTATTCCGATCGCATCCGCCCTCGACGCTCGATTGCCCTTTGCTAATAGGGCGTTTCGAGCAGCGGTTAGGACGGTGATGATCCGGCCTTACTTTCGCGGTACTTTCGCGGTACTTTCGCGGTACCTTACGGTACTTCCGCGGGTTTACGTTCGCGGTTTTACTAGCCGTATCTCGCTAGTTGCCGCCTGCTTAATCCTCCAATCCCGCGAGTTAAAGATGGCCTCACGCCACCTCGCCCACCATATTGCTGGGCATTTTGCTGGCAGATTGAGCAGTTTTGAATACTGGGTAGCCGTTGATCGAGCGCGGCTGGCTATTGGTAGCTGTTCTTTAGACGCTAAGACGGCCGCTGTGACATTTCTTTCGGCAGTCAATCGCACCCGAGTACCGGCGACCCCGATTCGTGGTTATTTCGGCTTCTTGGCTCCGTACTTGGATCGCCCGTTTTTTCGGTCCGCAACGCCGGACGTATCCAGACTGCCACGGACAGTGTGATAGCGAACACCGGGAAGATCCTTTACACGCCCACCGCGAATGAGCACGACGCTGTGCTCTTGCAAATTATGACCTTCGCCGCCGATATACGATGAGACTTCAAAGCCGTTGGTTAGTCGGACACGACAAACTTTCCGAAGAGCTGAGTTCGGCTTCTTGGGCGTCGTCGTGTACACACGAGTACAGACTCCGCGGCGCTGAGGGCAACCCTGGAGTGCCGGAACATCGCTCTTTTCCGCCTTGCGCTTGCGCGGTTTGCGAACCAGCTGATTAATCGTTGCCACTAATTTAGTTCTCCAATTACACTGGCCAGCTTTGAAGCAACCGCTAACGCTGTTGCTGGCCCCAAAAAAAGTCGGCGCATACTATAGACGCAGGGAAGCCTAGTCAACCGTATTCGCGCTAGGCTACCGCGCAGCATTACACCCTTGTCAGATGACATCAGATGACGTCAGATGACGAAAAAAGAGGATCGACCGCCCCGAAGGCAAGCCGATCCGCTCTCCATCGAGAAAACGCTATTCAGCGCTTTCCTGTAACGCTTCCGTGAGAGCCGCTTCGATATCATCAGCCGAAATTGCCAGATCAGACTCTTCTTCTGACTTGCGCCTGCGTTCCTCGTGATAAGCGAGGCCGGTTCCAGCGGGTATCAGACGCCCCACAACAACGTTCTCCTTCAGGCCGCGCAAGTAGTCGCGCTTTCCGGTGACCGCAGCCTCGGTCAGGACTCGAGTGGTCTCTTGGAAAGACGCCGCTGAAATAAAGCTCTCTGTTGCCAGAGATGCCTTGGTGATACCAAGCAGCTCGCGCTCACCAGTTGCAGGAACTAGGTTCTCAGCTGCCAGCCTCTCATTCTCTTCCAGGAACGTGGTGTATTCCACCTGTTCACCCTTGATGAGATTGGAGTCGCCAGAAGATGTGATAACAACCTTGCGCAGCATCTGCCGGACAATGACTTCGATGTGCTTATCGTTGATCTTCACACCCTGCAGGCGGTACACCTCCTGAATCTCGTTCACGATGTACTTTGCGAGCTCCGCAATGCCTTTCAGTCGCAAAATATCGTGCGGGCTCAGAGGTCCCTCCGAGATCATCTCACCTTTTTCTACTGACTCACCCTCGAAAACGGAGAGGTTGCGCCACTTGGGGATCAGGCTCTCATAGTGATCTGAACCGTCAGGCAACGTCTGCCCATCGGTCGGCGTAATGACCAGTCGACGCTTGCCTTTGGTCTCCTTTCCGAAACTTACTGTGCCGGAGATTTCGGCAAGAATAGCGGGCTCCTTAGGCTTACGCGCCTCGAAGAGATCGGCAACCCGCGGCAGACCACCTGTGATATCACGCGTCTTGGACCCCTCCTGAGGAATACGCGCTAGAACGTCACCCGCCTCTACCGTCGCGCCATCTTCCATACCGACAAGCGCAAGCGCTGGCAGGAAATAGTGCGCAGGTACGTTGGTATCCGCGAGGCACAGCTCCTCACCATTGTCATCGACCAGCGTAATCGCTGGACGCACGTCCTTGCCAGCGGCCGGCCGCTCCGCCGGATCCGAGACCTCGATGCTGGACAAACCGGTAAGTTCGTCGGTCTGTCGCTTGATCGTGATCCCTTCTTCCATGCCGCTGAATTTCACCGTGCCGGCCACTTCCGTAACGATCGGGTGAGTGTGTGGGTCCCAGGTGGAAACAATATCGCCCGCCGTAACTTCACTCTCATCGGCAGTCTTAATGATCGCTCCGTAGGGTAGCTTGTAGCGCTCGCGCTCGCGCCCCACTTTATCGAGTATGGAAAGCTCTCCGGAACGAGAAACTGCTATCAATGTGCCGTCGGCGCGATCGACAGTCTTCACGTTATGCAGACGCACAACACCATCGTTGATTACCTGAATGTTGTCCTGTGCAGTCGCCCGCGAAGCCGCACCACCGATGTGGAACGTACGCATCGTAAGCTGGGTTCCCGGCTCACCGATTGACTGTGCCGCGACTACACCAATGGCCTCACCCATGTTGACACGATGACCACGTGCTAGATCTCGACCGTAGCAGGCGGCACAGATGCCGTGACGTGTCTCGCAGGTGATGGGCGATCGGACCTCAATCTCGTCGATACCCATTTCTTCCAGCCGGCGGACCCAAAGTTCATCCAGCATGGTGCCAGCCGTAATCGCAATCTCGTCCTCTGTGCCAGGCTTGAGAACATCGCGCGCGACTACCCGCCCCAAAACGCGATCACCAAGCGACTCGATGATGTCACCACCATCAATGACGGGCGTCATAAGTAGACCTTGGTCGGTTCCACAGTCGTCTTCGGTAACAACCAGATCCTGAGCAACGTCTACCAAACGGCGGGTCAGGTAACCTGAATTGGCCGTCTTGAGCGCCGTGTCTGCCAGACCTTTTCGCGCACCATGGGTCGAGATGAAGTATTGCAGTACGTTCAGGCCTTCGCGGAAGTTCGCAGTGATAGGGGTCTCGATAATCGAGCCATCAGGTTTGGCCATAAGACCCCGCATACCAGCGAGCTGACGAATCTGTGCGGGTGAACCCCGCGCTCCAGAGTCCGCGTAGACATACACAGAGTTAAACGAGTCTTGTTGCTCCTCGTCCCCGTCGCGGTTGACGACAATCTCCTTAGAGATGCCCTGCATCATCGACTTGGATACGAGGTCGTTGGCACGAGACCAAATGTCGATGACTTTGTTGTACTTCTCGCCCTGAGTGACAAGACCCGCAGCATACTGCTCCTCGATCTCCTTAACCTCGGCTTCTGCGCTCTCGATTAGTTCCGCTTTCTCGGCGGGGATCTCGAAGTCGTTTACACCAATGGACGCGCCCGATCGGGTCGAATACTCGTAGCCGGTGTACATCAGCTTGTCAGCGAAGATGACAGTAGCCTTTAGGCCAACAGCTCGATAACACTGGTTGATTATCTGCGAGATCGCGCGCTTGGCCATGGGCTTATTCACCATGTCGTAAGCAATACCCTCGGGCACGATGTCCCACAGAAGTGCGCGGCCTACCGTAGTATCGACGATGTCGGTTCGGGATCTTTGCTCACCTTCATCGGTGATGACCACTTCATGGATGCGCACTTTCACGCGAGCCTGAAGGTGTGCCTCACCGGTGATGTAGGCGCGATGAACCTCATTGTAGTCAGCAAACGTTCGTCCCTCACCACGGGCGTTCACTCTTTCGCGCGTCATGTAATAGAGGCCGAGAACAACGTCCTGGCTGGGCACGATGATCGGTTCACCGTTCGCAGGGGACAGAATGTTATTCGTCGACATCATCAGAGCGCGTGCTTCAAGCTGAGCCTCAAGAGTCAGGGGCACGTGAACCGCCATCTGATCACCGTCGAAGTCCGCGTTATAGGCAGCACAAACCAGCGGGTGAAGCTGGATGGCCTTACCCTCGATGAGTACAGGCTCAAACGCCTGGATGCCCAGGCGGTGCAACGTAGGCGCACGGTTTAGCAGTACCGGATGCTCGCGAATGACCTCTGCGAGAATATCCCATACCTCCGGCGGTTCACGCTCGACCATCTTCTTCGCAGCTTTGATGGTGGTCGCCAGGCCACGAGCCTCGAGCTTGCCGAAGATGAACGGCTTGAACAGCTCAAGCGCCATCTTCTTTGGCAGGCCGCATTGATGTAGGCGCAGCGCAGGCCCCACCACGATGACCGAACGCCCTGAGTAATCCACACGCTTACCGAGCAAGTTTTGTCGGAAACGACCCTGTTTACCCTTGATCATGTCAGCAAGTGACTTGAGCGGCCGCTTATTGGACCCGGTAATCGCACGTCCGCGACGACCGTTGTCTAACAGCGCATCGACCGACTCTTGAAGCATGCGCTTTTCGTTGCGCACAATGATGTCTGGAGCATTCAGGTCCAGTAGTCGCTTCAATCGATTGTTGCGGTTTATCACTCGACGATAGAGGTCGTTGAGGTCAGAAGTCGCAAATCGGCCGCCGTCCAGCGGGACCAACGGGCGAAGATCCGGTGGCAGTACGGGAAGCGCATTAAGCACCATCCACTCAGGCTTGTTGCCAGAATTGGCGAAGGCCTCCATGAGCTTCAGGCGCTTGCTGAGCTTCTTGATTTTCGTTTCGGAGTTCGTCTGAGGAATCTCCTCGCGAAGACGCGTGATTTCAGTGTCGAGATCAATTTGCTGCATCAAATCTTGCACAGCCTCGGCACCCATTTTCGCCGTGAACTCATCGCCGAACTCTTCCATCGCCTCGTAGTACTGCTCATCGGTAAGCAGCTGGCCATGCTCCAGTGTGGTCATTCCAGGATCGGTAACCACATAGGATTCGAAGTAGAGAACGCGTTCGATATCACGCAGGGTCATGTCCAAGAGCAGACCAATACGCGAAGGCAGTGACTTCAGAAACCAGATATGGGCAACGGGGCTTGCCAATTCGATGTGGCCCATGCGCTCACGCCGTACCTTAGCAAGCGCAACCTCCACACCACATTTTTCGCAGATGACACCTCGGTGCTTGAGGCGCTTGTACTTTCCGCACAAACACTCGTAGTCCTTCACCGGACCGAAAATTTTGGCGCAGAACAAGCCGTCACGCTCCGGCTTAAATGTCCGATAGTTGATCGTCTCAGGCTTTTTGACTTCGCCGAATGACCAGGAACGAATCATGTCCGGCGAGGCGAGTCCGATACGTATTGCGTCGAACTCTTCTGACTGACCCTGTGATTTGAGCAGGTTTAGTAAGTCTTTCAAGACAATTCCTCCAAGAGGTTTTTTTGCCGCGCCGACGATCGAGGTCGTCGGCGACGTATTCTTTCCAACGTGTCAGAGCGAGCGTTCATCGGCTTCCCCAAATGTTCAAGAAGCCGGGCGCTCCTACTCGCTTTCGAGCTCAATATCGATACCTAACGACCGTATCTCTTTGACGAGCACGTTGAAGGATTCGGGCATGCCCGGCTCCATGCGGTGATCGCCATCCACAATGTTTTTGTACATTTTGGTCCGCCCGGCCACATCGTCGGATTTGACGGTCAACATCTCCTGGAGCGTGTAGGCCGCGCCGTAAGCTTCCAGAGCCCAGACCTCCATCTCTCCGAAACGTTGGCCGCCAAACTGGGCCTTTCCGCCCAAGGGCTGCTGCGTGACGAGACTGTACGAACCCGTGGAACGGGCGTGCATCTTGTCGTCAACGAGATGGTTGAGTTTAAGCATGTACATGTAGCCCACTGTAACCGGACGATCAAAAGTGTCACCGGTCCGTCCATCGAACAACGTGAGCTGACCACTTTCGGGCATGTCTGCAAGCTTCAGAAGGTCCTTGATTGCAGACTCCGCTGCACCATCAAATACCGGGGTTGCCATCGGCACTCCGGAAGTCAGATTCTTCGCAAGCTCGAAGATCTGATCATCTGATAATCCCTTGATGTCTTCGATTCGACCTGCGCCGTTGTTATAGACGCTCTCGAGGAACTTGCGCACATCGGCGACCTTGCGCTGCTCATCCAGCATTTCGTCGATCTTACGACCTAGGCCATAGGCCGCCAGCCCAAGATGCGTTTCCAGAATCTGCCCCACGTTCATCCGCGATGGGACACCCAGAGGGTTCAGTACGATATCTACCGGTTCGCCATGCTCATCGTAGGGCATATCTTCTACCGGCATAATGACAGAGATGACACCTTTGTTTCCGTGCCGCCCCGCCATCTTGTCACCAGGCTGAATTCGTCGTTTCACCGCGAGGTAAACCTTGACGATCTTCAGTACACCCGGCGCCAGATCGTCGCCACTTTGGAGCTTGCCCTTCTTGTCCTCAAAACGTTCTTCGAGCAGCTTGTTCTGATCTTCGAGCTGCTGCTGAGCCGAGGCCAGCGCCTCGTTGAGTTCTGCACTGTCGAGCTTCAACTTGAACCATAGCTCGCGATCAAGATCGGTAAGGATCGCTTCCGTGAGTTTGGTGCCTTTACTCAGGCCGCCACCGCTGACTGTGGTAGCGCCCTTGAGAAGATTGGTTAAGAAGGAATATGTGGCTTCCTCGTAAATCCGATACTCTTCTTTCAGGTCCTTGCGATACTCGTCCAGTTGGCTTTTCTCAATCTGCTTGGCTCGCGCATCTTTCTCTAGTCCGTCGCGAGTGAAGACCTGCACGTCTATCACCGTACCCTTGGTGCTGGATGGGACTCGCAGCGACGTATCTTTCACGTCAGATGCCTTCTCACCAAAAATTGCGCGCAGTAGTTTTTCTTCGGGCGTAAGTTGGGTCTCGCCTTTAGGTGTCACTTTACCGACCAGGATGTCACCCGCATTAACTTCGGCGCCGATGTACACAATGCCCGACTCGTCCAAGTTAGACAGTGCGCCTTCGCCCACATTCGGAATGTCACCGGAGATCTCTTCGGGCCCCAGCTTGGTATCGCGCGCGATACAAGTGAGTTCCTGGATATGAATGGTGGTGAATCGGTCTTCCTTGACCACCCGCTCTGAGACCAGAATGGAGTCTTCGAAGTTGTAGCCGTTCCAGGGCATAAATGCGATCCGCATGTTTTGACCTAGGGCGAGCTCACCCATATCAATCGAGGGACCGTCGGCCAGAATGTCACCGCGAGCCACGCTGTCACCGCGCCCAACAATGGGACGTTGGTTGATGCAGGTATTCTGGTTCGACCGGACGTACTTCGTCAGATTGTAGATATCGACCGGGGCCTCTCCCGGCGCGACTTCCGAGTTATCTACTCGTACGACGATGCGGCTGGCATCGACCGAGTCAATCACCCCAGGACGCTTTGCCACCACACAAACCCCAGAATCGGCTGCGACAAATCGCTCCATCCCGGTGCCGACCAGCGGTTTCTCGCTCCGTAACGTAGGTACAGCCTGGCGCTGCATGTTGGATCCCATGAGAGCACGGTTTGCATCATCATGCTCAAGGAATGGGATTAACGCAGCGGCTACTGATACAACTTGCTGTGGCGATACGTCCATGTAGTCGATGCGATCAGGCGGCATCACTGTGAACTCGTTGAGGTGGCGCACGGCAATTAAATCGTCGACAAAACGATTTTTGCTATCGAGTTCGGCAGATGCCTGAGCGATTACGTTCTCCGCCTCATTTATCGCGGAGAGATACTCGATATCGTCGGTGACCACACCGTCGACTACCTTCCGATACGGCGACTCGAGAAAGCCGTACTCGTTGGTCCGAGCATAGACCGCAAGGGAGTTGATTAGACCAATATTGGGTCCTTCTGGTGTCTCGATCGGGCAAACGCGACCGTAGTGTGTGGGATGAACATCGCGCACCTCGAAACCGGCTCGCTCACGCGTAAGACCACCTGGCCCGAGAGCGGACACTCGGCGCTTGTGTGTGACCTCGGACAGCGGGTTATTCTGGTCCATAAATTGAGACAGCTGACTCGAGCCGAAGAACTCTTTAACCGCCGCAGACACGGGCTTGGCGTTTATCAAGTCCTGAGGCATGAGACCTTCGCTCTCGGCCATCGACAGACGCTCTTTGACCGCCCGCTCGACGCGTACGAGTCCAACCCGGAACTGGTTCTCGGCCATTTCACCGACGCTACGAATACGGCGATTACCCAAGTGGTCGATGTCGTCGACCATACCCTTGCCGTTGCGGATTCCCACGAGGGTCTGCAGTACATCAACGATATCTTCGCGCGATAGGGTACCTTCACCCACAATCTCGTCGCGACCCAATCGTCGATTGAATTTCATCCGGCCAACACCGGAAAGATCGTAGCGATCCGGTGAGAAAAACAGGTTTTGGAACAGATTTTCGGCTGACTCCTTGGTGGGAGGCTCACCCGGACGCATCATGCGATAGATCTCTACCAGAGCCTCGAGGGCATTGCGCGTCGTATCTTGCCGTAAGGTATCAGAGACAAAAGAACCGCAATCCAGCTCATTGGTGTAGAGCGTTTCAACCGTGGTAGCCCCTAGCTCTATGATCTTGGTAACAACTTCCTCGTTGATCTCCGTGTTGCACTCAAAAACAACCTCACCTGAGTTCTCATCAACGATATTCTTTGCAAGCGCACGTCCGTGCAGATAATCAAGCGGAACCGGCAGTTCCGTCACACCTGCCTTTTCTAGTTCCCGGATGTGCCGAGCCGTGATACGCCGCCCTTGCTCGACGATAACCTTCTTACCAACTTTAATATCGAATGCTGCTATATCTCCACGCAGGCGCTCGGGAATCAGCTCCATGTTGAGCTCGCCATCCTTGGAAATGGAGAATGCATTGAAGGCGTAGAACATCGCCAGAATTTCTTCGGAATCGTAGCCAAGCGCGCGCAGCAAAATGGTAGCGGGAAGCTTGCGACGACGATCAATTCGCGCAAAGACCAGATCCTTTGGATCGAACTCGAAGTCGAGCCAGGAGCCGCGGTAGGGAATGATTCGCGCCGAGTAAAGTAACTTGCCAGATGAGTGCGTCTTGCCCTTATCGTGGTCAAAGAACACTCCGGGGGAGCGGTGCAGCTGCGAGACAATGACCCGCTCGGTGCCGTTGATTACAAACGTTCCGTTATCGGTCATCAAGGGAATCTCACCCATGTAGACCTCTTGCTCTTTGATGTCTTTTATCGACTTATTTGAGCTTTCCTTATCGTAGATAATCAGGCGTACCTTCACGCGCAACGGGCAGGAGTACGTCACGCCGCGAAGCTGGCACTCGCTAACATCAAAGACCGGGGTACCAAGACGGTAATCTACGTACTCAAGGGCCGCGTTCCCGCTGTAGCTGACAATTGGGAAAACCGATTTGAAGGCCGCATGCAGGCCATAGTCGCCGCGTTCCTCCAGCGATACACCCTGCTGTGTGAACTTTCGGTAGGAATCGAGCTGTGTCGCCAGAAGGTAGGGCACATCCATAACCTTCGGCATCGTTCCGAAGTTCTTGCGAATGCGTTTTTTCTCTGTGTATGAGTAAGGCATCAGTGCTCCCCGGTGCTATTGAGCTGCCATCGGTCGCCGCGCTTGCAGCGATACGAGTGACGGCATTGGGATCGTTTGGATCCTGGTCTGACCGACATCCATCGATCAGGTGATGTCGATGTTTCGACTTCTGTGCTTAGGCGGAGGTTGGTGCAGCGACTGCGCTCGAATTGCGTCTCGCTTACACCTGACCATACCGTCGACCTCGGTCGATATTTCCAGTCCGCTAAAGCCGGAAAAGGCCAGTGCACTTTTGCGCACCGGCCTCCCGGAATCCGACCACAAGAATCGGATCGACATACTGCTACTTGAGCTCGGCGCTACCGCCTGCTTCCTCAAGCTGCTTCTTGATGTCTTCCGCCTCTTCTTTCGGCGCTCCTTCTTTAACCGGCGAAGGCGCTCCGTCCACGAGGCCTTTCGCCTCTTTGAGACCAAGTCCGGTAATCGCGCGAACCACCTTAATGACGTTGACCTTTTTCTCACCTGCTGAGGTCAGAATCACGTCGAACTCTGTCTGCTCTGCTGCGGCACCACCAGCATCACCTCCGCCTGCTGCGGCGGGCGCTGCTGCTACGGCTGCGGCTGCGGTAACACCGAACTTCTCTTCCATTGCGTCGATGAGCTCGACCACTTCCATCACGCTCATCTCTGCAATTGCTTCTAAGATGTCATCTTTTGACATGCCCATGAGGTATATCTCCTTTGATTACGCAAACAGCGGACGACCTAGACCTGCGTCTAGAATCAAGTCTGCTGCTCTTTCTGTTCGCGAACTGCTGCCAGCGTTCGAACCAGCTTTCCGGGTACTTCGTTCATCGTCTGTACAAGCTTTGTTACCGGTGCTTTCATAACACTCATCAACATCGAAAGTGCCTGATCGCGTGTCGGTAGCTTTGCGAGCACATCCAACTGCTCTGCACCCAGCATCTGGCCGCTCACCGCCAATGCCTTGACTTCAAACTCCTCGTTTTCTTTCGCGAAGTCTTTGAACAACCGCGCCGCAGCGCCCGGATCTTCCATCGAAAACCCGAACAGCGAAGGGCCGACGAGTGCATCGTTGATGCATTCATATTCGGTTCCTTCAAGAGCTCTTTTTGCCAAAGTGTTGCGCACGACGCGCAGAGTCACCTGGCTTTCACGAGCATCCTTACGAAGGGCCGTCATCCCGCCAACAGACACACCACGTGCGTCTGCGATTACGAGAGACAGTGCATTGGTGGCAGTCTCGTTAACTTCAGCTACGATCGCCTTTTTGTCTTCGAGTCCAATTGCCACTGGATTAACTCCTGGTTC
>JBCCNK010000105.1:0-11291 GCA_039025875.1 Pseudomonadota bacterium
ACTGTGTTTGCACGAATCTCTTCGTTGACGAGGTTTTCGACGCGCTCCAGCTCCTGATCGTTCATCGCTTCGCCGTGAGAAAAATCAAAGCGAAGTCGGCGATCGTCCACGAGCGATCCTCGCTGGGCCACGTGAGTTCCCAGCACCTTGCGCAGTGCAGCATGCAGTAGATGGGTAGCTGAGTGATTCAGAGCGACGTTGGTGCGACGGTCGGTATCAATCTCGGCCTTAAGTTGACTACCCTCGGTAAGCGTGCCGCTGGTGATGCGAAGCTGGTGAAAGAACACACCATCAGACTTGCTGGTCGCCTCAACCTTCGCGTTTAAGCCGGTACCGCGAAGCCAACCTTGATCTCCCACCTGTCCACCGGACTCACCGTAAAAAGGGGTTTTATCTAATACCGCGACGCCGACTTCGCGTTCGCTCAGCGACGTGACGCGTTCGCCATCGCGCAGAAGAGCGACAACGGTGCTGTTTGCACTGGCCTCGCTGTAACCCAAAAAGTCCGTTTCCGTCGCCAGCTGCAGCGAGTCACGATTGTAGTCAACCTCGAAGCTGCCGCTGTCCTTTGAGCGCTGCCGCTGCGCTTCCATGGCAGCCTCATAGCCAGGCTCATCGAGGGTGAGCCCCCTCTCCCGGGCAATGTCGTTGGTCAGATCAACCGGAAACCCATAGGTGTCATATAGCTTGAATACCACGTCACCGGGAATAACCGTGCCATCGAGAGAAGATAGAGAGGTCTCGAGAATACCCATCCCCTGCTCCAGGGTTCGCGCAAACTGCTCTTCCTCATTACGGATAGCATTGACTATCCGGTCGCGGTGTTCGGCCAGTTCGGGATAGGCTGAACCCATCTGCTGAACCAGCGGATCGACCAGACGATGAAAGAATTCACCCTCAACCCCAAGCTTGTTCCCATGACGTATGGCCCGGCGCAGGATGCGGCGCAGCACATAGGCTCGGCCCTCGTTGCCGGGCACAACTCCATCTGCGATCAGGAACGCGCAAGAGCGAATGTGGTCCGCTATCACGCGAAGAGATGGATGGCTGCGATCCTCGGTCCCGCACAGCTGCGCGGTCGCGTCGATCAGTGCCGCAAACAGATCGATGTCGTAGTTGCTGTGAACACCCTGTAGAACAGCCGCTATGCGCTCCAGCCCCATGCCGGTATCGACTGATGGTTTGGGCAGTTCCACCATGCTGCCGTCCGCGCTGCGGTTGAACTGCATGAAAACCAGGTTCCAGATCTCGATGTAGCGATCCAGATCATCATTCTCACTGCCCGGAGGGCCTCCGGGAACGTCTGGACCATGGTCATAGAAGACCTCTGAACAGGGACCGCAGGGCCCGGTATCGCCCATCTGCCAGAAGTTATCCTCATCGAGCCGCGAGATGCGCTCGGCGGGAAATCCAATCACGTCTCGCCAGATACGCTCAGCCTCGTCGTCGCTTACGTGGACGGTTACCCAGAGTTTCTCGGGCGGTAACTTGAGCGTTACCGTCAAAAATTCCCAGGCGAATCGGATCGCGTCTTCCTTAAAGTAGTCACCAAAGGAGAAGTTGCCGAGCATCTCAAAAAAGGTGTGATGACGAGCCGTGTACCCCACATTCTCAAGGTCGTTGTGCTTTCCACCTGCCCGGACGCAGCGCTGCGAACTGGTCGCACGCATGTAAGAGCGCCGTTCGCTGCCAAGAAACACGTCCTTGAACTGATTCATTCCCGCATTGGTGAATAGCAGAGTCGGGTCATTGGCTGGAACAAGCGAACTACTGCTGACGCGGGTGTGCTCCTTTCCCTCAAAAAAAGAAAGAAACGCCTCGCGGATATCTCCGGTTTTCATGGGCGGATCTCGAAATGCGCTACTGCGTGGTTGCGTGCACGCGATTTTATCAGGCGACGATCTTTCCTTCCGCAAAGCTCGCGCCGGCGAGGATGTGAAGATGGAGGTGAAAAACGGTTTGACCTGCGCCTGCACCGTTATTAACAACGAGGCGAAATGCATCTTCCACGCCAAGCTGTCGTGCGACGGTACCAACCGCCAGCATTAGGTGTCCGAGTAATGCCTCATCCTCCATCTGGGCATCAGCCAGTTTTTCGATAGGCTTCTTCGGAATCACTAACACGTGAACAGGAGCCTGCGGGTTGATGTCTTTGATGGCGATACAGTGATCGTCTTCGTAGAGCTTATCCGCCGGTATGTCACCGCTAATGATTTTGTTGAAAATGGTGTCAGTCATCGCTCTTTACTTCGTTTCGCGGGGACCCGCGCCATGCCCTAGTTGTCCTGCGCAATTGGCATCTGATACCGCGGGCAGCGCGGTAAACCGAGTCAGCCAAGCTTCTCGTCGGCGGTCAGCTGCCTGGCTTCTTCTTCCAGCATGACCGGTATGCCGTCACGTATTGGATAAGCGAGACCACTCGCCTTGCAAATCAGCTCATCAGCCTCCGCCTTGTATTCCAAAGGCGCCTTACTTACGGGGCAGACGAGAATACTGAGGAGCTTTTTATCCACGGCACGTGTTCCAATAAATTAAGCGCGCCAAATTATACGGGCTTTCGGCCTGTCAGTCAGAGATTTGAGTCGGCATGTCTTCGACCAGCAACTGCGGGTCAACACGGCGATTTCGCCAACTCATGCGCCAGTCTAAATGCGGCCCGGTGGCGCGACCTGAGGCACCGACGCGCCCAATCAGATCACCTTTGTTCACAACATCACCCACCGTCACGTCCAGAGCGCTTAAATGGAGAAAAGAAGAAGACAGCGCGTAGCCATGGTCGATGATAATGGTGCCGCCTGAATAAAAAAGATCGGTTTGCGCAAGCGTGACTTGGCCTGCCGCGGGTGCGTAAACGGGCGTACCGGTCGGCACAGCGATATCGATACCGTAATGCGGGCTCCCCGGAGTACCGTTATAGATTCGCTGGCTGCCGTAGACTCCGGATATCCTGCCCATCACCGGCCACTCAAAGGCTGCGTCTATCTGCATAAGCCAGTTAGGATTTTCAATTCGCGTCGCTTTGGCTTTCGAAACCAACTGACGTTCTCGGCGAATGCGGTTCAAATGTTCCTCGGACGGGGTCACAGTTCGCTGGGGAACACCCTCGATACGCGACACCCGATAGTCACGCTGCTGTACGTCCACCTTCTGACGACAAGTACCGTTTACCACAAGCTCACTCACCGCCTGCGCATCTCGATGAAAACCTGCAACAAACTGCCCATCGGGGAGTAGATCAAGCACCTCACCGTCAAGAGTGACAGTGGAATCGGGATCTACTCGGCCCCATATCAGTCCACCCTCTACGGAATTGCCTGAAAGACCGACACAGGGACCATCGGCACCGTCCTGTGCTGCTGCGATCCATGATCCGCTCAGCCCAAGAACCAAGGCAGTTGCTGCGGTGTTCAAAGTCATACCTCTAAGGATATGCGCGGACATAAGTAATACAACGCTAGGTGCTGTGACTGCTTTGGAGTGTATCAATGGCGTGGGTTCGGTCGAGGGAGTGTAGGGTCGGACTCGGCATCGCGGCAACCTCGGCATAGCGCTCCAGCGAGCGTCATGCGTTCAAGCGCCCGCACCGACGGGCGTTATCATGCCTATTTTAACGGCCTCGGCATTCTCTATGGGACGATATAAAGCACCTCGCAAAGCGGGCACCGCGTTGATCAGTCCGGCTGGCGTCCGGCGGCTGCGTGAGGAGTTGCAGCATCTATGGCGCGAAGAGCGACCGCGAATAGCTAAAGCGGTTCAAGATGCGGCGAAGAACGGTGACCGATCCGAAAACGGCGACTACATTTATGGAAAGAAGCGTCTTCGGGAGATTGACGGTCGTGTTCGCCATCTCGGCAAACGGCTCGAAGTGCTCACTGTGGTCGAGAGCCGTCCGGCAGATCCGAGCCGCGTATACTTCGGCGCGACCGTCGACTATGAAGACGAGGTAGGGGCGCGTCGCAGTGTCACTATACTTGGACCGGATGAGTTTGACGCACTTCGCAACGAGATTTCGATTGACGCACCTTTGGCCAGAGCACTGCTGGGTAAGAGTGAAGGAGAGTGGGTCTCGTTTGCGACACCAAAAGGTGAGCGAGAAGTGGAGATTACTGGTGTCCAGTATCGCGGGTTCCCAGACGAGGACGCATAAGGGGGAAAGTAGCCCGCGCGAACTCGCCGTCGGTCTTTGCGGCAAATTGCTGCGAAGGAGATCACACTGCTAGACTTTACTGGCCCTGAAAAACCGATCCGAGACGTTTATGGCCACATCCGATTCAACCGCCGCACCAACATCATCGGCGTGCTCGACGCAGCGCCCGAAAGGCACCGGCGGCGTAGCGGCAAAAAAGCCTGCTCACACCTTGCAAGAGCTTGAAGCGCACGATGAGTTCTTGAGTCGACACATCGGGCCAAGCGATGCTCAGCAGCGAGAAATGGCGCTCACGATGGGCTATGAATCCACGGAGGCCCTAATCTCGGCAACGATCCCGGACAGCATCCAGCTGAAGGAATCGCTCAGTTTGGACGGCCCGTGCTCTGAAATTGCGGCGCTCGCCGAGTTGGAAGGGATCGCCGGACAGAACAGTGTCGCGAAGAACTACATCGGGCTGGGTTATTACGACTGCCACACCCCTGCAGTCCTTCGCAGGAACGTGTTCGAAAATCCCGGCTGGTACACCGCTTACACACCATATCAAGCTGAGATATCGCAGGGCAGGTTGGAGGCATTGCTCAGCTTCCAGCAGATGGTTATGGACCTGACGGGAATGGCGTTGGCAAACGCGTCGCTTTTGGATGAAGCCACTGCGGCTGCCGAGGCGATGACCATGCTATTTCGCGTAAACAAAAAGAGTAAGAGCAGCGTCTTTCTTGTTGATCACGACTGTCATCCACAAACGCTGGCTGTCCTGAAGACCCGAGGGGCACCGTTAGGCATAGATATTGTGCACGGCGCAGTGGAATCACTACTGGATGATCACGACGCGTTTGGAGCGCTGCTCCAATACCCTGGCAGTAGCGGTGAGGTTCAGTCCATAGAGGACGTGATCGCAAAGGCGCACGGAAAAAACACGTTGGTAGCAGTCGCCAGCGATCTTCTTGCCCTTGCGATGCTGCGCTCGCCGGGATCTCAGGGTGCAGACGTGGTTTTGGGAAACAGCCAACGCTTTGGCGTACCGCTGGGCTTCGGGGGTCCGCACGCCGCCTTTTTTGCCACGCGTGAGGAGTACAAACGCTCGGCCCCGGGGCGGATAATTGGCGTATCTGTAGACCGCGACGGAAGGCCTGCACTGCGCATGGCGATGCAGACCCGTGAGCAGCACATCCGACGAGAGAAAGCGACTAGCAACATTTGCACGTCTCAGGCGTTGCTCGCCGTGATGGCAGCGTTCTACGCGATGTACCATGGACCCACAGGTATACGTCGGATTGCGGAACGTACGCACCGGATGACGGCGATGCTTGCCCGAGAATTGGCGGCTCGTGGCGTTGAGACAGTCAACGAGGCCTTCTTTGACACAATAACCATAAGCACGGGCGACAAGCGGAACACGATTCTTGAACGCGCAGCCGCTGCAGGGATTAATTTACGCGCAGATCAACCCGGTCTCATCGGAATTTCGCTTGATGAAACCAGCACGCTCGATGACGTTGCACAGTTGGTAAGCGTAGTCAGTGGCGACACTTCCCAAGTGGCTTCCACCGTCGAGGATGAGTTTAAAACAGCACTTATTCCCGTCGCACTTCAGCGCAAAATCGATTATCTGCAACATCCTCTGTTTAACGAATACCACTCAGAAACGGAGATGCTGCGCTATCTGCGGCGTCTGGAACAAAAAGACATAGCACTTAACCGGTCAATGATTGCGCTGGGTAGCTGCACTATGAAGCTGAACGCCACCAGCGAGATGCTTCCTGTAGGGTGGGAGAACTTTGCGAAACTCCATCCCTTCGCGCCGGCCGAGCAGACTCAGGGCTACCTATACTTACTCAAGGATCTGGAACGGATGCTCGCGGAGTGCACCGGGTACGACGCGATATCGTTCCAGCCGAATGCCGGCTCCCAGGGTGAGTATGCGGGCCTCTTGGCGATCAAGCGATATCACGAACATCGTGGCGACCACCAGCGAAACATCTGCCTGATCCCGGAATCGGCCCACGGAACCAATCCGGCGAGCGCCGTGATGGCGGGCATGCAGGTTGTGATTATCGCCTGTGACGACGAGGGCAACGTGGATGTGGATGATCTTCGTGCGAAAGCTGCTACCCACAATGAACGACTTGCCGCCATCATGATCACCTACCCATCGACACACGGTGTGTTCGAAGAGCGCGTCGTGGAGATCTGCGAGCTCATCCACGAGCATGGCGGTCAGGTCTACGTCGACGGTGCAAACCTCAACGCGTTGGTGGGTCTAGCGGCGCCGGGTAAGTTTGGCGCGGATGTATCACACCTGAACCTACATAAAACGTTCTGTATTCCACACGGCGGGGGTGGACCTGGTATGGGGCCGATCGGAGTTTGCGAGCATCTGATCCCTTTCCTGCCTTCCCACCCGTTTTCTCAGGACGAGCGGCGAGTGCAAGGCTCCGACGTGGAAGGTGAACCTTCGGACGTCGTCTCCGCTGCCCCGTTCGGAAGTACGTCGATACTCCCTATTTCCTGGATGTACATACGAATGATGGGAGCACGCGGAGTCACCGAGGCTAGTAAGATAGCGATCTTATCGGCAAACTACATTGCACATAGGCTTCGCGATCACTTCCCCATCCTGTACACAGGTCGAAGCGGTACCATCGCCCACGAATGCATCATCGATATCCGGCCTTTGAAAGAGTCAAGCGGCATCGGCGAGGAAGACATTGCTAAACGACTTATTGACTATGGTTTCCACGCTCCAACGATGTCTTTCCCCGTGGCCGGCACGCTTATGATTGAACCGACCGAGTCTGAGTCGCTCGCCGAGCTCGACCGCTTCTGTGATGCGCTAATTAGGATTCGCGATGAGATCCGTCTAGTAGAAGAAGGACACTGGCCGCAGGACGATAATCCCCTGGTTAACGCTCCCCACACCCTACAGGCATTGACCGCCGAGCACTGGGGGCACGCCTACAGTCGTGAGCAGGCTGCCTTTGCTATGGACTCACTGCGGCAGGATAAATACTGGCCGCCGGTCAGTCGGGTTGACAACGTGTATGGCGATCGCAATCTATTCTGTGCCTGCCCCTCTATTGACAGCTTCCGGGAACCAGTGGAAGGTGCAGTAAAACTGTCGTAACGGCTCCACAAACATAGGACGCGGCGGGAAACGGGCTGTTCTAAACGGCAGTCATAGCGTTCTAGGCACCAACCAGACAGTGACCAGGCGGTACCTTTCGCGATTCCTGTGATTGCGAACCCACCTGGCGTTGTTGCACAGCGGCGGGGGCGCCCGCCGGTTTGCCGCTGGCTGGGTCTAATAAGCTCAAGAGCGATCAAGTAGAATCGTCGTTAAACTGGGGGAAGGGTTGGATAGAAGCCAGGAAGAGGTATTGCTATCCGCGGGTATCGCGCACTGGACTTACAATCCATCGTCGCGCGAGTTCTCCCTGTCAAATGCAGGTAAACGCCTGCTGGAAATGCGTACCGAGAGCACCAAGGTCGATCTCTCGCTGATCGATCAGCTTCTGGCTCCCGCTGATCGTTCCGAACTGCACGAAACCCTAGAGCGCACGCTCACCTCTCCGTACAGCCAGTCTACCGAGATTAAGCTTGACTTACCCGACCGCGGGATACGTTGGCTACGAATCGTAGGACAGGCACGCAGCCGCAGCGATCAGACGATTGCCGAGATTATCGGCATTCTGGTGGACATCACCGAATCGCGACGAACCGAGCTGATGCATAAAGCTTTTTTTCAGCAGCCAAACGGCATGCATATGGTCGCTTCGATGGACGGAACCATCGAGATGGTCAATGAGGCGTGGACAGAGATGCTTGGCTACTCAAGTGACGAACTAGTAGGGAAAGCCATCTTTGATTTCGTTCATGCATCTGATCGCGATCGTACGACCGAGGAGCTCTCTACGAATGTCGCAGGCGACGGCACTCGAGACTTTGAAAATCGCTGGCGTCATAAGAATGGTTCGTTCCGACGACTATCCTGGACCTCGGCTATTCCCGCGCGCGGAGAGTTTGTATATGCAGTTGCTCGCGATGTTACCGATAGTCGACTCGCGGAAGAACGTCTGACCGAGGCAGCAGCCGTCTTTGACAACAGTGGAGAAGGCATCTGCGTAATCGACAACGAAGGTTCAATACAAAACGTTAATACGGCGTTTTCGAGGATCACCGGCTACTCCAGAGAAGAAGCGCTGCAGATGAACGTAGACGTACTGCGCAGCGGGCGGCACGAAGAGAGTTTTTACGAAACGATGGAACAATCTGTCGTGGAACGGGGTTTTTGGCGGGGTGAGATCTGGCATCGAGCAAAGAACGGGGATGTGCACCCGCAACTCCTTACCATAACCCAAGTGCCATCGGATCCTCCGCGTCGTATTGCCATACTGACGGATATTCGCCAATTGAAAGCCACCGAAGCCCGGCTTCAGCACTTGGCGCATTACGATCCGCTGACGAATCTCGCGAATCGATTCTTGATCAACGAGCAGCTTGACCAAAGCGTGCGCCGCGCTAAACGAACCGGTAACGGCGTTGCCGTGATGTTCGTGGACATCGACGCGTTTAAGCATGTAAACGACAGTCTAGGTCACCTCGCGGGCGACTTGCTCTTACAAGAAGCCGCAAACCGATTGAAGAATACGCTCCGGGACATCGACCGCATCGGGCGAATCGGAGGCGATGAGTTTTTGTTGGTGCTCGAAGATATAGGTTCGCAGGATGACGTGCGCCTGATTGCAGAGAAGCTAAACGCAGCCCTGCGTGAACCCATCGCACTCGGCGACCAGAACATCACAGTCAGCGCAAGCCTGGGAATCAGTCTCTATCCCAGTGATGGCGACAGCGTCCAGGAACTTATGCGCAATGCAGATGCGGCGATGTATGACGCCAAGGAGGCCGGTCGGGATACCTATCGTTTTTACTCCGAGCAACTCACCGAAAAAGCCTATAAACAGGTATTACTAGATAGCGCCTTGCGTAAGGCTGTCGCACACGAGGAACTCAGCCTCGTGTTCCAGCCGCAATATCACGTGACGGAGACTCGCGTGATCGGCGTGGAGGCTCTACTCCGCTGGTCCCATGCTGAATTGGGTGAGGTATCTCCAAATGATTTCATCCCGCATGCAGAACGCACAGGGTTAATTCGCAGCATCGGACGCTGGGTTCTCGAACGCGCGTGCTGTCAAGCGGCGAAGTGGCAGGCAGCGGCCTTTGATTTCGGTCGCCTGGCGGTCAATGTGTCTGCCTCTCAGTTCTATGACCAGGGGTTTGTCTCTCAGGTAGAGCGGGTACTTGCAGAATCTGGACTGTCGGCAGATCGTTTGGAGCTCGAGATCACCGAGAGCGCGCTGGCCCAGGATGCGAGCGGTCTCACGGGCAAGATGCGCGAACTGCGCGACATGGGCGTGCACTTCTCGATCGACGACTTCGGAACAGGCTATTCGTCACTGAGCTACCTTAAGCAGATGCCTCTCACGAAGTTGAAGCTAGATCGGTCTTTTGTCGACGAAGTCGATATTGATGATAGTGATCGAATCATATCGTCTGCGGTCATCGCGCTAGGGGAGGCGATGGGTCTCGAAGTAATCGCTGAGGGCGTTGAAACAGAAGCGCAAAAAGACACAATCCTCGCAATGGGATGCGAGAGAATGCAAGGATTTCGCTTCGCTAGGCCAATGCCGAACGACGAGTTCGTTAAATTGCTCGAAAAGGCAGGCTAGGGAGCACCGTCTTGCTCTGCCAGCGACTATCAGGCTTAAATCTTAACAACCTGACATGACGCATCCTTAGCTGGATGACCCCCGATTTAATGGTCCGCGTATTGGAGGTCCTCAATGCGCGCACTTCAACTCCCAAAGGGTCCACCATAGGATACAAACCCGTACGAGGATTAACCCAGACGCTACACCAGACTCTAAAAATGGTCGCTAGCACGCGTAGTGCTTGGCTGCCCACCGCAACAAACGCTGCGGAGTTTTTTTGAGGCAGAGACCGTGTTCCTTGTAATCACGGGCCGAAGATAGAATCGATTTTGCCAGTGTGTGCTGCTAGGCACTTCTGCGGCTGGTGAAGACGATCGTAGAAGCCGGCCACTTCGATTGATTCACCAGACAGCGGTTCCATCGATCGAGGGTTTTTGCGGTGGAACGCCTGTGCTCAGGGACCAAGCGAGTTGTGAACGCCGCCTTGGGTGCGGATACTAATCCCCACAGTAAATGTCGGTAAGGAAACGGCATGAAACTCAAGTTTCTGCACATAATTGCGCCAATTGTGGTGCTGGCCGCCGGAGTCGGGGGAGTTTTTCTCTTAAAGATCACGGCGCCGGAGCCTCAGACTGACGAGGCGCCGCCAAGACCAATCACGGTATACACTCGGCTAGCCGAGCGCACGGACACCGTGCTTGAGGTCGAAACTCAGGGTCAGGTCCGGGCTCGTACAGCCATTGCCCTCACAGCACAGGTCAGCGGTCGAGTCATCGAGGTCGCACCCGGCTACATCGAAGGTGGAGAATTTGAAGCAGGAACCTCTCTTCTACGCATCGAAGATAGCGATTACCGGCTGGCCCTGCGCCAAGCAGAGGCGGACGTTGCCGCCGCCGACCTCGCAATTCAACAGGCTCTGGCTGATGCTGACGTGGCAGAGAAGCAGTTGCGCGGAGTCGCCAATCCTTCCGAACTCTCACTAAAGAAGCCACAGATCGCTCAAGCGAAAGCGCAGAAAGAGGCCGCGCTTGCAAACCTGGAGCTAGCACAGCTGAATCTTGAGCGAACTCGTGTGAGCCTTCCGTTTGGCGGACGCGTCGGTTCGACCGCCGTGCACATCGGCGAATACGTGACGGTCGGCACCCCTCTAGGTCAGGTGTTTGCCGTCGACCGAGTCCAGGTGCGTTTACCGCTCAGCAATCGTCAGCTTGCGGCGCTTGGGCTGCCCATCGGTTACATCGCAGCCAAGGCTGGCGACACTGTACCCGTTCTACTATCGGCGGACGTCGCCGGCGCAAGCCAACAATGGCTAGGAACACTATTGGGTATCGACGCCGCTATTGATCCGGAGACGCGGTTGATCTACGCCACTGCTGAGGTGGAAGACCCCTACGGCAGCGGAGTGTCAGACAATGGAATGCCGCTGGCTGTAG
>JBCCNK010000106.1:0-11173 GCA_039025875.1 Pseudomonadota bacterium
CTCGCCGGTAGAGATCGTAGCCGCCAGCGCATCTCTGTTCATGTAGCCCAACATGAGCACTTCGCCGCTTTCGCTGTCAGTGGTCACGCATACTATTAAGCCATCTGAATCGAATTTTGGTGCTAATGTCGACCCTTCTTCGACCTGTTCGATAGAGGTCCGCAAGGCGAACTGCGGGTAATTCTGAGGGTCAGTACTGTCTGCACACATCGGGTACCTCGACTGTCATTGCAAAAAAGCGCGCTAAGGTAGCATTTTCCGTGTGCCTGCGACACGAAGCTGAATTCATGAGATCTTAGTTGGCACAACGTGTCGGCCGGTTACTTCAGGCGAGCTAAAAAACAGTTCTCCTTGTGAGGCACTTGTGTCAGATCAGGTTTTACTTGCATGTTCGATGGTAACCAATGGTTGTGCATTGATGTGTATGCTCTTGGATACCACCGATGTACGAGTGCGTATGCTGGTGCGTGATCCGCCGAAGATCGCCGACGACCAAAAGAGCCAGCAGCGAAGCCAGAGCGGATAACTATCTGTCCTCTTGTTGTTTTGCTGATGTCACTTGGATTCAATGTGATGCGGTCTATCGGTGATCGACTGCACTAATGTAAAAATTCTTAGTACTGCACTGCGGCATTCATTGACACGAGTATTGGCTAAGAAGGGCTACCGATGGTCCTAGGCTCTGAATCGAAGGCACAAAACGCCAGATTTATTCGGGCGCTTACATGCGTTCCGCTCTTATAAGGGAAGCGCACTACAGCACCTTTCCGGGCGCCAGGACTCACTCCATTCATCACGACTGCCTCAGAGTCACGAGAATCTAGGTTGCGCGCACCTCATTGAACGGCAATAACCTCCCAGCGCCTACCAAACTTCTTGTAGCGAACTCCACCGTACTCAAACTGTTTGTTACGAGTCCCTTCGACTGCAACAGCGCCAGCGGGCAACCGGTCGACACGCAAACCTAGCGGCGCAGGGGTAACGATAAATTCGTTTCCTAGTTCGGAATAGAAAGTGCCGTTCACGAAGTAGTAGGGAGTGCTATTAAAGCGAATCGTCGCAAAGCCCGGAGGCAGGGTTTTGATCGTCTGCCCGCTGTATACGATACCTCGTGGAGGTGGCATTGGCCGCGGAGGAGGCATTTGTGCGCTCAAGAATGCGCTGTACGAGCACAACATGAGACTGATCATCAAGTATTTCATGTGGGCACACCCCGACACCTTTACTGTATTTGCACCAGGAAGCCTAGCTAAATAACCTCGGAATGAAAGGCGCATTTGAGCACATCTATGTGCGAAAAATTGGTCGATGCCTCCTACTGTTTGGCGCTTACTGGGAGCTCACTGGGTTCTATCTCGTTACTGACTAAGGTGTCGCTCTTCCCGAAGTTTAGTAATGACCTCATAGAGCGAAGCGGTATAGAGACCAAAAATGAGAAATCCATCGGCCGCCGCAAAGCCCGCGAGGATCCGTGATCCCGTGGCCAGGGTTATGTCTCCATAGCCCACGGTGGTGACGGAAACAACGGAGAAGTAGAGCGACGTATCCCAATCCGAGAATACACCGCGGATCATAAATAGAAGCGCCCAAAGTGCCACGATTACGAATACGCCAAGAAGTAGCCAGAGAACACAAAGCAACAGCACGAAGGCGTCACGCAGTGGAGGTATCCATGCGCGGGTGGGTGCCAGTATGCGCGGGACGGTTTCACTCATAACGATAATGAAGACGACTGCAAAACCCATGGTAATAAGAGTCCATACAACGCCAAGCAACGGTTGGATGTTCGTCATCTTACTAGTGCCCTGTCCGGTATATTCATTTGAAGAATTTCGAGTGTTTTGTCGTGACTCGCAGGGCGAGGTTAGGAGGCACAGCCGCAGCTATGGCGACGATTCGCAACACAGCCAGGTGCAAACATAGCGCTTCAATGACTCAATGAGTTAACCAGACGGGGCACTAGCCTTTGGCAAAATCAATCCATGAACGGCACAGTGTTTACGTTCAGTATTTTCAACAACACTGATCGCTCACTGGGTCGCACTATCGCCAGCACGCGGCGAATTGCGTGGGCACGGTTTCTCATATCATTAGGTGGAGCCAATCGAGGCCAGCCTCTGTTTGCAGATTTTGGTCGTCTCCTTTCGGGAAATTTCAGAAGACAGGGCAATTATCCCTGATGGATTCCGCTAGTTCTTCGGCATAGCCATTGACCTGTGATTCCCGGTGCGTGAGCAGCCAGAATTTTTCGGGCTGAAGAGTCTCAGGTAGCTCAATGACCTCGAGTTCTGCGTGTTGATCGCCGATGAAATCGGGCAAAAATGCTATTCCGATGCTCGCCGTGGCTGCGGCGAGAGCCATATCAGCGGTGCCGACCTGCAGCCTCATACTGCGGCTGGGAATAAGCCGGCCGGCAACCGTCGCAATCGGCCCAGCGGCGTCTGGGGTGGGGCCGACCACGATATGCTCCTGAAGATCATCTGCCACGCGAGGCCTTCCGTGCAGCAACAGATACGCGTCTGTCGCGTACAAACGCATCTTCGCGGTTAACAGGAGTTCGCTCTTTAGTCCTGAACCAAGTGGCTCCGGGCCACCGCGGACCGCCACATCTGCTTCGCCAAACTCTAGCTGCAGTAACTCGATCGAGCTATCGACGCTGACTCGCGCCCCCTCGCGGCTCTCTAGAAAGGCTCCCACACCGGGCAACACCAGCGGCGAGACCGCAGGCAATACGGAGAGAATCAGCTCCGGCGGCGCGTCGTCGACCAACTCTCCCCGTAGTCGGCGAGACACTCGCTCGAAGATCCTCTCCGCCTGTTTGACCGCGCCGAGTGTCTCCACACCAGCTCGGGTTGCGGTGTACCCTTGCGCGTGGCGCAAAAAGAGTTGAAGTCCGAGTTCTTCCTCAAGCATGTCTATGTGGCGGATGATGGTCGCCCTGTGCACGTTCAGCGCCTCGGCAGCGGCGCTCACGGTGCCAAGCTCGTGCACGTAGAGTGCGGTAAGCAACTCGTCCCAGCGTTTCAAAGTCCAATCTCCTTTTTCTATGTTTGGAAAGCGAATCAGCTCCTCTGCAGAGCTGAATCTGAGTGCTTGAGACGTCATTAAACATCATGATCTGATCGATAAACGCACACCAATGCGCGATTTTAGTTTTGGGTGGTGGACTGCCACGAGGCAGTTCGGCAGGAGACTGATTGCTACTCCAGCATGCGTGATTCCCAGTGCTTCCGCTGCCGCACTCGCGGACGAAGCTCATGGACGCAAAGCGCCTTAGTCAGTTCATCCTATCTGTTCACCGTAGTCATCGCTCGTTCTGATCAGCCACGCCCGTGCTCTGAATCGCCTAGAAGTTCGGAAAACGCACAGGGGTGTGCTTTTTTTGGACTGCAACGACCTCAGTAATCCCGGTAGCATCGACACGCAATCCAGGGGTTCAAAGTCTTCAATGATCTCTACGACGAGCAACCATTAGCGGAGCACCATCAGGGATGAGCTGGGCATTATTGCGAACGATCCAGACGGGATCGAGCCGATGCCGATATCGAAGAAGGCGCTACGCTGCGGTCTTGCATCATCGAATTCTGACGATGCTTTTGTTGCTGCCAGCAATGACGATCGCCGCCCCCCGCACCGTCAAGCTCGGTGTTGTCCACGATGAACAGTCTTTGCTTATGACGGAGACTGTTAGCCTGTTGCGACGCGAGCTTGACGTAATGGGTGGCGAGGAGTTTCGCTTCGAAATCAAGATGGATCGCGAACGGAGCGCCAGCGGGCAGCGCCACGTAATCGCTGACGAGCTCAACAGGCTAAACCAGCGCAGTGACGTCGACATCGTGGTGGCACTCGGGCCGGTCGGCAGCGATGTTCTACTCGACATCGCCCGGAAAGGGCGGCTACCGAAGCCGACAATCGCAGCCGCGGTGATTGCTGCGGCCGAGCAAAGCGCGCCAGCTACGCCGCAGGGCACCAGCGGTGTGGAGAATTTGCACTACCTGGGTGCCAACATCGATCTGGTTGCCGCCCTCGCACGTTTCCGCGACAGCACCGGTGCGGAACGCGTTACGTTGGTCGCCGATAAAACTACGCGGGATGGTGTGCCGGCAATCGCACGCGCCCTTGATGTGCTCGTTGCGGAAAGTGAGCCCGTATATACCCTGGCCGTTATTGACTACTCAGGCACGGGTGACCTGAATTCAGCGATTTCGGATGACACAGGTGCGGTGTTTATGCTTCCGCAATTGGGTCGCAGCATTGCTCAGCGGGAACGACAGGTGAGCGATGCGCTAAATTTAAAACTCCCAGTCCTGTCCACCAACGGCGGCGTGGATGCGGAGGCCGGTTTTCTGTACTCGATCGCGTTAATCCCCAGCGCCAGCCAGCTGGCCAAACGGCTGGCCGTGGACATCCGCGACATCGCGCTGGGTAGACCTGCTGCGGACCTTCTGGTTGCCCTTACACCGCGAGACCGGCTTACGGTGAACCTGGCGACAGCGCGAGAAATCAATGCAGATGTGCCCTTTGATGTGTTGTTTGAGGCCAACGCGATCGGAGAGCGGGAGATAACAGAGGAAACTCTTTCCCTGGTCGACGTGATCACCGAATCTTTGCAGGCGAATCTCGAAATTGCCGTTTCCCAGGAAGATTTGTTGTCGGCCTATGAAGATACGAAGCTCTCTCGCGCACCGTTATTGCCTCAGCTGAGTGCAGATCTGGATTGGGAAGCTTTCGACGACGATCTCGCGATTATTCCAGACTTTATTCCCTCGGAAACCACGACCGCATCGGTGAGCGTGACCCAGTCTATCTATTCCGAGACTACCGTCAGCAACTTTCAATCAACGCGGTACCTACAGGATGCCGAAGAAGCGGAGTACGCAACAACAAAGCTAGACGTGGTCGAGGCTACCTCGAGCGCCTACCTGAATGTGCTCATCGCAAAAACCGAGCTTGAAATTCAGCGTGACAATATCCGGCTGACCCGCGCCAATCTGGAGAGGGCTCAGTTCCGCTACCGAGTCGGCTCAGCAAATCGGGGGGAGGTGTACCGCTTTGAAACCGTACTGGCCAGCGATCTGCAGGCGGTGGCGGCCGCGCAGGCTGGTCTGCAGCAGGCTCGATTTGCGCTCAACCAACTCCTTCGCCGACCGATCAAAACTGAGTTTGGGGTTGCAGATACGACCATCGACAACCCCAAGGTGTTCGGTGATGCACGTTTGGGGAAATACATCAGCGGGCCAAACAGTGAACAGACTTTTGCCGACTTCCTCACTGAGGAGGCGTACAACAATTCTCCTGAACTTGACGAACTGGATGCGAGGATCGCATCTCAGGAGCGACTTTTGCTGGCTGCAAAACGGCGACGCTATGTGCCCAACATCGACTTAGTGGGATCTGTGGAGGAGGTCATTGATAACGACGGGGCATCGATGCCGCGAGATTACAACGATGACTGGCGCGTCGCGCTGGAAGTTACGCTGCCCTTATACGAGGGATCAGCGATTGCAGCACGCAAGCGACAGGCGCAAGTACAGCTGCGTCGTCTTACTTTGCAGCGTGCGCAAACCCGATTGCGGCTTGAGACCGATTCGCGAAATGCATTGGCTGCTGCAAGCGCATCGCGACTTAGCATTGGGTTTGCGCAGCAGTCCGAGGAGGCGGCGCTCCAAACACTCACGCTAGTAACCGACTCCTACACGAGAGGTCGTTCAAATTACATTGACCTGATCGATGCTCAGAGCTCCTACCTGACCGAGCGTTTGGCCGCAGCGAACGCCTCCTACGAGTATCTGTTGGACTTGATTGAGCTGCAGCGCGCGATTGGATTTTTCGACTACGCGGCCAGCAATGAGACTCGCGATGAGTGGTTCGAGCGCCTGAATAGATTCAGCGAGACCAACTGATGGATATCTTAACAAAACGTATTTGCAGTCACGTCAGGCAACGCATCCGCCTCCATGTCGTCTTGAGGGCGGCGCTATTCGGTGTACTTCTGGTGCTCCTGTCCACTGGGTGTGAAGAAGAGGATGCTATTGTTGAGCGCTTGCGGCCGGTCAAGGCAATGACAGTGCTGAGCGCCGACACCTCTACACGCACACGCTCGTTCTCCGGGACCGCACAGACTGCCCAGGAAGTCAGACTGAGCTTCCGGGTGAACGGCACGGTTGTAGACGTAGCGGTAGCAGTGGGCAATCGAGTTAGCAGTGGATCATTGATCGCAGCGCTCGATGATGAACCCTACCGCGTCGCGATTGAGGAAGCTCGTGCTGATCTGGCGCAGGCCAACGCGTCCCGTCGCAGTTCGGAGGCCGAGTACCAGCGGGTCCGTCAACTGTACACCGCAGATAACGCTTCACGAACCGAACTTGACGAGGCTCTGGCCTCAGCCGAGGCCAGCAGGGCGGATTACGAAGCAAGAGCGCAGGCCCTGCGAAGGGCTGAACTCGATCTGTCCTACACCCAACTCACAGCCGATCGGGACTGCTCAGTGGCGCGGGTCACGGTGGAAGTTAATGAAAACGTGTCCTCGGGTACCGAGATCGTGCGACTGAATTGCGGTGATACCTGGGAGGTACTGATTGACGTCCCCGAAAGTCAGATATCAGCTTTTGCAAACGATATGGACGCCTCCGTCCGATTTCCATCGATTCAAGGCCGACAATTCCGAGCGGTGGTCTCCGAGGTCGGCGTGGCGAGCGCCGGGAACACCAGCTTTCCGGTGACGCTGCGGCTTATCGAAACACCGGAGGCTATTCGGTCCAATCTGGCGGCCGAAGTATCCGTTTTGCTCAGAGAATCGGAAGCAGCTAATGAAGCAATCGTCGTCCCCGCGTCCGCGGTGAGCCAGGATCAGAATGGCACCTTTGTCTATCTCCTCGAGCGCAGTCAAGAACCGGACGTGGCGGTGCTGCGCAGACACGCTGTGTCTGTCGCCGAAATAACCAAGCGTGGGATCGAGATCGCTGAAGGTTTAGAAGACGGCCAATCCATTCTCGTCGCCGGTCATTCAAATGCGCGCGACGGCATGCGTGTGCTGCAGCGATAGGCAACCCTCCATGAGCATGACCGGCTGGGCATTTGAGAATAACCGGGTCACCATTATCGCGGTGTTTATGCTGTTTATGGCAGGGTTGAGCGCCTACTTCGCGCTTCCCAAGGCCCAGGACCCGGGCTTCACCATTCGTGTGGCAACGGTGACTACCTTTTTCCCCGGCGCAAGCCCGGTGCGGGTGGAACAGCTGGTCACGAACACGCTCGAGGAAAAGATCCAGGAGATGCCGGACCTCGACGAGCTGAGTAGCGAGTCACGGAACGGTATCTCCGTTATCACGGTTGAGTTTCAAGATCGCTACGACGAGATGCAGCCGATTTTTGATGACCTACGCCGCAAGGTCGAGGATGTGACCCCGGACTTGCCTACGGGCTCCTCGGTTCCTATCGTGAACGATGAGTATGGAGACGTCTTTGGTCATATCTACAGCCTGTCGGGCGTCGACTTCTCGGCGGCGGAGCTGTCGGACTTTGCAGAAATCGCACGTGATGTGCTGCTGAGAGATCCGGATGTGGCCAAGGTCGACGTCTACGGAGAGCTGACTGAAGTCGTCTACGTTGACTACCAAAATGCCCGACTCACGGAGCTGAAACTGTCACCGCAACAACTCGCTGACAGCCTGGCGTCACTCAACATACTCTCCTCCGGCGGCGATATCGTGCTCGGCGACGAGCGTATCGTACTCGAACCCTCGGGAAACTACGGATCGGTGGAGGAGCTCTCCGGATCATTAATCTCCGTTCCCGACAGTACGGCGCTGATTCGTTTGGGAGATATCGCCGATGTGTATCGAGACTATGACGAACCAGCCGATAGTAAGGTTCGGGTTAACGGTGGTCCCGGTATCTCATTGGCGATATCAATGCGCGAAGGGGGGAACATACTAAATCTCGGTGATCGATTGGTCCCGCTAATGGAAGAGGTAGAAGCGAGGCTTCCGCTGGGCGTCAGTCTGAAGCCGATGTTTCGCCAGTCTGATCTGACCGCCAAGAGTGTGAACTCTTTTGTCGAAAATCTCATTCAGGCCGTGCTGATTGTGGTGATCGTCATGGTGATATCCCTAGGTTTACGAACGGGCTTTGTCGTGGCGTCTCTGATCCCTATCGTGATGGTTTCTACTTTCTTCACCATGTCGATGTTCGACGTGGGTATTGATCAGATTTCCCTCGCCGCGTTGATCATTGCCCTAGGGTTACTCGTCGATAATGCGATCGTTGTGGTCGAAGCTGTCACCGTAAGGCGTGAAAGCGGAGAAGATCCGATTGCTGCAGCGATTGCCGCTGCTTCTGAAATGCGCATGCCTCTTCTGATTAGTTCCCTGACAACCTGTGCGGCGTTCACACCGATAGCGCTGGCGCAATCAGCGGTCGGTGAGTTCACCCAGTCGATCTTCTATGTCGTGACCATGGCACTGCTCTTGTCCTGGGTAGTTTCAATGACGTTCATTCCAATGCTCACGCCATTCATAAAAGTCAAAGCCAGCAGCACCACTGAGGTTGAGCCGTTCAGTGGCCGCAGCTATGTGTTTTACCGCTGGCTTCTTAAAGCGGTACTGCGGTTTCGTGCCTCTTTTTCCCTACTGATTTTGCTGCTGTTTTGTGTATCGATCTATGGCTTGAGTTTTGTGCCGCAGGTGTTCATCCCCCCATCAGAAGACCCGATTCTTACCGTTGCAATCGATCTGCCAACGGGTACCGATATTGATGCGAACGAACGACTCATAGAAGCACTGGAGTCGCAGATTGACAGCGGGGTAGGAGAGTGGGGTCACATCGTGTCCTGGACCGCCTACATCGGATCTGGGGGTCCGCGCTTTGTCCTCGGCTTCAATCCAGTGAACCCGAACGCGGCCAGTTCCGCCCTGATTCTAGCGCTGGATAGCGGCGAATCATTAACCCCGGTGAAAGAAACGATTGAGGATTTCTTCTTTGAGACATACCCGTCGGTACAGGTACAAGTCAAGCGCCTCGCAAACGGACCGCCATTTTCCTTTCCGATCGAAATCAAGCTCTCCGGCGAAACATTTAGCGAGTTGTTTGACATTAGCGACCGGATCAAAAGCGAATTTTGGACTCACGTAGAAGTTACCGCAATCAGTGATACTTGGGGCTTGCAGTCCAAAAAGCTATTTATCGACATCGATCAGGCACGCGCGGCGCGCGCCGGTGTCACCAATCAGGACATCGCGACTTCACTGGATGCAGGGCTTAGCGGTCTGGAGCTCACCGAATATCGGGAAGGAGAAGAAGTCATACCGGTGATTCTTCGCACACGCTCAGCGGAACGACAGGATTTCTCGAAGCTTGAGAACATCTCCATCTTTGCGCAATCCACGGGCTCGACAGTTCCCCTGAGCCAGGTCGCTGATGTTGATGTCCTGTGGGAACCGGCCCGTATCGAACGTCTTGATCGGGAACGCATGATTACGATAGAGGTTCAGCTAGCTGACGGGGTAACCGCCACGGAGATATCCAATCGGGTCCGCCCCTGGTTAAACGAATACGTCGGCGCTTGGCCGCCGGGCTATTCCTATACCGAGGGCGGGGAGAACGAAGAATCCGCCAAAGCTTCATCCTCGATTGCTGCTGCGCTTCCATTCGCCGCGTTTTCCATCGTGCTGCTGCTAGTGGTTCAATTCAATTCAGTGCGCCGCACCGGGATCGTGCTGATCACCATTCCGCTCGGGCTGATCGGCATAGTTGCTGGATTGCTTATCACCGGTGCCTCATTCGGTTTCTTTACGCTGCTGGGACTGATTTCGCTAGCAGGTATTGTCATCAATAACGCAATTGTGTTGCTTGATCGCGTGAAACTTGAAATTGACGAGAATGGGCTCGACCCCAAGGACGCGATCATCACTGCTGCTCAGCAACGCGCTCGTCCGATCCTGCTCACCACGTCAACTACAATTGGAGGCATGATACCGCTATGGCTCGGTGGCGGCCCGATGTTTGAAACCATGGCGATAGCCATTCTTTTTGGCCTGCTGTTCGCGACGCTCATCACCTTGATATTGGTACCGGTACTCTATTCACTCCTTTTTCGGGTGTCATATGCCGACTAGTTGCGGGAGAGCAGCACGAATCCAGAGGCACGAACCCGCGAGTTGGTGCGTGATCACGATGAGTAATCAGCGTGCCATCAGGTCGGCTTCTGCTGCGATGTAACCGAACGAACTCCAACTCGTGCCTTCTACGATGCGCTGAAGCAGCACATCAGACTTTGCTTGATCTCCGTTGTAGTAATAGTAGTTTGCAAGCCCGTAGGCAAAAGCCGCATTACTCGGATTGTCGGCGTTCACATCCAGTAGTTCATCAAGTGCGAGATCACCTTTGTAAAGTAGGCAGAGGCGGTGATAGCTCCCATTCTCGATGATGTGCATGTCCGCATTGATGTCCGTAAGAGCCTGGCCGGCTTCTGCCTTGGCGCCCATTCGTCGGAGAATCATGTAAATCCAGTGCCCGGTGGAGACAAGGTTGTCGTCGTAGCCTCCGAGCCGATACCCGCTTCGAAAAGCCGCCAGTGCAAGAGGCCAGTCCTGCTTCAGGTAGTAGGCCAGTCCGAGGTGATACCAGATATTGCCCTGAGTGGTTGTAAGAGGGATGTTCTGCGCGTTCGGCAACCCGTCAGGCTCTACCTGCAGGTCCATGCCCTGCATCAACACGACAGCGCGCTGAAAGTCGCTGATCGCCAAATCAAATTGGCGAGTAGAGATATAGCGATGACCGCGGTGCCGATAGAATCGCGGATCGCTCGGATGCTTCTCTATACCTTCGCCAAAAACCTCAATGGCGCGGTTGTAGTCCCCGGCGTAAGCGCTGCGTCGCCCGTACCATATGATGTTGTCTGCATTGTCCGGGTCTGTCTCGTAGGCGAGCTGTGCTTTCGCCAATTTTGCAAGCGTCTCTTTACCCGGCTGCGCCGCGTACAGCGGTTTGCCGCTCAGCGAAACGGCCTGCGCTGGCTCCTGTGTCGAGGAAGACTGATCGTCTGCCATCGCCGGTGGTATGCGGATAGTGACCATCTTCTGCGGCGGCTTCCAAATTCGTATGCAGCGCGGTTTGCTCGATATTGCGTTCGCGCGTCGATTTGCCGGAATTCACGTCAATCGCCACCAGCGCC
>JBCCNK010000107.1:0-11144 GCA_039025875.1 Pseudomonadota bacterium
CATCAACGCGATCCTGCCACCGACGAGGGTGGCGACCTGCGCCACACAGTTGTTGGCGGTTACATGGAACAGCGGGGTCGCAACCAGCGCTCGAACCGGCTCGTCGCTCCCCGGAGCCGGCGGTTCCTTCCCAGCAGCAATGGCGAGCGCCGTGGCCTGTGCCGCGTTGATAAACGCGACGTTCATGATGTTATTGACGCAGCCGCGATGCGTCAGCTGCGCACCCTTCGGCCGACCGGTAGTGCCTGAGGTGTAGAAAATACAGGCGTCGTCGTCTGTATCGATGGTCACATCCGGCATGGCACCATCGCCTGCCGTGGCTTCGGTCCACGACAGCGCTTCACCGCCGGCCGCGTCGTCGCAGCGAACGGAGATCAATTCTATGTGCGACATGTCTTTTTGGATTTCTGCCAGGCGTTGTAGACGCTCTTTATCGGCTATCAGCACCTTAGGCTCGGAGTCCTCAAGGGCAAACTGCATCTCATCCGGCACCCACCAGGCATTCATCCCCACCACAACGGCGCCCGCACTTACGACAGCCCAGTAGGCAAGCATCCATTCGGGATAATTGCGCATTGCTATGGCTACGCGATCGCCGGGACCCACCCCCATTCCCTGCAGGGTGAGCACCAACGCAGCTGTCTGCCGATGAGATTCGGCATAACTCAGTCGTTCATCCTGATAAACCAGATAATCGGTCTCTCCATGCCCTGCTGACAGCATCCAAATGTCTCGAAGTGATGCCGGTGCATTCTGATAACAAAGAAGATCATTCCCCCGGACCGTCTGCCGATTGATCGCAAACATCTGATCCGGGCCGGTCATTTGCGCCCACACTTGCTTGAGTTCGTCGTACATCAGTTTTCCTTATTTTTGACTAGATTCATGGGCCTGTTTATCGCCGCCCTCGGTCGGGCTGTACCCGATCCTGCGCCTGCAGGAATCGAACACCAAGCACTCACCATGACTTGGGAGCCTGTAGCCACTAGTTCTGCGAGCGCCAGCGTCGCCGCAGCTGGGTATCGAAAGTGTACTTTGTGTTTCCTGGTGGCCGTGAGTTTCGCAAAAGTCTAAAAGCATCGAATGATAGTACTCGACGGCGCAGAGCAATAGTGCACGCGTCGATACCGGGCTCGCACACGGAGCGCTGTGCCAGAGTCGCATGAGTAGCACCACCATCGCTGGTTTGCACTCGCCCCCGCGGTTCCTGCAAACTCGCGCCCTGATCGCATGAGCATGGGACAGCAATGAACTCACAGACCGTCGATACTGAGACGCTGAAAAAGTACCTCCAGGGAAAACTTCCGGGCCTTGGCTCTTCCCTCAGCGCCGAAAAATTTGCGGGCGGCCAGTCCAATCCCACATTTATTCTGCGAAGCGATGATCACAGGTGGGTTCTCAGACGGAAACCCCAGGGTGAACTGCTGGCCTCTGCGCACGCAGTCGACCGCGAGTACCGCGTGCTTAGCGCCCTTGCAGATACCGACGTACCTGTCGCCAAGACCTACCTGTTGTGTGAGGATGAGGACGTGATCGGGTCCATGTTTTACATCATGGAATACCTGGATGGTCGGGTCTTATGGGACCCACGACTACCCGAGATTGCCACCAACGCCGAGCGCAGCGCGATGTACGATGAGATGAATCGTGTACTTGCATCGCTGCACAGCGTCGACCCCGAAATGGTGGGCCTGGGTGATTTTGGAAGACCCGGGAACTACTTCGAAAGGCAGGTCTCCCGCTGGACCAAGCAGTACCGCGCATCGGAGACTGAGCACAATGCCACCATGGAGCGGCTGATTGAATGGTTGCCGGCGAATATGCCCCAGGATGAGGGGCCGACCACGCTCGTGCATGGCGACTATCGGCTCGACAATCTGATGTTTCATCCTACCGAGCCAAAAATCATCGGAATCCTTGACTGGGAACTGTCGACCCTCGGCCACCCCCTGGCAGATCTGGCTTATCAGGTGATGGCCTGGCAGCTACCGTCCGATCAGGGGATCCGTGGACTTGCCGGCGTAGACCGAGGTGCCCTAGGTTTACCCAGCGACGACGATTACGTGAGGAGTTATTGCGAGCGAACGGGGCGCGAATCCATCAGCGACTGGAACTTTTACGTTGTATTCTGCTTTTTCCGACTAGCGGCGATCCTTCAGGGGATTCGCAAGCGCGCTCAGATAGGCACGGCCTCAAGCGCCGAAGCCGAGACTCGTGGAGAGATGGTAGACGTGCTGGCCGCCATGGGTGTTGACTACATCGACCGTGACTAGTCGCCGACAGGCTGCCTGGTAATGAGAGAAACAGCTTCCCCAACAGCGCCGCGGACTAAGACAGCGCCCGCCAACAAAGAAGCGGTTAGCCTGTCAGCTAGAGACACCCTAGACTTGCTCAGAGGCTCCCTAGACTCACGCGACTAGAGCGGCGGCCTTTTGCAGCGACGCCCTGCACCGCCGCCGTTGCGCCCTTCTTCTTCGGTGCGGCTGGTTTCTTCGATCTACCCGACGACTTGGACGAAACCGATGACTTGGATGCAACCGACGAATTGCGTGTGACAGATGACAGTCGCCGGTCCGATTCGAGTGCCTTGTTCGATGAAAGGCTCCCACGATTGCCGGCTGACTGGATGCGTTCCCGCTCGGCGCGCGTAGGTCGCGGTCGTCGTCGCGAGGCCCGCGGACGCTTCACTTCCTTCGGATCGGGCATCAGATCACCGGATTCGAAACGTCTGAGAATCTCCTCCATGGAGCGCGAGATTGATGTCGTCGTTCGAATCGCTTCAAGGTGCGGATAGGTTGCGCGTGCGCCCTCCTGCACAAGTGACAATAGCTCTTTCTCCGTGAGGTGGGACAGTATCTTGCGCGGGTTGTACCAGCGAAAACTCGGAACGATGTTGATGTCGCCGCTGTACTTCTGATCCATCAGCGCGTGGAAGCCGTTCAGCAACATGTTGAAACGCGGCCAAGTGTCACCCCGTCGCTGGGCAACACCGCGATAAAAATTCAAGACCTCGCGACCGATCCCGACTCCCAGACCACCGACAGCCTTTGAAAACTGGCTGCGCTCCTCACCGCGATTCAGGAACGGTGTGACAAACGGATTCACCATGCTGACGATGTAGTGATTCACACCGAACAGTCGAGAAAGCCGCTTCATCGGGAGATCATCAGCGATACTGCCATCCACCCACCGCCGAGTGGGGAGATAGGACTGCGCCTCTCCATGCGCGTTTTCGGCCATCAACGTGACCGGCGGAAAAACACCCGGAACAGCCGCTGACGCCATGACAGCGGATCGCAGATACACGTTGGGTGAGGTGATCGCGTTGAGCAGACGAGATCGCTGATGCGGTTCGGCCGGTGCGACCGAGATGCTGATTTGTCGACCGGTCTTTTCGTAGGCCTGCTGGAACGTCATGTTCGGCACCAGGCGCGCCACGATTTTTTCGAGATCTCCAACATCGACCTGGGGAGAGTTTGCAAACAGCAGCCTTTTAAACACGCTGGCTTCACGTTCGGCCTCGAAGTGGAGCGTACTCGGGTCGTAGAACTGCTCGAGCTCCTCATCGGTATGCGCGCCCACGACCGCCGCAACCAGTGCGCCTGCGCTCGATCCCGAAATCACACGCGGAAGCAAGCCGTGCTCTAGCAGCGTCTTTACCACGCCGAGATGATAGAAGCCGAGCACACCACCACCACTCAGTAACAGCGCAGATCGTCCGTAGCAGACATTGGCGCGATAGAAAAAATCGAGCTTCTCCTGCAGGTCGATCTCTGAAGTGTCCAGCTCAGCCAGAAAATGCAGCGCATCGTCAATTTCTTCGATGTACTGCTCTATGAGTCGTTTGGTGCCATAGCGAGCACGTCGATACAGGGCCTCGTTGCCCATCCCACCCATGTTGCCGTGAATGCCCTCGTTGAGTGTGTAGAGGAGTCCATGGTAATCCTGACGCACGCGCAGGCTGCGCAAGCGATCTAGACGAAGACGTATTTCGGCGTAGTCGTACTGGCGACTCTGATCGATTTCGCGCCAGCGCTGGGCGCCACTCACGCCGTCGTACTCTTGCGCAGCGTGAGCCCAGTCACCGTAGCTATCGGCCTTCTGCATCTTTTTGCTGAGGCGCTTTAGCTGTGTTGAGGCCATGCTGAATCTCCGAATCGATGTACCACCAGCATAACAATCCCGTGTGCACTGTAAACTTTACGTAGTGCACACTTTCGCGTTATAAGCGTGCGCGCGGAAGCGCCGAACAGACTGGCAAAGATTACGCAAAATTCGCGAACGGTATCGAATTACCCGCGTTTTATCGATATTTGCTGCCATCAGCACCGTATTCCAAAATTTCATATAAACGCTAAATGAACCAAGCCGCGATCTGAGTGGTAAAAGCGTTTACTCAGGCTGCGTGCTCGGCTCGATACCAACAATATCGAACGGACTGGGTGCTCCCTAGGGTCGACATGAGCTGCACCTCGCAGCAACCTGGACGGCTTACAAGGCATAGAACAAAGGCACTGAACGCATCTACCGATCTTCAGATCGTGAGGCAGATCGTTGATGATTAGGAGCTCGTGCCTGACAGCCCATCGCAGATAAGGAGAAAAGAACTTTTGCGCGCCTACCTCATCGCGATTGCGTTACTTCTACTAACAGTCGGGGGCACAGCGGCCTACGTCGGCGTTGGTTTCGTAAAATTGGCGTCAGCCGACTTTTCGCCGCCACCGATTATGACCACCGCCGCAGTTGCCAGGCAGCAACCCTGGCGTGAGTCCGTGGAAGCCGTCGGTACGATCCGCGCGGCGCGGGGCATAACACTGAATGCCGAAACTAGCGGAGACATCACCGATCTCTTCGTCGAGTCCGGCCAGAGCGTGGCGACGGGCGACAGATTACTCGCTATCGACAATGAGCTTGAGATCGCCTCGCGCGCACGGCTGCGAGCGCGCCTGCAATTGGCAGAGCAGCTCTTTAATCGTGATGAGCGCCTCATCAAAGACAACTCAATACCGCAGAGCCAGCTGGATCAATCAAGTGCTGACTATCGCGCCGCTCTCGCCGAATTGGCCGAAATCGATGCGGTTCTCAAGAACAAACTGATCAAAGCGCCGTTTTCTGGAAGACTTGGAATACTTAAAGTTCGATTGGGCGACTACGTAGAAGCCGCTACCCCTATTGTCACTCTGCAAGATACGAGCAAGTTGGAACTGGATTTTTCGGTGCCAGATCGCTACGCCCCTCTCATGAAGCCTGGACTTGCGATCATCCTCAGGACTTCGGCCTTCCCAGAGCGCCGTTTCGACGCCACGCTTGTGGCCATAGACTCGCAGGTGGACGAAAACACCCGAAACCTTCTGCTGCGCGCCTCCATCAAGAACGGTGAGGGCCTGCTACCCGGAATGTTCGCGCGTTTAACCGTGGATTTAGATCGGATCCAGCAACGCGTATTTGTCCCCGAGACCGCCATAACCTACTCATTGCAGGGTGATACGGTTTATGTGATCGAACAAGACGATGATGGTTTGTTCGTTACTCCTAGGGTCGTCAAAACCGCAGGAGTAGCAGACGGCGGCGTAGCAATCGTAGCCGGTCTGTCTGAAACGGAACGTGTCGCCACATCGGGACAAAACAAACTCTATCGCGGCGCGCGCGTCGTTATCGACGACAGCGGAAGAATCTGATGACAGATCTATTCATTCGCCGCCCCGTTCTCGCGATCGTTATCAGCTCACTGCTGCTGGTTGCTGGACTCGCATCGCTCAGCAAGATGACACTGCGGGAGTTTCCGGAACTCGAACGCAGCATAATTCAGGTGTCGACAATCTTCCCAGGCGCGAACTCCCGCACCATCCAGGGGTTCGTGACGACACCTCTACAGGTCAATATTGCCGGCGCCCGAGGCGTCGAGTACCTAACTTCCACCAGCAATCCCGGGGTATCCAGTATCGAGGTCCATGTTCGTCTGGGAGAGAACACCTCCGATGTGCTTACCGAAGTCATCGCCAAGGTCAATGAATCGCGCGATGAGCTACCCGAAGACATCTTAGATCCGGTGATATCGACCACGAGCAGCAGTGACGCAATGATGTACATCGCGTTCGTCAGTGATCAGATGTCGCCCTATCAGGTCACCGACTACCTGCTGCGCAGCGTGCAGCCCGAGCTGGCGACGATAGCTGGGGTCGGCAAGGCCGGCATATTCGGGCGCTATCTCGCCATGCGAATCTGGCTGGACCCGGTGCGCATGGCGGCGCTTGGAGTCACCGCAAACGACATCAACCAGGCAATCATTCAGGACAACGTCATTAGCACCGCCGGCGCTACCGAAGGTGAATGGGTGCGTGTCATGGTGGACGCCGTCACCGGGATGCAGACGCCCGAAGAGTTCAGATCCCTGGTCGTTCGCCAGGAAGCCGACCGTAAAGTACGCCTCGGCGACGTTGCCGACGTGCAACTAGCCGCCGAGAACAATCAGATGCGTACCTTTACCAGTGGTCGCGACACGGTGTTTATGGCCATCACGCCGGCGCCAGATGCTAATCCGTTATCGGTATCGGCGGGGGTAAAAGCGCGGCTTCCCGCCTTGGAAGCTAATTTGCCTGCTGATGTCGAGATGATTTTGGACTGGGACGGCTCAGTTGCGATTGATGAGGCGCTTAAGGAGGTTTTGAGCACGTTGTTCGAAGCCGGCCTGATCGTGATAGCGGTGATTTTTCTATTCCTGGGATCACTTCGGGTCGTGTTGATTCCCCTCGTTGCAATTCCCCTATCGCTGGTCGGCGTGGTGTTTGTGATTATGGCGCTGGGCTTCTCTCTGAATCTGCTGACGCTGCTGGCCATGGTGATCGCCATCGGGCTAGTCGTCGACGACGCAATCGTGGTCGTCGAGAACGTTCATCGCCATATTGAGGACGGTGCTTCACCGTTGAACGCCGCTCTGATTGGGGCCCGCGAAGTGGCCCTCCCGGTGGTCTCCATGACGCTAACTCTGGCTGCCGTGTATGCGCCCATCGCTTTCATCGGTGGCCTGACCGGGGCTTTATTCACGGAGTTCGCCATGACTCTGGCTGGGGCGGTGATTGTCTCGGGGATCGTGGCTCTCACCTTGAGTCCGATGATGGCGTCGCGGCTGCTGCAGTCACATCAGGATCAGGGGCGCTTCGCTTCCTGGCTGGATGCGCGCTTCAATCGTATCAACGCAGGTTATCGTCGACTTCTGGGCGCTTGCCTTGCGAACCGTGGTGCAGTGCTGCTTTTCTGCATGGGTCTGCTACTCAGCCTCCCTGCCCTGTTCTTCATCGCGCAGCGCGAGCTGGCTCCGGAAGAGGACACGGGCTCAATCTACGTCGTCGGTAGTGCTCCGAGCTACGCGAACCTGGACTACATCAACGTATTCCTCGATCAGGTCGTCGAGATCTGGCGCGATATTCCCGAGGTAACGTCCTCCTGGCAGGTGGCCATGCCGGACAGCAACTTTGGCGGACTCAATCTAGCGCCCTGGGATGAGAGAGATCGCACGCAGCAAGAGGTGCAGGCCGAGCTTCAAGGACGACTGGGCGAAATCGCGGGCATGGAGATGTTTAGTTTTGGCACACCCGCTCTGCCCGGCGCCGATGCGGGCCTGCCTGTGAGCTTTGTCGTCGCATCAACGGCTGATTATCAGCGCGTTGAGCAGGTGGGCACAGAACTCGTCCGCGCGGCCCAGGAATCTGGCCTGTTTATCTTCATAAGCCAATCCCTGGATTTTAACCGCCCCGAGATCAGCATCGATATTGACCGCGAACTAGCCGCAAGCCTGGGCATATCGATGCGAGACATTTCGACGACGCTGGCGATGATGCTGGGAGAGGCCGAGATCAATCGGTTCACCCGCGATGGGCGGAGTTACAAGGTGATTCCGCAGGCCGGTCGTGATTTCAGGCTGACCGAGGCCGAGCTCGAAAAGTACTACCTACGTACGGCAGCCGGTGAGCTGGTGCCGCTATCGAGCGTTATTACTTTGGATAGCCGCGTAGAACCCAATGTGCTGTCGCAATTTCAGCAGCTAAACAGCACCACGCTGCAGGGAATCGTGATGCCGCCCAACACCCTGGGCGACGGACTTGCGTTCCTTGAGTCCAAACTGGAAGAAATTGCACCGCGGGGATTTCGCGTAGATTACACCGGGGCATCGCGGCGTTTTATGCAGGAAAGCGCAACGTTTCCGACTCTTTTCGGGCTCTCGCTCCTGCTGATCTTTCTGGTGCTGGCCGCCCAGTTCAATAGCTTTCGCGACCCGCTCGTCGTGCTGGTTGCCGTGCCGCTCTCGGTCTTTGGCGCCATGCTGCCGGTCGCCATAGGTGCACTTACCTTAAATATCTACTCCCAGATCGGGCTGCTGACATTGATTGGGCTGATCGCGAAGCATGGCATTCTCATCGTTGAGTTTGCCAACAAACTGACCGAAGAAGGCCGTTGCGCGAAAGACGCGGTGCTTGAGGCGGCGACGCTGCGTTTGCGCCCCATCCTGATGACCACGTTCGCCACGGTACTGGGAGTTCTGCCACTGGTGCTAGCCAGCGGTGCCGGTGCTAATGCACGATTCGCGATTGGCATGACGATCACCGCAGGCATGCTGATCGGGACCTTGTTTACGCTGTTCGTACTTCCGGCGTTCTATCTGCCGTTTTCCAAAGAGGAACAAACCACCAAAGCCCGTTCCAAAGATCGAAGCATCGGCGCGGGCGACGTCGGTATGGAAGAGACGTCAAACTTTTCGGCTCTGAAACAGCCCTAACCCAAATCTGAGCCAGAATCAGGCGCGGCACCAGCAGCAGACCGATAAGCCTCGACCAGATGCCGCTTGTATAGCTTGCCATTGTCCAGGCGAGGTAGCGCCTCTTCAAAGTCGATACTCCGAGGCACTTTGAAGTGGGCCAGACGATCTCGCAGCCACTCCATCAGCTCAATCGCCACCAGGTCGGTCGCGTCGCCCCAATTTATCGGTTGCACGACGGCCTTAACCTCTTCACCAAACTCCGCGTGAGGCACTCCAAATACGGCCACGTCGGCGACCTTCTCATGGGTGATCAGCAGATTCTCTACTTCCTGGGGATAGATGTTGACTCCACCGCTGATAATCATGAAATGCTTGCGATCGGTGAGGTACAGGTAACCATCCTCATCCAGGTAACCCACGTCCCCGGTCGTCGCCCAGCCCTGCTGATTGTAGGAACTCGCGGTTTTCTCCGGTTCGTCATGATAATTGAAACTGGCCTGGCTTCCGCCAAAATAGACCGTCCCAATCTCGCCGGGCGGTAACTCACGTCCTTCGTCATCGACGATGTGCAGCTCGCCGGCCACGGCGGGCCCAACCGATCCGCGGTGCGTCAACCATTGGGCAGAATCGATCAACGTGGCGCCGATGCTCTCACTGGCGCCGTAGTACTCGTACACGATCTCTCCCCACCACGCGATCATCTGCTCCTTGGTCTCCACCGGACAGGGGGCCGCGGCGTGAATGGCGAGCTGGTGCGAACTCAAGTCAAAGCGCGTTCTTTCCGCTTCCGGTAGTTTGAGCATCCGCACAAACATGATCGGAACCCACTGGCTGTGAGTGACGCGGAACTCCTCGATCAGGGCCAGAGCGCGCTGCTCTTCAAACTTCTCCATGATGACGCTAGTGCCGCCCAGGCTCTGCGCCATCATGTTGAAGTGCAGCGGCGCCGCGTGATACAGCGGCGCCGGAGTGAGATATACAGTCTCGTCGCTGAAGCCAAACAGTAAGCCGAGGCTTAAAGCCAGCGGGTGGGCCGAGTCGATATCGTCCTCAGGAAGCTGAATGCGTACACCTTTGGGCTGCCCGGTCGTCCCGGAGGAATAGAGCATGGGCACACCGTTCACCGGGTTCTCGATCATCGTCTGCGGTAGCGCATCCACGGCTTCTTCCCAGGATTCGAAGCCATCGCAGATACCGCCGACCATCAGGCATCGCTCGAGTCCCGGAGCGTCGGCCGCGGCAGCCGCGGCAACATCTGCAACCACCGCACTCGCAAGAAACAGCCGTGCCTGACAGTTTCGCAGGATGTAGGCCGTCTCCTCTGAACGCAGATGGCTGCTGACCGGTGTGTACACCACACCTACCATCTGCGCCGCCCAGCACACGACGAGAAACTCCATGCGATTTTCCATCATCAGTGCCATATGGTCGCCGCGACCGAGGCCGCAGGACCGCAGCAGGTGCGCGGCCTGATTGATGGCCTTTGCGTAAGCCCCATAGGTCAGCATGTGGCTACGGCCACCGGAGGCCGTGCTGTCGCAGAATATGATTGCAGGCTTGTGGGGATGATCCTTCGCGTAGTTACAGGGATGCGGCATGGTGATTTTTGTCCTTTGCTCTTGTTATGGCTTGATACTACTGAAAAGTGTCGCGCTCATGTAATCTCAAGGGCCGAGCGAAGAACAGTCAAGATCGGACCACAGTAAATTGAACTCACCTGGCACACCTACTGACACCATGGCTTTAGCTACGGCCTCAGATTTGCCATCAGCAGACGTCGGGCCTGAGGCACTGTCATCGGCTGAGCTTCGCGCCCGTATCCGCGCAGGGGAATTCGACGGCAACACGTCGGGGTTAGCCTCTGGGTTTGTCCAATGCAATCTCGTGATTCTTCCGGAACGCTGGGGTAGCGATTTTCTACGCTTTTGCCAGGCCAACCCAAAACCCTGCCCTCTTCTGGCCTGCAGCAGCGCCTCCGGCGACCCCGGCCTGGCTGAGCTTGGCGAGCAGATCGATGTGCGCAGCGATGTTCCCCGCTATCGGGTTTTTCGAAACGGCTCATGCGCCGAAGAACGCAATGATGTTCAGGATTTGTGGCAGGACGACTTCCAGGCCTTCGCTCTGGGATGTTCCTTCTCGTTCGAGGAGGCCCTGATTGCCGCCGGACTGGACGTCCGCAACGTGAGCGAAGGGCGCAACGTGCCGATGTACAACACGAACATTCCCTGCGTGAGTGCTGGGCCATTTACCGGGAACATGGTCGTCAGCATGCGCCCTTTTCGTCCGGTGGATGCTATTCGCGCTATCCAGATATGCAGTCGCTTTCCATCGGTTCACGGTGCGCCCGTGCACTTTGGCGATCCGCTCTCGATCGGCATAGAAGACATCG
>JBCCNK010000108.1:0-11068 GCA_039025875.1 Pseudomonadota bacterium
CAACGAATTGATGCGCCCGGTCAGCGACAAAAGCCCTGTTGGTTTGGCAGCGATCGTAACCCCATCTTTGTTCGGCGCCATCAACTTTCCCTACATTGATGCCGATGTGGTGCGCGATGCCCACGGTGTCGACGTGTTTTCGAACGAGTACATTCAGGAGCATGCTCGCTTTATTGCCATGCTGATGCGCGCGAGTCTCGATTATCACGGGCGGCGCTGAACCCAAGCACTTCGCATCCAAGTCGTGTATTCAAGGCGGAGTTTTGGGCTTGTCGCATCCGTCCTCGGGGTGCTGCTGGTAATTCTGTTGTCACGGGAAGACGACCAGTATGAAGGCCTGGCTAAATCCGCGAGAGATAACGTGCTGGCGATGGCGGTACCCGACTATACGAAGAAGGACGAAAGCAGGCGGTGGGAGCGTCCTTCAGCTGCGCCCAACATATTGCTGATCCTCGCTGACGATATGGGTTGGCGCGATGTCGGTTACAACAAAAGCGAAATTCGTACTCCGGTGATAGATCGCCTGGCAAGCGATGGGGTTACCTTCAACCGCTTCTATGTACAGCCCACCTGCAGTCCTACGCGCGCCGCGCTGCTTACGGGAAAAGCCCCGCTGCGCCTCGGCATTCTGGATCCCATGGCGAAGAACAATCCTCAGGGATTACCTCTGCACGAGGTGACCATTGCGGACCGTTTAAAAGACTATGGATACACCACGGCGCTGGCTGGCAAATGGCATCTCGGTGCAAGGAATCTCGCCTATCACCCCAACGAGCGAGGCTTCGATCATTTCTATGGCCATCTGACGGGAGCCGTCGGCTATTATAATAAGGTCCATGGCGGTGGCTATGACTGGCAGCGCAATGGTCGCACGGTGCGCGAGGATGGATACACGACGCATCTTCTTGCCATGGAGGTGCAGCGTCTTATCCGGCAGCGAGACCATACCAAACCGTTCTTTATCTATGCGTCCTTTGGTGCACCGCATCTTCCCAACGAGGCGCCCGACAAAAGCATCGCCGTCTACGATGAACTTGAGGATATGCGCCGGCGCGTCCACGCCGCTATGGTCTCGGAACTCGATCGGGCCATCGGTAGTATCGAAGAGACCCTCATCACTGAGGGTATTGTTGAAGACACGCTCATTTGGTTTATGAGCGACAACGGCGGCCTCATCACCGAGGGGCCTTTGCGGTTTGTACCCAACGCGCTGATCAAGATCGCCCTTGAAGCTCGTTACGGGGTGGAACCCGAACCCCGCTTCGTTGAATTCGTTAAGGAAAACGCCCGAGACGGAGCCTCCGATAACCGACCCTTTCGTGGAGGTAAGGGCAGCGTATACGAAGGCGGCGTTCGCGTGCCGGCGTTTCTATCGTGGCCTGGAACCCTGGGGTCGCACGACTTCGACCATATGGCGACGGTGCAGGATGTGGCGCCCACGCTCGTAGATCTGGTGGGTGGTACGCCACCCGACGCTGCTTTCGACGGGCAGAGCCTTGTGGATTCTCTCCTCGGAAACACCGCTCCAACCGTCATTCCTTACCTCGTGCAAACAGCCCGCCTTGGTGAGAAGACCGCCGTTTATCGCTATCCCCATAAGCTCATTATTGAGGAGAGCAAACCCCTGGCGCTCTACGAGCTCGCTTCGGACCCTTTTGAGACGACCAATCTACTTCACCAGGAACCCACCGTAGCTGCAGATCTCGAGCGCTTGGTGAGAGATTTCCCCCGGGGTCCCAACATCTCCGTGTCGGCCCAGGAAGCCATACAGGACCCGGACTATTTTGGCGGTGTGGAAGACCGGGCGCCCTGGGCGGATCAGGCCTATCGTTGATCGATCTAAAGAACGGATTTGGCCTTTCTCGTCGCTTTCGTTGAAAGCAGAGCAATCCATACTGCCCTCGTGTGGTCGATAGTCTCTGCCATGGAGAGATGGCCACCTGCCCAGCTACCGAGATTGGCAAGGAGGTTCAATCCGAGATGCTCCCCGAGTGATTCGGCATTGGTGTCGGCGGCAAGTTCTTTCTTAGCCAGAGCCTCCGCCGTTTTTGCGCTGACAATGGCAATGATGTTCGCGTGCGCCGCCGCGCGCTCCTGGGGATGATCAGAGGTCATCACGGCCCAGAAAATCACGCGAAAGTAATCTTCGTCAGCGCGATAAAAACGACCCAGGGTATCGAGGGCATTGAGCAATTGCCGGATGGCCAGAGAACTTTGATCTGCGAGCAGTTCATCCAGTAAGGCCGCAGTGGTTCTATCGAGCAGGGCTAGAAGGACACCGGTTTTTGAGCCAAACAGGTTATAGGGCGTCTTAAGGGCGACGTCTGCTTTTTCGGCGAGGCGCCGCATCGTCAAGCCCGACACACCCTCTTTGCGAACGATGGCTTCCGCCGCCTGCTCTACCCGCTCCCGGGTGCCTCTTGGATTGCTCATGGTCCTCTCGCTGGTGCTCTCGTTAGTGCTCTCCCTGACCGAGAGTATAACGTGTTGTATTTGCGGAGAAGAGACTGTATAACGCGTTATACACACTGTGATGGGGAATGGTCTATGCCTACGCTGCGGTTCGACCTAAAGAAAGACTGGCTCTTGTATTTATTCGTGGCCAACTACGCGTTTCTTATTGGAAGAATGACCCTGGGGTTGTGGTCCAGTGAAGGGATCAACATATTCAGCAGCTACAGCCTGGCACCGGATGCTGAGCAGATGATTCTGGATGCGAACAAAATCTACTGGTCCAAAACGTGCTTCCTCTTTGGAACTCTGTTCCTATTTGCATTGAACTTCGACTTTCGCTTCGCTTTTGGCGTTGCCGCCGCGTTCTGGGCCGGTTCACTGATGCTGATGTTCGCGCCTACGCCGATTCTTTTGGTAACACTGCTCGGTGCCGCTGCCTTGTGCGGGCAGCAGATCTGGAGAGGGCAGGCAATGAATCGCTGAGCAAGACGACTACGCTTGCCGCAGCGCGGCCTACGCTACGCGGGGTTTGAGAGTAGGCCGAGCCAGAGATTGGGTCTTGTTAGAACCTGCATCTCCAAAAAAGGCCCGGGGTTCGAACCATCTCAGGATGTTGCTTGCTGCACGCTACTTTGATGTTGTGCATCAATTCGCCGCATTCCCTTTCAGACCGAGTTCGTAGATGGCGTCTATGTTCATTGCACCGAGCGTCCAACCCGATTTCAATCCGTCACTGCGCCTGACAAAAATGAGCTAGAGGATGGGTTTCGGCTGATTAGCCAACGCGCCGGCCGATGCCTGGAACAGCAAGGCCTTCTGAAACCGGACACCGAGAGCGCCTAGAGGGACCTCGACCCGGCTGAAGACACCGACGCCCTGTCAAAAAAGTTGGGGCCTGACCCAATTTCTGATCTGACTAAGGTCATCCTGACGATGCACATCAGATTTTTAGTTCACAACCCCTGGAGATTAATCACCTGGTGTGTGGGACCAAGCGTTGAGTAAATATGGAACGGAATTCGGCTTCAGTCGCTGTTTTCAAAGATGAACGCATCGGGTGATTGTTCGGCTGCGTTCTTTAGTTCGATCCATTTTTCCGCTCCACCGTAGTACCCGAGAGAACCGGGTTTAGCTTTTCCGTAGCCATCGTAGTAACTCAGACAGTCTCGAAGTGGCTTTGTGGCTATGTCCATGTCCGCGCAGTGCTGAACGTATTGTTCTTCGTATTCTTTGTGCACGTCGACGATGTCTGACCCGCGATCGCGCATGGTCTGGAGAACCCAAAGGATATGGTCTGTTTGCGCGTGGATGCCATCCATCAGATTAAATCCGTAGCCTCCAGACTGGGGCCCCATGACAATAAACAGGTTGGGAAAGCCTTGGCTATGTACGCCTAGGTAGGTCTTGGTGCCCTCTTCGGCCCATTTGTCCAGCAGAGTTTGGCCATTCCGACCCGTGACCATATTGAACGTTGAGGTGGCCATAAATTCGTAACCCGTGGCGTATATTAGAACATCAAGGTCATATTGCTTGCCTTTGTGGACGACCCCGCTCTCGTTGACTCGCTCGATTCCGGTGGGAGCCGTATTTACTAAGGACACGTGCGGTAGATTAAAGGTGGGTAGGTACTCGTCGTGAAATCCTGGGCGCTTACAGCCGAACTGGTAGTAAGGCTTTAATGCCTCTGCTGTTTCCGGGTCATCGACGAGGGCGTCGACCCTAGCCCGGATCGATTCCATGATTTTGAAGTTCGTGTCCTGTTGTTTCTGCAGCCTTTCTTCCGATGAGAGCTTCGTGTTGTGTACTTTGAGCTCCTTATAGTGATCGACTTTGCCGGAAAGGTAGTCGTCACCAGCCTTCATGGCAGCACGACCATCCTGGATATTGGCGAATCGGGCGCGCCGTTTACGGGCCCAGTCTGAATCTACCTTCCAGGCCTGGCGCTCTTCGTCGGTTGTTTCTCGTTGATCTCGAACATCAACGGTCGACGGAGTGCGTTGAAAGACCGTCAGCTCTCCAGCGACTCTTGCGATTTCTGGGATGACTTGGATTCCTGTAGCACCGGTGCCGACCACGCCGACGCGCTTGCCGGTTAGATCAACATCGTAGCGCCAGCGAGCGGTATGAAATGCCTCTCCTTTAAAGTCTTCCTGACCTTTGATCTTTGCCAGCCTCGGAGTGGAAAGGATGCCGTTCGCCAAAACAAGGAACTTCGCTTTCATTTCGTCGCCGCGGTCGGTTCGAACCGTCCAGCGTCGCAGGCTTTCATTCCACGTAGACTCTACAACTGTAGTGTGAAAAAGCGCCTTCTTGTAGAAGCCGGATAGTTCGGCAATCTTTTGAGCGTGCTCCATAATTTCGAAGCCAGATGCGAATTTCATAGACGGGATTGAGCCTACCTCGTCGAGCAGCGGAAGGTAGCTGTAGGATTCAACATCACAGGCGACACCGGGGTATCGATTCCAGTACCACGTACCACCAACGTCGCCACCTTTCTCGCAGAATCGTACGTCTTGGAAGCCGTGTTGCTGCAACTTGTAACCCAGCATTAGTGCGGAGAAGCCCGCACCAACGACCAGCACCTCGCATTCGTCATGCAACGCCTCGCGTTCGACAACTTCGCCCGAATCGAGGTCTTCGAGGTAGTGAGCGAAGGAGCCTTCCAAGTCCACGTACTCTGCGTGCCCTGCACGGGACTCCATTTCTTTTAAGTACTTGGCTTGCTCAGTGGCACTAAAAACAGCTCCTTGAGGGGCGTCAGGCAGTACTTTGCTGCCACTGTCGTTGTTGACTCGCAAACCACCGCTCGACGTGCGATCACGCGCCAGCCGCGAGCGCGTGTTGAATACTTTCAGGCCGGAATCTTTGTCTATTTCGATACTCATGGTTTGGTCCTATGCATGCGCTTAGTTGCATGCTGAACGGGGTATGTGGAAATGTTATTGCTATACAGAACATATATAGCTTATATAAACGAAGCTATGAAATGCAACTTAGTCACGCTCTAGTCTTAAAAGCGTCTTCGATCCCTTTTGAAAATCCAGTGATTACCGCCGTTAAATGAGGCGCAAGCTGACGAAAAACGAGTGTCGGTGTACAGAGGTTTCGCCAGCTGGGGAGGATCAAAATTATATAGGTCGTAAGCGACTTGCTTTGCCTGAAAGCTTTATATAGGATTGTTATGTACTAAATAAAAAGGCCATCGATAGATCGCAATGGTCTGAACTGTGTTGTAAGCAACACAAGATTGCCCGCCCTCTAAAAACTATAAAGGACAGCATCATGAGTGACGCCACAGTACAAGCCGCCCGATCAGCAAGAAGAGATCGATGTCGATACAGCTCGTTAGCCCTGGCCGTTGGTTCACTTGTATGTTTACCGTCCGCTCATGCGCAGCTCGAGGAGGTGATAGTTACCGCTCAGAAACGAGAGCAGGCTATCACCGATATTCCAATGTCTATCACTGCTCTATCGGCCAAGGACATGGCGCGTGAGGGGGTGGAACTTGTCCAAGACTTCGCTAAATCCGTCCCAGGCTTTAACTATGCCGAATCCCGCGTAGGGACACCGATATACACACTTCGCGGTGTCGGTTTTAACGATATTGCTTTGGGTGGACGACCCACGGTCAGCATCTACCAGGACGAAGTTCCCATACCATTTGCCATAGAGACTCGTGGCGGGTTTCTTGACCTTGAGCGGACAGAGATTCTAATGGGACCGCAAGGCACACTGTTTGGTCAGAACTCTACGGGTGGCGCAATCAACTTGGTGGCGGCAAAGCCTCAGGACAGCTTTGATGCAGGGCTGGAGCTTGGCTATGCGAACTTCAATAAGTACACCGTAGGTGGTTTTCTCACAGGCCCGCTCACCGACGATCTGAACTACCGAGTAGCGATTCGAAGAATCGACTCGGATCCATGGCAGGAGAGCTACATCGATAATTCGGAAGTCGCAACCGACGACCTCACTTCGTGGCGAGTTCTATTGGATTGGTCACCGAGCGACACGGTAGCCGTAGCACTGAATCTAAATGGCTTTAACGATGAGTCAGAAATGCAGGCGCCACAATTGAGCGGTTTCTTCCCCGGGATACCGGATGTAGCCCCATTTATTCCTGAACTGCAAAACACGCCGCTACCGCCAGAAGATAATACCGCCGCGCACTTCACTCCTGACGACTATGCCCGGGATAACAAATTTTGGCAGGTAAACCTTCGCATAGAATTTGATCTAAACGAAGATTTTACGCTCACATCCCTGACCTCCTTTAGTGAGTACGACCAGGACCAGGTCGCCGATGTGGATGGAATGGGGATATTGGGTCTACAGCAGCGAACGCTTGGAGAGATTGAATCAGTGTTTCAGGAGTTGCGTGTTGGCGGAAACCTGAATCAAAACATCTATCTTACGGCGGGAGTTAACTATGCGTCCGATGAGACACGTGAGTTCAATATTGATGATATTAGTCAAAGCACCCTAGGTGTCGGTACGGGACTGGCGACCTTTAACCTTCAGAACAACCAGGATATAGAAACCTGGGCGGCGTTCGGAAATCTAGAAATTTCCTTCGCAGACGTGTTTACCGCACATTTGGGTCTGAGATACACGGACTCAGAAATCGACTTCGAGGGCTGCACTCTGGATTCGGGCGACGGTGCCGCTTCGGGGTTTGTCGAGAACATACTCATGCTCCCCGCCCCTGGGGTCGGCAACTGCATCACGTTCGACCCAACCACTTTCATGTCGGGCCTGGTAACAAACACGTTGAGTGAGGACAACATATCTTGGCGGGTTGCACTCGATTGGCAGGCTACCGATGAAATACTCGCATATGGCGCCATTAGCCGCGGTTACAAAGCCGGAGGTTTTCCCACTCTGGCGGCCACGCTTACCCCTCAGTACGACGCGACGGTGGAGGAAGAGCTAACAGCCTATGAAGTCGGCATAAAAGGTACGTTGTCAGAGTCGCTGCAGCTGAACGCCGCACTGTTTTACTACGACTACATCGATAAGCAGGTACTTGGATTTACCAACGACCCTGTCTTTGGGCCGCTGCTTCGACTCAATAACGTTCCAGAGTCTGAGGTGCTGGGCGCGGAAGTCCAGCTGGTTTGGTACCCGACGGACAAGTTCGAAATCAAAGCGTCAGGTTCTTTTCTTTCATCCGAAGTGACGGGTGACTTCATAAGCGAAGATCCGTTTGCAACCCCGACCAACTTTAGGGGCGAATCCTTCCCCAACGCCCCGGATACGCAGGTTTCAGCCACCGCGACGTATCGCTGGTCTCTAAACGAGAGTTTGGAGGTGCATGTTGGTGCTAGCGCTAACTATCAGAGCGACACAAACTCGGAGTTTGGCGAAGCACCAGAGCTCGATGTAGATAGCTTCTCCTTGTTCGATCTTCGCTTGGGTCTCGATTCGACCGATGGTCGATGGAGTGTAGGTGCTTACGTTCGCAACCTTACGGACGAGTATTACTGGACCACCGCTAGCAAGACTAATGACACCTTCATACGCTACACGGGTCGGCCTCGAACCTACGGCGTGAGTTTCACCTACCGTTTGTCGGAATAGGCAAAAAACCGCTGGCCTCCTCTGCGACGAAGTGATCAGCGACTCCCTTTATGTCAAACCAACCGTAAGATCAGGACACTATAAATGTATCTGTTTTTTACAGTTTGTAAGCGAGTTTTTGTTCCACTGCTAGCGACCTTTCTGTTGGGGTGTGCGACCGAAGAACAACCCGTGTCTAGAGAATCGGATGTTCGTGAAAGCCTGCTTGCCATGCGAGCCGCCAACCAAAAAAAGGATGAGTGGTTTACAACGGGCGGGCAATTCAGCGAGAAACATCATTCCTCACTGAGCCAGATTGACCACGACACCGTTGATCAACTGGGGTTCGCCTGGGACTACGACCTCGGCACTTACCGCGGCGTTGAGGCTACGCCAGTCTTCGTAGATGGCGTTGTCTACGCGAGCGGGCCCTGGGGTGCGGTCTATGCGGTCGACGGAAAAACAGGGGAGCAGGTCTGGCGCTTTATGCCGCAGGTAGACGGTCAGATTGCGAAAAATGCGTGCTGCGATGTTGTTAACCGTGGCGTGGCGTTATGGGGCGAGCTGGTCTACGTCGCCGCGCTGGATGGGATTCTGTATGCGCTGGATCGCCGGACCGGAGCCGTAGTTTGGAGCCAGGATACCTTCGAAGGCGAACCAGGCCGTAAAGCGTCGACCGGCGCGCCACGAGTAGCTGGCGACGTGGTGGTGATTGGCTTTGGTGGGGCTGATTTTAACGCCAGGGGCTACTTCACTGCTTACAACCTGCTCACCGGCGAGCTTGCTTGGCGCTTCTACACTGTGCCAGGTGCGCCCGACAAACCCTATGAACATCCAGAGCTCGAGACGGCCGCAAAGACCTGGGACCCCAACAGCATGTGGGAAGCTGGTTTAGGCGGGACCGTTTGGGACAGTATGGTCTACGACCCCGAGGCGAACATCCTTTACGTCGGGACCGGTAACGCCGCAATCGGACCAAGGAAATTTCGCAGCCCTGCGGGCGGCGACAATCTTTACCTTAGCAGCATCTTGGCCATCAACCCTGATACCGGTCGTCTTGTTTGGCATTACCAGGTCGATCCCGGTGAGGAATGGGACTACACCGCCACACAAAACATGATTCTTGCGGAGTTGGAAATTGAGGGGCAAGTCCGCAAAGTGATCATGCAGGCCCCTAAGAATGGCTACTTTTATGTACTCGATCGCCTGACGGGTGAGCTCCTCTCGGCGGAAAATTATGTGCCCGTCAACTGGTCAACACACATCGACATGGTGACGGGAAGACCTGTCCTCACCGAGGCTGCGAATTACAGTGATAAACCCACCATCATGTGGCCAAGCACAAAGGGTGCGCATGGCTGGCGCGCCATGACGTACAGCGATCGCACTGGTCTTGTCTATATTCCAGCCTATGAAAGCGCGGACCTAAAAGTCGCCATGTTCACCGACGAGTTTATCTACGACCCGAATCGTCTTAACGGTGGGGTCATACCACTTCCTTTGGCAGTAGGGGGTGTAGAGTTTTTCAAGGATGAATTGCCAGTCGATGCCGAAATTCTCAAGGAGATGGTCCGCAACAACAATGCGCCGCCTGAGCGCACGGTGCTTGTCGCCTGGAACCCGATCGCAAATGAAAAGGTTTGGGAGCTGGAAATGGACTACTTTCGCAATAGCGGAGGAGTGTTAAGCACCGATGGCGGTTTGATCTTCCATACCAAGCCGTCGGGAGAGCTAAATGTTTACGACGACGAAACCGGCGCCTTACTTAAATCGATCCAGACGGGATCTGGACTTATGGGGTCGCCGGCCACTTATGAGTTGGACGGTGAGCAGTATGTAGTCGTGCTGGCTGGACTCGGTGGCGGTGGCTTTTTCAGCTACCCAAAGTTCACTGCCGCGTACAAGTATGGAAATCGCGGCCGGATGATCGCATTCAAGCTGGGCGGCTCCGCGGTACCAATCCCCAAGGAAGTTGTTCATTCCAAGCAGCCAGAACCCCCTCCAAGAGAGGGCACCGCCGAACAGGTAGCTCGTGGAAAATCGCTCTATCTATGGAACTGTTCGTTGTGTCATCGCAATGTCGGCGAGGGAATGGTGCCTAACCTGCTTCACCTGCATCCAGGTATCTATCGAGTTTTTGACAAGATTGTCCTCGAAGGATTGCTTCGGGCCTCGGGAATGCCGAGTTTTGACGGCGTTTTGACGAAGTCTGACTTAGCCGACCTGCGAGCTTATCTTATCGATTCGGCATGGGGCCTTTACGAGGCGCAGGGTATGAGTGGGGCTGTCGATCCATTTGCCGGTGGATTGGATAACCACTGATGACTATGGCTTTAGTGAGCCACACTGCAATCGATGACCATCACGTTTGCTCGTTAGTGCTGGGGTGAGATGTCGATGATACAAAGCCATCACCTATCAATTCATGCGAAAAAAACACCTGCTAACGTAGCGTGTGTTGTCGGCGCTACGGGCGAGTCGATCAGCTACGCAGAGCTCGAGGCGAGCACGAATCAGCTTGCTCACCTATTTCGCTCTCGAGGCCTGCGAACCGGCGACGGTATCGTTATTTGGGTCGAGAACTGTATCCGCTTCTATCAGCTTGTCTGGGCTGCGCACCGGGCAGGGCTCTACTACACGCCCATCAGCTGGCACTCAACGGCAGAGGAAGCGAGTTACATCATCAAAGACTCCGGTGCAAGAATGTTAATCGCCTCTGCACGTTTTGCTGACACTGCCGTAAGTGCGGTTGAGTTGACCAGTGACAACGTCGATTCGCTATCTCTCTTTGCCCCGATAGCGGGCTTTTCGTCCCTTGATGAACTCATTGCTGAACAGCCGGGTGAACCAATTTCGGATCAAACTTCCGGTCGCGAACTTCTCTACACCTCCGGCACCACCGGTAATCCGAAGGGCGTGCGGTTTCCGCTTAACGGTAAGCCAATAGAGTACACGCCGATAGACGATTTGGGCCTGTTAGCCGAGGGCTATGGGGATAACGCCGTCGTAATGGCACCAGGCCCGCTTTATCACGCATCACCTTTGATGAGCTCACGAG
>JBCCNK010000109.1:0-11043 GCA_039025875.1 Pseudomonadota bacterium
GATAGAAAAGGCGCATCCCGACGTAATGAACCTCTTCTACCAAGTATTTGACAAAGGAGAACTCGCCGATGGCGAAAGCCGCATGGTCGACTTCCGCAACACGTTCATCCTCATGACCAGTAACCTCGCCACTGACGAAATTACTGAGATGGGTCAGCGCGAACCGCGCGACGTCGACGACGTGACCAACACCATCCGGCCGATACTGGCCCGCCACTTCAAGCCAGCGCTCCTCGCGCGCATGCAGGTTATTCCTTTCTGGCCTCTGGGGCAGGAAGACCTAAAGGGTGTCGTAGGAATCAAGCTCGGCAAGCTGGAGCAACGCGTGAAAGACTCGCAAGGCATCGTACTGACCTACGATGAAACGGTGCGCGAACAGATCGCCGAACGTTGTACGGAGGTTGGCACAGGGGCACGCAACGCCGATCACATTATCAACGAATCGATTCTCCCGCCAATTTCTACGGAGGTACTGGAACGCATCAGCTCTGGAGTGACCCTCTCATCGGTGCACATCAGCGTCGCAAGCACCGGTAAGTTCGAGTTTTGCTACGGATGATATGCGGACATGTCTTCTGTCCCCAAACCATCGTCATGGGCGCTGTCTGAGCTACTTAAGGTCACCAGCGCCATCACTACCGAGAAGGACACCGCAAAACTTCTGGGCGTCGTGCTACACGGCGCATGCGAACTGACCAACGCCGAAGCGGGTCGCATTCTGGCGCTCGACGCGACCAAGCGGTTTTTGAACGTAGTGGCGTTTCAAGACGAGCGGCGACGCGCCAACTCATCGCAACGTATTCCGTTATACCGGGACGGAGCATTCCACAACTCGCGTGAAGTGTTGGCTCACACCGCACTGACCGGCAAACTTGTGAAACTGCCCGATATCCGCGACACCGCTGCGTTCGACTTTTCGGACCGTCTGGATCTGGAGGCTCGTACCGGCTTGCGCACACGCTCGCTCCTGGTGGTCCCGCTCAGTCAACCGGGACAGTATTCCGTCGGTGTAATGGAGCTCGTCAACTACCGGGAACCGAATTCGGGGGTCTATCAACCGTTTCCCGACGAGTTCGATGAGCTGGCACAGATGTTCGCATCTCAAGCAGCCGTTGCCGTGTACAACAATCAGCTCGAACAGGAGAATCAACGGCTCATTACTGTGCTCGATGAAACCAACCGCGCATTAGCAGAAGAGAACACACAACTAAAACGCCGACTGTCGCGCTTACACTCGGACCACGGCGACCTCCTGGGTGAGTCTCCCGCCATGCTCGAGGTATACGAGCTGATCGACAAAGTTGCACAAACTACGGCAACCGTGTTGATCACAGGCGAAACCGGCACAGGCAAGGAAGTGGTGGCACATGCCATCCATGATAAGAGTTCACGTGCCGGTGGCCCGTTTGTTGCTCAGAACTGCGCGGCACTTCCCGAGCAACTGTTGGAAAGCGAGTTTTTCGGTCACACCAAGGGCGCTTTCACGGGAGCTGTCGCCGAAAAGAAAGGTCTCTTTGAAGCTGCTAGCGGCGGCACAATGTTTCTGGACGAAATTGGCGATCTGCCGCTCATGCTGCAGGCCAAGCTTCTTCGCGTGCTCCAGGAAGGCGAGATACGCCCCCTGGGTAGCGTCACGACCCGCTCCGTCGACGTTAGAATCCTCGCAGCTACGCATCAGGATCTGAAACGGAGGGTGGCGAGCGGTGAGTTCCGGGAAGACTTGTATTATCGCTTAAGCGTGTTCCCCATTGAGCTGCCACCGGTTCGCATGCGAGGCGACGATTTGCTGCTAATGGCCGATCACTTTTTAAACGAGTTGTGCCTTGACTACGGCCGCGTCGTAGAAGGGTTCACCCCAAAGGCTATGAAATCACTCTTGAGCTACGGATATCCCGGCAACGTGCGTGAGCTGCGCAATCTGATCGAGCGCGCAATCCTACTTGTGGAACCGGGTCAACTCATCGACATCGAGCATTTCCCGCAGGAGCTTTCGGAGGCCAATCGTACCGGGCCCCATGAACCTCACAACCTACGCGACGCCGTCGCACAGTACGAAGCAAGCCTCATCGAACGAGCGTTGCACCGACATCATGGCAATCAAACGCACACTGCCCGGGCGCTCAACGTGTCACGCCGCGCGCTGATCGAAAAAATGAAGCGCTATGCATTGACCAGCGTGACCGCGGAGTAGGCTTCAAACCGCAGTGGTCGACGCTTGTGCGCGGATGTCCGCACACCCGAATACTTACAGTGTGCGCAAACACGCGCAGCTGCCACTAACTTAAGTTGGCCCAATTCCGGTTTTTTCTTTTGTAATTAGTGACTTAAATTAAAAAGCACAGCTGGCATGCTTCCTGTAACAAATGCAGTAAGTTGCATCTTTAGAGCAACGTAACCAAGGAGACAGACATGCCAAGACCCGCGTATTTAAGTATAGAGGGACAGTTCGATACCAAGGGCGCTCTTTCCGAAGACAGCGTCTCGGGTCGTGCGAACGACAAACACGTAGACGAGTGTCTGATCATTTCAGTACAACACCAAGTCATTGTTCCCACCGACCCAGACAGCGGTCTGCCGTCAGGGAAGAGACGTCACGGCAACCTAGTTCTGACTAAGGTGTTTGATTCAGTTTCGCCTAGCCTGTACCAGGCTCTTTGCGAGAACCAGGACTTTAACGCGACGCTTTCTTTCGACCGCGTCAATCCTTCCAATGGGCAGGAGGAGATCTACTTCGAAATTGAGCTCAGCAACGCCCGTGTCGTCAACATGGAAATCGACGTGCCGAGTACCATTGATCCTCAATACGCCGACTACGGCGACATGGAACGCGTGTCGCTCGCTTACCAGAAGATCGAGTGGAGGCACCTTCCCGTGAGCAAGTCCCACATCGATGACTACAGGCAAACCGATTAACTGAGTAGTGCACGGGAATCGAAGCGCATCCGTTTCGATTCCCTTCGTTTATCACATAAACAATCGGGGGATTGCCGTGCCAGGTTCGAAGGTGGATATCGTGCAGCTGGAAGTTCAGATCCAGGGTCTCGAAGACCAGTTTCGCGTTACCGAATTCAGTGCCCAGGAGCGATTGTCACAGCCCTTCCGCTACTCGATAGACCTCGTAAGCGAAAACCACCGTATATCGCATAACGACGTGCTCACCAAAGCCTGCAGAATCGGGATCCTGGACGAGGAAGGCAACGTGTTCAGGGAAGCAAACGGCGTCGTCGCTCAGTTCGAGTACGTGGCCAGATCTACCGACTGGGCCCTCTATCGGGCCGAGGTTGTTCCCAAGCTGCAGTTTCTGGCGCATCGATTTGATTGCCGAATATTCAACGACAAAAACGTCTTGGAAATTGTCGAAGATGTGCTGCAGAGAGCCGAAGTTCGCGACTATCGCACCGATACGACTGAGCAATACCCGCCGCACGAGTACGTCGTGCAGTACCGTGAGTCTGACCTCAACTTCATATGCCGGCTCCTGGAAGACGCAGGGATGTTCTATTTTTTTGAACACAAGGACGGTGCACACAACCTTGTGATCTCCGATACTAAAAACTGCCATACCGCAATTCCTAACGGTTCGGACACGATCGAGTACAACGACAATACCGGTCTAATCGCTGACGATGAGGCGATGTTTCGCTTCGCCTACGGCGAATCGGTTATGACCAACCAAATTGCATTGCGGGATTTTGATTTCGAGAAACCTACAGGGGACCACATGCAGGTGGAGGCACCCGCCGCGGGAGGCATGGTGTTGGAGGCATACGACTTCCCCGGGATGTATGTCGAGCCCAAAGAGGGTGACAAGCACGCCCGCGTGCGCCACGAAGCGCTGATGGCCGCCAAACACTCCATTCATGGAGCCACCACGTGTCGGCGCATGACACCCGGGTACTACTTCACGCTGGAAAACCACGATATTGCTGAGGCCAATCAGCGCTACCTAATCACCTCGACAAACTTATCCGCCAGTCAACCTGCCGCGATCGAGTCCCAAGCTGGCGGCAGAGAAGCAGTATTTCATGTTGATTGCACAACAATTCCCCTTGCCGAGCCCTACCGGGCCCCGCGTCGAGCACGGCGCCCCGTTGTGGAAGGCATACAGACAGCCACGGTCGTCGGTGATTCAGACAGCGACGAGATTTTTACCGACGCCCACGGTCGCATCAAGGTCAAGTTCCACTGGGACCGCCGCGAGGAGAAGGATCGAAACAGCTCGGGATGGGTACGAATCGCAACCGCCTGGGCGGGCGCTCAGTGGGGTGCTTTTGCGCTGCCGCGGGTCGGTCAGGAAGTAGTGGTCAACTTCCTCGAAGGCAACCCCGACGCACCGCTGGTTACAGGATCCGTCTACAACGGCCAAAACAAGCCCCCATACCCACTCCCAGAAAACAAGACTCAGAGCACTCTCAAGTCGAACACATCACCGAGTGGCAACGGCTTCAATGAACTTCGTTTTGAAGACAAAAGGGACGCAGAAGAAGTCTTCATGCACGCGCAAAAAGATATGAATCAGACCGTAAAGAACAACAAGTCAGTCTCCGTCGGCGCGAAGGAGACGCTCACTGTCGGTGACACACGCTCACAAACCGTGGAGAAAGACGAAACCATTACCGGTAACGCCAATCGCACTACGAGAATCAAGGGAGACGATGTTGAAACGGTAACCGACGGGATGTTCAAGGTCACCGTCGATAAGGGCAACAACGAACTTTGGACAAGTACCGGAGAGCAGAAGATCTTCACCGAAGCCGGCGCATGGATTCGATCGCCCACCAAGATTGAATTGATCTCGGGCGCAGGCGAACAGGGCAAGCTAGTTTTCACAGGGGACAACGAGATCGTACTGTCCTGCGGGAAATCCAGTATTACGCTGAAGAAATCGGGAGATATCGAGATCAGCTGCAAAGAGTTCAAGGTGGGCGGGCAAAAGGTCAGCCTAACCGCGAGCCAGGAAACGGCAATCGGGGTAAGCAGCCAGGTTGTAAAGAGCTCGCCGGCCAAGTTGGAATTGAGTGGTGCCGCCATAAATTCGTCTGCCGTGGGAATGCACGAGATAACCGGCGCCTTGGTGAAAATCAACTAGCGAGCCACCATGCATCAGATCGTCGAGAGCATCCGAAGCACCGCCACGGAGTTCGTAGACCAGCGGGAAAACTTCGCCCTGCTTGTAGCGTGCTCCGACACCGACTGGCTGCTGCTCCTAAAAACAGTCGAAGAATTGGATGAGTCTCGGGACTCTGAACTCTATTGGATGGCAGTCGACGCTTTCGATGACGCAAGGTCGTACGTTCAAGCCTGCGTGGCGATGTTTGAGGCGAAGCATGAAGCAGTTCGGGCCAACCAGGCGAGCCGCGGCGAAACCCCGCTGCCGCCGATGACCACGAGCCTGCTAGATTCGAGCCTAAATCCAGTCGAACGCCTGAAGGAGCTACTGCGTTACAGCCGCGATCTGCTACCAAGTCTGGACGGTTTCGCTGTGGTGTGGGCGTTGGCGCCATCAGAAATCCATGATCGCGACGCCTACCGCGCCTTCATTGAAGCGTTGTGTGAGCACGAGTTTCCCTTCCCCTGGTGTCATCACATGCGCCTGTTTATCCGTGACGCCTATCCTGAGCGCATCTTCGACCCCAACCAATTCGAGCTCGCGCGAGTGTCGTACTGCCACATTGACGCAAGCAACGCGGCTGTTGAAGCCGCATTGCGCGAGTCTGCGGATGATGACGACGCACCTATCGACCAGCGCATCAATTCCGCGCTCATGCTTGCAGGAATCGACTACAGTCACGGACGTTACGAAGACGCAAGGCAAGGGTACGAGGTGGTTCACCATTATGCCCTTACCGTCGGTGAGCCCACCTACGGTGCAATCGCCCTAAACGGCCTCGGTGAGGTACACCGGGCAACAGGCGATGGACCTGCGGCCATGGACATGTTCCGTGCGGCGCTTGGCCCGGCAGCGCAAGCGCCGAACCCGCCGATTCCTGTACTAATTAACGTTTACGAAAGCCTTGGCAAAATGCACCATGCCGAAGAGGAATGGGAGGAAGCTGAAGTGTTTCTGCACGGTGCAGCCGAGTTCGCGCTGGTGATGCGCGACGCCACCAAGCGCCTGCGCATGTGGGAGCTTCTGGGCGAGGCTCAGCTCGGGCAAGACAAGCACGAAGATGCGGCATCCACCTGGTACAGCGCTGCAGTGGTCGCGGGCAGACTGGAAAAGCAATCCGATTACGACATGTTCCTTGAACGACTGCGAGACCTTTACGAACCCGAAGATCCGCAGTTCGATACCAAAGTGCTGGAAATCACAGACTTGGTCGAAGAGCACCTGCAGGAAGAACAAGCTCGCCGTGAAGATGCTCAAGCTCAGATGGCCAGAGCGGGAGCCACAGCGTGAGCTATTTTGATCGTCTCTCACTTGCCGTGGACCAGAAAGCCTCCGGCGTGACTGGCGATCAAACGGGTGGGTGGGAGCGTGCTGGAAACACGCTCACCGAGACGGGTGGAGTGTTCACGCGCTGGTACGAAGGCACAAGTAAGTCACTCGACCATCCGCTCCTCGAAAACCAAGCTTTCAGCGATCTAACTACGGGACAACAGGTAGCGGTTAGCCTACGCGTTGCGACCAATGTGACCGGCGCTGCAATGGGCGCATTAAGCGTTGTATCGGATGCCATTAACGTCGGCTTCGCTAACTTGACTGCCCCGCTTGCTGCGGTCTGGCCCAGCTTTCCTGCCTCCACCACTACGTCGCTCTACGTGGGCTCGCCGCATGGCCATTCGCATCCGCCAAGCTACATACCGGCGCCTCCGCCTGGCGCGGTAGTACCGCTACCCAGCATCGGCAACGTTCTTGTCGGCAACCACATAAAAACACTAATCGGCAGCCTCCCCGCGGCGCGATGCGGCGATATCGGCTTCACACCCACGTGCATCGCGTTGACTCAGTTCTTCGAGATCAAAACCGGTTCATCAAACGTCTTCATTGGCGGTAAACGGGCCGCCCGCATGTTGGACATTGCGGCGGCTTGTAATCCGCCCGACCCAATGAACGGCATCGACAAATTCATGGCTGTGGCCGGGATGGTTGCGGGTGGTGTTGCCGTCGCTGCAGATACGGCCGAGGCCGCGACAGAACCGGACCCCGCCATGATTAGTGCGAAAGCGCTGTCCGCCAGCATGAACGCCGCGCAATTGGCATCAGATAATGTGGCCCTGGCCATCCAACAAACCCTCGGAAAAGACCCAGCGGTCATACCAGGACCAACCCTCGCAGGGGCTGGTCCAATGAAAGTCTTTGGCGCAATAACCCTTGGCAATCCGCTCGTGATGATCGGCGGCTTTCCGACGATCAACATTCCGGACCCGGTAGGCTACGTTCTCAACAAGCTCGGCAAGATGCGTGCGAAAAACAAAAACACCGACAAAGAGGACGCCAGCGCCGGGACCAACAACTGCCCATGACCGCTGAATACCAGAGCAATCCAGAGAGACGCCTGGTGGGCGACCCGGTTGATACGTTAACAGGCGCCATGGTCAACAAGAATTTTCAGTTCCGGCTAGTCGGACCGCTGGAATTGCGTTGGCATCAATTCTACGACAGTTCCAAACACAATCAGGCGTTCGCCCACGGCTGGGGCCATACCCACGAATTCGACCGTAAACTTCAGTTCGATGTCGATGGTATGACCTACTCTGCGCCGGTGGGAAAACGGATTCATTTCCCGTACCTCAACCGCGATGACGAAACGTTCTTCGGCTACGGCTTTCGTCTCGTGCGCGTTAGCGATAGTGTCTATCATCTACATGGACACGCACAGCCGAGCATGGAGTTTGCGTTCAGCAACTTCAATCGACCCGCTTCCCTATCCCGGCTCTTTGACGCCAGCGGAGAGATCAAATTCCGCCACAACGTTGACGGCCACCTGGAACACATCACAGATTCGGCGGGTCGCTCGATCTCGATCACGAATGACAAAAACGGACGACTACTGAGCATAACGCTCGATCCAATGGCGGAAGGTGAGCAGCCCTTCCTCATCGATTCGTTCCAGTACGACGACGCGGGCAACTTAACAAGCACACGCAACGAAGACGGCAACGGCTACCGATTTGAGTGGGACGCAAACAACCGCATGATTCGTCGCTTTGGGCGCCGCGGCATGGAGTTCAACTACATTTACGACGAGGCAGGGCGCTGTATCGATTCTCGCGGCGAAGACGATCTCCTAGGGGTGCGCGTAAGCTACGAAGTTCCGGGCGTCATGACCAAAGTCGTCAAAGGAGACGGCGGCGAGTGGCAGTACTTTTTTGATGAATCAGGCAATGTCTCGCAGATCATTGATCCAGTGGGCGGCGTTGAAAAATTCGTGCGCGACGAGTCCGGGCGACTGATTGCAGAGGAAGACGCCAACGGCAATCAAACGACGATCATCTATGACCGTGCCGACGCTATAGTTGCCAAGCAAGACGTTTTTGGGAAACGCAAGCCTTGGCCTGAAAACGTCAATGCACCCGACCCAGACGCTCACTACGTTGCCGACAATCCCGCCGAGTATGAACTGGGCCGCTTCCTGAAGCTCGATCGTGTCTCGTTGCCCACCAAGCATCAGCGCGATGCGCTGCCCTTGCCCGCGAACGCCAAGGCCCTGGTTGTGACGCGTGAGGAGGCAGCTGGATTAATCGAGCGGCAAAGCGTCGTCCCACCACCGCTGTATGCCATGTGGTGGCCAGAACCCAAAGCGGGCTGGCGCTTCAACAACTTTGCCAAGCTCACTTCCCAGGTCGACGAGTTTGGTCGCGAGCGCAGTTGGAGCTACGACGAGTCAGGAAATATCGACACACACACCGACTTTGACGGGCGAACCTGGAAGCACGAGTACCGCAAGTGGCACTTCCGGCGCAGCTTGCGCAATCCACTCGGTCACGAGCATCGTTTTGACTACAACACCGAGGGTGAGATCACCCGGTTTGAAGATGCGGCTGGCAATATCAGTGAGTATGCCCACAACGCACACAATCAACTTACCCAAGTGCGCAGACATGGTCGGACCAGAGAAAGCTACGAGCGCGATAGTTGTGGCAACCTAGTTGCCAAGTATGATGGTGAAGGCAAAGAACTCCTGCGCTTTGACATCGGTCCTGGAAACAAGCCTGTTAAACGAATTCTGGCCTCCGGGGACGAACACACATTTATCTACGACGATCACGGACGGTATCTGGAAGCGTCCACGCAGAGAGACAGACTCGAGTTTGCTTACGACTTTTATGGCAACCGGATTCGAGATCGTCGCAACGGCGAAGGTATCGAGCACCAGTTTGCGGGACGAAATCAGCTTGTCGAAACGGCCGTGTTGAACCGATTCACAACTACCTACGCAAGAGGGAGGATTTACTCCCACTGCAGCAGATACAGGCTCCGCTCCTTCTACGACTAATGAACTTTGTGCAATACATCCCAACTTATCTTGTACCTCAACAACATAAGTGCCTTCGGTGAGTCCGGACAATTCCAGTCCGGGCTGCCAGCTTGATCCCGACGAGCGGATGGAAAAAGGGACCTGCCCCCCCACGGGTGTTGCGGTGATTGAGCCATCGCTCAATCCGGGGCAGGTCGGCGCTTTTCCCATTAAACCAAGCACCAATTCTTTCGGTATGACTCTGACGGATGCTTCTGATGTGCATCCCAGGCCATCACTAGCTTGTACTTTATACAGGGTTTCTACCTGAGGTGAAACGGTAAGGGTATTTCCATTTGAGGATATGATTCCGGGCAAATTCAGGTCCCAGCTATTGTTTGCCGGACCGATGGCTTGTAGGTCTAATTGCCCACCCAGACATATTTCTATGCTGTCTAAAGGTTGAGTGCTCAATAGCGGCCCATTCACCTGCACATAAACAGAATCTGTGCCTTTGCAATCAAAGAGATATTCAGCTTCAACTACGTACCAGCCTTCCTGATCTTTGCGCATATTTGTGAGCAGAGGAGCTCTTTCGGTTGAGCTAAATCCTTGAGGGCCTGTCCAGCTATAGCTGATGGCTTCTTCGACCGTTCCCAATTGGAGGCTATCTCCAACGCAAACCGAATCTCCCATGGCGGTGATACAACAAGCCGGGCTACAATCCCAGAGTGCTGTTAAAACCGTCGACTCATTGGGGTTAAATTTTACCACAAACAATAAGGCAACGATCTGATCAGGAATATCCAGATGTAGGCGAGCGCTTTCCCAGTATCCTCCCCCCAATTTAAAATCAGCAGGCAATTGGCTCCTCTGACGAATGGAATCCTGCAAGGGAATGCCCGCTCCATAAAGTTCCACAAAACCGGGCAGGCAATGTTGGGGCATAAGGGCTGTACCTGCCGGATAGCGAGTAGGATCTGTAAAATGATTTCCCCCTGTGCAGTTTCCCCCGAAATAAGGCACACTTCCCGCAAATTGGCGATTGCCTTGCAAATCCAGGTAGAAGATATCAGCGGCATCTGGTACACTGGCCGTAGAGAAATCAAAGCGAATTCGGGAAGGACAATTTCCGACCCAGACATAAAAAGAATCTGTGAGTTGATTGCTTTGGGCGGGGTCGAAAGCAGCGATGAGGGTATCACCGCAAACGAGGGTATCTGTACTACTGAATTGAGCGCGGAGGCTAGAGCAAAAGCCGAGGCACAGCAGGAGGTATATCGCTGAAATACGCATCAGGATAGGGTGTTAGGGAAAGCGGATTTGTTTGAAAAAGAAAGGAAAATAAGGCCGGGGACTGTTCTCAAGGATCATGAGATTCCCCGGCACAGAAGCATTACTTAAAAGGCGCGAATCTTGATACCCATGCCTACAAACCAGTCGGCCTTGGGTCTTACTTTTTTAGGGAGTCCGTTAGGTGCGAGGAAAGGTCCATTGGCATTGGTATTTCCCATCAACCAGGTTCTGGCTCCTCCGCGGATATAGACACCTACTTTGCGATCACTATTTAGCCAAAGGGTAGGTTGGGCGCGCACCATGACTGCAAGATTATTGGTAGAGCGGACAAATTCTTCGAAACCAC
>JBCCNK010000110.1:0-10913 GCA_039025875.1 Pseudomonadota bacterium
CCGCTTGCATCGCGTCGTGCAGGTTGGTTGCCATCAGAACCTTGCGCCGGATAAACGGTGCGGGGATGCCCATGCGCCCGGTGTCCTCCACTGTTTTCAGAAAATTCCCGGTGACCGCGAGTCCTTTTTCGTTGAGGCCGCAACGGGCCAGAGTCCCTGCTTCAACCAGGGTGAGAATCCGTGGGCCTTCAGCGGGTTGAATCTCTAACACGAGGGTGAAGTCAGCGCTTTCTTCCTTCCAGTCCCAGTTTTGGCCGTGCAAGGTATGGCCGGAAGCCGTTGCGGTACCAAGGGCGATTGCCCCTGTGCATCCTTCTCCGGAAAGCTCCGTCGCATCGCCAGCGTTTCGTCCGCCTACGCCATAGAGCAGCTCTGTACGGGCATTGAGCGCCACGATTTCACCCAGGTCGCGACCGGCGCCCTCGGCAATCGCTTCGAGTTCCTCAAGCATTGAGGGGTCAAAGTCCCTGATCGAGCGGGCGAAGTCGCGACCAATTTTCACGACTTCACTCCAGGCGAAGCCTCGCTCTGCAAAGCTCTTCTGATAGGTCTGAATAGCCAACTCGATATAGGCTGTGGCTTGCCTCCCGTAGCTAAGCCCACGTTCTTGCGGCGTACCAGCGATTCGGATGAAAGGAAACATTAGGTCTCGGCTCCAGCGTTGATTGGTTTACCAGGTGGTCGATGGTGTTAGCGTTCAGAGCTGGTCAACACGTCGGTGAAAAACGAGCGAACCGAGTCCAAGACGGCCCATCCGTTGTGGTCGATACCCTCAACCAGATCAAAACGAACAGAAATATGAGACTGCTCGAAGGAATCCCTGAGGCTTGAAAGACGTTCGATTCGGTTGTCACCAGCATCGTTCGCGCCGGGCATCCACCAGTCCGAACCCTCTGGAATGGTGATTTCCCAGGTTTGCGTATCAGCGGACCCCACGACCATCTGAACCGGTACCGCTCGCATAAGATCAAGGTTTAGCGTAATTCCGAACTGTTGCTCAAGATCAGCGACCCCCGTCCACCAGGGGAGGTCCTCATCCAGTAGAGTCACCACACCCGGAGCACCAATGGATACGCCGCGAAGCCGGTGCGGGTGCAGGTAAAAAAACCTGTGGGCAAAGTGACCGCCACCGGAAAAACCGTGCAAAAGAAATCGCTCATCGATAAGCCGATACTTCTTGTTAACCTCCTGCACCATTTCCAGCAGTAGCAAATCGAAACGAAGGCCTGCGGCCTCGATAAGCTTATAGTTATCCAGATCGTCGGGGCCCGCGAGGTTGCATGCAAATAATGGTGCGAGAACGATACATCGATGCTCTGTGGCAAACTCAGCCATGCGGTCGCGATACTCGGCAGCTCCTCGCTCGGTGCCGTGCATCAGGACCATTAGCTGCAGCCGCTCCTCCCCTTCCTCTTCATAGTCGTCGGGAACGAACAGGCAGTAACTCACCCGAGGCTCACTGCCCAGAGCAAAGAACGGGGTTGCACCCCAGTCGTAGTAGGTAAGTTGTTTTCCGTGACCTTGACGTGACATGATTTCGCATCTCTTTTTGTACATTATATTATCAAAATACATTTTGTAAATATTGGATGAATCTGACCTCGCCCCCTGATTTCACCGCTGTTACACTTTGCCCATGAACGCTCGCAAGCAGCCAACTGATCTGCATATACGACTCGCGCAAGGCATCGTGGAGTATCTGATTGAAACAGAAGCCGCGGCTGGCGTCCGTCTCAAAGAGAGCGACTTGTCGGACCGGCTCGGCGTCTCTCGATCTCCCGTTCGCGGAGCACTGGCACTTTTAGCCGACCAGGGGGTCGTTGAAAAACGAACTAATCGCGGTTTCATAACCACGGTTGCTGCAAGCAAGATTGCCCGGCGAAATATGGAACTAGGCGAGACCGGTACCGATGCCCTATACCGCTCCATCGTGGCAGATCGGGTCAATAACCGACTCGGTGATAGTGAATCGGAAGCAGACTTACTCCGCCGCTATCAAACTACTCGCAGCAAGTTGACAAGAGCACTCAACCGCTTAGCCAGTGAGGGAGCGGTGGAAAGAAGCGAAGGGTACGGCTGGCGTTTTCTGCCTGCCCTTAATAGCGAAGCCGCGCACGACGAAAGTTATGCCTTCCGCTTGCTACTTGAGCCGGAAGGGTTGCTTCTACCGACCTTCAAAGTGAATCCCATCAAGCTTGCAAAAGTGCGCACCGCGCACGAAAAAATGTTGAACACCAAGCGCAAGCGCATTCCAGAGATCGAACTGTTTCGTATGAATGCGGAGTTTCACGAGACACTCGCCGAGTTTTCTGGCAACCGCTTTATTCATCAGGCGGTGGTTCAGCAGAATCGCCTGCGCCAGCTGCTCGAATACCAAGGGTTTCACGACGTCGAGCGGGTGCGCGAATCCTGTCGGGAACACATCGAAATTCTCGACGCGGTGGACCGAGGGGATAACGAGTGGGCTTCCTCATTGTTAAAACGTCATTTACAGATTGCGAGCGGTCTTAAGTTAGGTTTCGAAGACTAAATTTCGCGGTCGCGTCCTGCCGCTCAGTCATTCGTTCCCAGGCGGCGTTTGGTTTGCGCAGCTTCCGCGCCTCATCAACGCAAGACCTAAGCGGGAAAGCCAGGCTCGACGTCCAGAGTAGTCCCTACCCTTGCGATTAACGTGGCCAGACGACCTCGGCCCAAAGTCTCACTGCCGCGTCTATTTACTGCGTCGCATTAGAGCGTGGCGGGCGTGCGTACGCGGTGTCCGGTCGCACCAGGGACGTGCTGCCTCGATTTGCCCCGCCAGGCGAAACAGCGACGCCTCATCACCGAAACGGCCAATAAACTGCGTCCCAATCGGGAGCTCTGCGTCGCTCCAGAAGGTTGGAACAGACATTGCAGGCAAACCGGCGATGTTTGCGATGGGCGTGTAAGGAATAAAGTTCATCATGCGCTCGAGATATCTGTCGGCATCAGGGTCGTCGGTGTGAATGTATCCATGCGGTACCGGTGGAGACGCCAGGGTAGGTGTCAGCAACATGTCGTACTTCTCAAAAAAAGGTGCCACCTGACGAGCGGTGTGGGTAAAAAACTCGAGCGTCTCTAGCATTGCGGTAGCGCGCAGTTCACCTCCACGCCGGGCCAACTCGTAGCTAGCTCGTTCAACATGATCAGGGTCCGCTGGCCGCCCGGTAATAGCAGACATATCGCGCAAACCTTGCGCAAGGTGGATCTGCAAAAGGGATCCAACGGCTGCTTTCATTCGCGGACCATCAAAACTGGGAGCGGCTTCTTCGACCCTGTGGCCCAGGGTTTCACAAAGCTTCGCTGCGTCTTCCATCGCGGCGACGCAGTCCGGATGGATTTCCGCATCGAAGGGCGGCGTCGCTGAAAAAGCAATTCGCAACGAACCAGGATCGCGCCCGACCTGATCAATAAACGGTTCACTTTTATGGGGTGCGCAGTAGTAGTCGCCGCTGCGATAGCCCTCCGTCAAGTCCAGAACGGCCGCGCTGTCGCGCACCGAGCGAGTTATTGCATGCTCTATAACCAGACCGTTCCAGTACTCGCCTCCATCCGGCCCGGTAGATACTCGCGCTCGCGTAGGTTTAAGACCAAACACACCGCAGCAGGAAGCAGGAATACGGATCGAGCCTGCTCCGTCGTTACCGTAAGCTATCGGAACGATTCCGGCCGCCACCGCACTCGCGGATCCGCCACTGCTCCCGCCGCTGTTTAGCGTTTCGTTCCATGGTGTCGAGCATGGTCCATACAACTGCGCATCGGTGGTCACACTGGCACCGAGTTCGGGCAAGTTGGCTTTTCCAACGAGCTGAAGTCCTGCTGTGCGATAGGACTCGACCAGCGACGTATCGTAGTCGCGAGTCCACCCCGCAGCTAAGCGACTGGACTGATCGTTTGGGACGCCAGCAATAGACAGATATTCGTCTTTTAAGACGATCGGCACCCCCATCAATGGACCGGTGGTCAGCGCGGAACAGGCGGCGCGAGCTTCAACCTCTAGAGTTCGAACAACGGCATTCAAGGAAGGGTTTAATTCCTGAATGAGGAAAAACACCGTGTCGAGCACATCTTCTGGTGTAACCGCGGCCTCACTAATTCGAGCGGCCAGCTCTACGCCATCAAGGTCTGCGTAGTCCCTAATGATCGTCACGGCAGCTCCTCATTTTTGTATAATGTAATCACATAATACATTTTATTCTTCCCTAATAACATGCGGAGTCCAACGATGAACGCCCCAGCTATCGAGAGCAGCGCCCCGACAGCAGCACTGTCCCTGATCATGCGGAACCCTATTGCAGCCGTCATAACAAGCATGGGTGGCCTGCTGGCAACACAGATTCCGTTGACGATACGTAAACAAAGCAAAGACAAATATGCGCTTTTCGGGGGTATGGAGCTCTGGAACCCGCAATCCACGAGATTCGGCGGTGATCACGAAACGCTTTGTTTATTTAGCGCCGCGCAAATACCACTGACGGATTCTTGCGATTCAAGTCACAATGTTGAAGCTGCGACGGTTCACGCCTATGGCCGCGCCAGTATCGCCACCTGTGCTGCGTCGATCGAAGCGGCGCTCGCGAGCACGATGCCGATCGATATTCCTGGACTCGCGGGTAAAACGGTAGACCGGTTGGACACAGATCAGCACTACTCAAGTCATCCTCTTGATGGGAGCATGAACAGCGGCCTCTTCAAGTTAATCATTCACCGAATTGAAATCACCTACGCCGACATGATCGTAGGCGGCTGAAACACATCGGCGCACGCATGATGCAGGGGTAAGACGGTCGCCTGTGGCTGACTAATGGGGTGGTCTAATAACCTTTGCGCACAATTAGAATTAGTAATTCAGCGTGTAGGTAAAGCGCGCCATCGTACCGATGCCACTGGTGAAGTTTGTGGGGTCCGCATTGCGGAATGCGTCTGGCGTGAAGTAGAACTCATTCAGTAGGTTCGAGATCGCCAGCGCCGCTCTGCCCGGCCCTAAGCTGCCGTTCACCGATACGTCGATCAATGTGAAAGACTCAACGTCCGCTCGACCGAACAAGGGCTCGTCGTCGAAACGTTGTTGCCGTCCTGAATGCGTTAGCTGGCCGCGTGCCTTCCAGTCATTTGCGAAGGTGTGTTCTACGTAGGCGACGAACTTAAGGGGCGCAATTCGAGAGGTGTCCAGAGGCTCGGTAACGCCAAATTCATCCTCTCGTTCGCCGTCTACCCACGCCAGAGACGCACCCCACTGCCAGTTCTCGCTGGGGCTAACGTCAATCGACGCCTCGAGACCCCATACCTCCTCGGGGGCTCGCACAAGCTCCAGAGTCTCAATATTGAAGGTTCCACCTAGATTAGACTCGCTCTGATACCCAACGATAGACGCATCCAGTGTGTTGTTACTGTAACGCAAGCCGATTTCGAAACTGTCGGTGACCTGTGCTTCGAAGTTGAATGCTTCCAAAGATGGCTCTGTGGTAGCGCGAAGAGCGCGCCCAAAGTCGTTGACGGTAAAGCCTTGCGAAAAACCAGTATAGATATCTAGGCCGCTAAGCCGACCACCTTCGAAGGGATGGAATACCACTCCAATATTAAACAACGGCTCATCGTACTCCAGCGTGCCCCCTTGAACCGTGTTACCGCCGGGAAGCAAGCCTGCAAAAATCGGTATGGTGGTAAAGGTATCGCCCTGGATCTCCGCGTTCTCCCAGCGGAAACCACCAACTACATCAATCCAGTCAGCAAGTGCGATCTGCCCTTGGATAAATGGAGACAAGCTCGTCTGCTCAATAACCGGCATCAACAGGCGTCCGTCGGTAAGCGGCTGGGAGGTTTCATCGACGACGTAATCAAGGCCCCACAATAAATTGCCAATGCGACCACCGACATCGATCGGCGTATTAACGTCAAAGCGGATACCCATTCGATCCGCGTCTACGAAGCTCTGCCCCCCGTTCGGTGGAAAGATCGGATTGGGGAAAAAACCGAAAACGGCTTCGTAGTCAGACACAAAAACCTGAGCGTTGACGCTGCTACCAAAGAGGTCATCGTGCTGAAAGGTCACGTAGGCGAGGGAATTCTCTGTCGACTGATCATCGCCGGGCGGCGATCCCGGGACAGCCGGTGCGGGCCGACTGCCGAAGACTCCCACACCGTTTACAAAACTCTGATCCGCCTCGATTTTGTAAGTGTTAACTCCAACAAACACACGCGAGTCTTCGCTGATATCAAAGCCCAGCTTTCCAAAGAGGTTATAGGCAACTGTCTCTGCGATGCCCCCTTGTCCCTGCGGATCAGGCGGTATTCGATCTCCTTCGGCGTCAAATAGCGATTCGTAGCTCTCATAGTAGCCACTGAATACCGCCGTTACGCGGCCCGAACGACCGGAAGCCGACTGTTGTAGCGAGAAAGTGCTGCTGTCATCCAGGTTTACCACGGAGGCCGCTAAAGACACGTCAGTCTGGAACTCCCAATCGCCCTCTCCTGGATTTCTTGTCGCGAAGTTGATCAATCCGCCGGCGCCTCCAAGCCCGTAGATCGCAGTTGAACCGGAAATGACTTCAACCTGTCCTATCGCTCCCGGACTGATCAAACGGAGATCTCTACCCGCGTCACGCAGCGGCACGACGGTGGGTATGCCATCGATAAAGACCGCTGGCTTGCGGCCACGCATTGTTTGCCCGAAGTTTGAAAAACTCGCAGATGACGACACACCATAACCAGGAATTTCGCGAGCCAGAATATCGCCTAAGTCATTTGAAAATAAACGTTGTGCTTCTATATCGGCAGCGGAGATCACTTTTACTGTACCGGGGACAGATGAGAGATCGTCTGAGATTCGAGACGAGGAGCCGTAAACGAGTACTTCTTCGATAGAGGCAGATTCTGTCTGTGCAGCCGTTTCTACGACCTGTAGAGACACGAGCGCCGTCGCGAGCAGTGTTTTCTTGGCAAGCGCGCCCATTCCGGGGAACCGAGAGCTAGATCGTAGTTCGATCTTTTTATTGTGCTGCATAGCGAGCCTCTATTGCGGAAGAGATCAGCTCCAGAGACTACTACTTAATTGTACTTTGTCAATATTAAATACATTAATGGTGGGAATTACATGATGTTTTGCACGACCGTAAGTTCCGAAAACCCCGGGATTCATACCAGTAGACTTGCTATTTTTCCGCGTAACTAAACGCCCAGGGGGCAGAAATGGCACGATCCACAGAATCCCCAGACGCGAGAACTTAAACGAACAGGGTGTATTTTCGAATTACTAAATACGGCCTATGGAGTTTACTTCGATTCCGAATAGGTGTGTCGACACGATACTCGATGGCCTCAAAAAAGCAGCCACACCATCTGCACAACCTAGACTGACAGGAAGTCACCCAAAGCGGTGATGGATCTACGAAGAAAGGCGGTAGGACTTCGAGCAGATACCCACCGTGGTAGACACCTCGCGCCAGTTCGGGAACAGCACGCCCGTCTTCCTGACTCCCGGCTGCCTCCTCCTCTCTAAACCGATTTTTGAATTCTCTGTGCGCCGAGTTTGACGATGAAAGGCGAAAAACGCTCGCGCATTTTTTGTACTTTTATGTTATAAAATACTTTTATCCATTTGAGGATACAACATGCCCGCCAGCAGACCGCGCAAGCTACTGCGCAACGGTGTATTGCTAGCCGTCGGAATACTTGCGGTAGCCGGCTTCGTTTTCCGCGATGAAATACAAGGAATTATTTACGCTCGCGCGTTGCTGATGGCACTGGCGCCCGAGCGTATCGATGAGACCTTTCGGAGCATGCACGAGCAGTCTCCCTCGCACGTCGCTCGAAACCAAGGCAAGGTGTTGACGTTGGAAAAGTCGCTAATGAAGGAACCCTTACCAGTAACATTTATCTGGAAGGATGAAGTCAGAGACTCACGTAAGCTACTTGTCGATACACAGACAACCGGACTCGTAATCCTGCACGAGGGAAAACTGGTCTATGAATCCTACGACCGCGGTAATGTGGAAAGCAGCCCCGCAATACAGATGTCGGTAGGAAAAACCTACACATCTTTTTTGATCGGGACCCTTCTCGACAGTGGCGCAATTACAAGCAAAACCGACCTAATTGAGAACTACGTGCCCGGCGTACGTGGTACCGCATTCGAAGGCGTCACCATTGAAGATCTTCTGGATATGGCATCCGGCATTCGCTGGGTAGAAGATATCGGCGATCCAAGCTCGGAGTTGTTCAGAAGCGTGGTCGCCACCGCTACGGGGAAACACCAAGAATTTATCGCGTCCTTGGAACGCATAGAAAAACCGGGCACTTTCCACCGCTACGCCACTGGCAACATGTATCCGCTTACAAAGCTAGTCGAAGCAGCAAGTGAACAGCCTTTTCGCGAGTACTTCGAAACGATGCTACTGACCGGCATCGGTGCGGAGTTTCCGGCCTATCTTCGCGACGATGATGCAATGCCTGCTGTGGCAGTCAGAGATATGGCTCGCTTTGGGCAGCTGTATCTGGACGGCGGTCGAAATCTGGCGGGAGATCAAGTCATTTCCGAGGCATGGACGAAAGTATCAACACGACCGGATAAACCCATGCTGATGCCTGGAGCCGACAACCCACTCTCCAGCAGCCATCACGGCTACAAGCACCTGTGGTGGGTACCGGTCGAATGGGATGAGGACTACGTTGCCCTCGGAATCTACGGTCAGTTTATTTATGTAAGCCCAAAGCACAGCACGGTAATAGCCAAAACCAGTGCGTACCAAAACGAATTTGAAGACGGCGGCTGGCGTATGCAGGAGACCGTAGCGCTTTTTCAACAAACCGCGCGCCATCTTAGCTCGCGCAAGATGGCAACCCTTCCATAAGGCCCGAACGCAAGCCTCCACGGGCTCAAAGGGCTAACTCCACCCACAGTTTCTGTTAGGGGAGACAGAATTATGAAATGGGCAATTAGAGTCTTTTGCGCACTCGTTATAGGGTCGACCATAGCTGTCGCGTTTTTTTGGCAGGAATTGCGCGAGCTGCGCGAACTACAACTTTACGCTGCTATCTACGACCCGGACAGAATCGACGAGAATTTCCGAAGTCTTTATCGCAGTGAACCTTCGGTACACGTTACTCGCAGCGATGCGGTCTACGAGTTGAAAGAAAACTTCCGCGACAACGCGCTGCCAGAAACGTTTTCTGGGCCAACGGAGGACGGCCTTGAAACTCGAGACCTTCAAACTTTCCTCGATGACACAGATACAACGGGCTTAGCGATTCTTCACCGCGGTCAACTCGTGTACGAACGCTATTTTCGAGGCAATCAGCGAGACAGCCTAGCGATACAGATGTCCGTATCTAAATCGATGGCTTCCCTGCTTGCGGGGATAGCCATCGATGAAGGTGCTATAAGAAAAATAGACGATTTAGTGACTGACTATGCACCCGCATTGCTCGGCACCGCCTACGAGGGCGTTACTGTGGAGCAGGTCCTCAACATGTCGTCCGGTGTTCGATGGAGCGAGGACTACGGACGCCTCGACTCGGACCTGGTGCAGTCCGTGATCGCCATGCGTTTGGGGTCCCTGGATGAATTCACTAAAACCCTTCCCCGTGAAAACGAACCAGGAACCTACAACCGCTACGCCAGTATCGATTCGCACGTGCTAGGTATGGTCATTCGGGGTGCCACAGGTAAGCGCTACGAACAGTACTTTCAAGAAAAATTGTGGTCCCGCTTGGGGGCGGAAGACGACGCGTATCTACTGGTCGACGCAGTGGGACAACCCCTGGTCTACGGCGGCATTAACATCCGCCTGCGCGACATGCTCCGCTTTGGGGAGCTGTATCTTAACAATGGGAAGAACTGGTTGGGCGAGCAGATCGTGTCTCAAGATTGGATCAGCGCAAGTCGCCAGCCTGACAAACCGGCTCTGACTCCTGGGATAGATAACCCGCATTCGGACTCAGCCTTCGGTTACAAGTATCAATGGTGGATACCGCTGTTTCCGGATGGGGACGACTTTTCGGCTATCGGCATCTATGGCCAGTTCTTGTACGTTAATCCAAGTCGCCAGGTCGTAATCGCGAAAACATCCGCCTACCGCAACTACACCGTGGATGGGGGCATGAAGAACCATGAGACACTGCTCGCCATGCAGGCCATTGCACGCCACCTCTCGCCACAAGAATCAGACATGATGGAAACTTTAGTAGACGCGCCCTCACTCTAAGTAGCGAGGAAATACGTTTTGACCGTCAGACTCGCCGGTGGGTAACGCACAAGAACGCAAGACAGGCGATAAAGCTCTCACTGAGACAAATCGGCAAGGTAGTTTGCGGACCTCGCGAACCCGAGGTGGATGAGCTGCAAGATGGACCCATCCAGAAGTAAACGGTTTCAAAAAGCATGTCCAAGGCCGCGAACAGGACTTTCGGGTCTGGGGTACTTAGCGCAGTGACACCTTGCCGTTCGAGCCATTGATACTGGCCATCATCGCAGCAGGCCCCATCTTGATTGAGATCTCCAGTTGCAGGGCTACGGCGAAGTCCCGGAACGTCTCTATCAGTTTGTCGATAGAGACGGTAAAGGATTCCAACCGACACCCGCCCGGACTGTCATAGGACGGATGAGGAGATTGTTGCCAGTCAATAAAGAACGGCATGCAATGGCCGAAGGGATGCGCGTCGATGAACAACAACTCCCAGGCAAGCTGCGCACCGTCAGGTCTCACTCGGGACATCGCAATACGTCGGTGCCGATAACCGAACTCACTGGCTAGCTGCGCAACGTGATCAAGGTCATCAGTCGCCGCTGCCCAGGTGTGAATGCGGCCGCCATCGCCCGAGGAGCTGAGCTCCTCACCAAGGTTTCCTACCAACGCCTGATTCGGATCGGGCGCGATGATCTCTAGGTATTGCTCATC
>JBCCNK010000111.1:0-10810 GCA_039025875.1 Pseudomonadota bacterium
CAAGCGCGCAGATTGCGACCAAGCAAGGGGGTTTCGTGAGACATTGGCCGACAGAACTTTCTGACAGGTATGCCCTACCACTTGCCACTTACGTGTTGGTGACAATCGCCGCTCTGAGGGCGGCAGTATCCGTCGGTTCGGCGCCAGCCCCAGAGCCGAGTCCCGAGTCGAATCCAGAGCCAACTTCAACATCGGTTGTGCTCGCCGCCTCCCAGGCTTACGACAGAACGCTGGAGCAATTGGACCTGAATCGTCTGCAGCCACTGAGCGCGCAGAGACTCCGTCGGCAGTTCGAAACACTCAGCAAGCAGTTCGCTCTTGAACACCAAGGCGTGCTGCGAGGGGTGCTGTAATGAGCGACACCCTACTCACGCTTGGAGAAGTCACAACAGACCGCGTCGTCGACTTTCCGACGCAGCGACCCCAGGTTCCCACGTCCGCCCGCGAGAGGCCGTCGGAAGCTGACAGTGCGGAAATCCTGAACTTCCCTACCCACGCCAACCCCTCGGCCCGCATGCTACCTCGGTGTGATCTTGAGACGGTCATCGCGGCGATTGCTGAATCGCGTATCGAGACGCTGTTCCAGCGGCAGGTAGATCTTCGGAGCGGGGAGGTCGTTGCCGTCGAGGCGCTGGCTCGGCTGCGTGACGCCCGCGGTGCGTTGCTGGATACGGCAACAGCCATAGAGCAGGCTGAGATACACGACGTTATCGGGGTGCTCGGACGCCGCGTCGCCGAGCGGGCGCTGTACGAGTTGGCCCAGCATCAGCTGGCCGGACTCCGCGTTCCGCGAATCGCGCTGAACGTCTCTCCTCTTGAGCTCTGCGATCCCGGGTATAACGTCTGGCTGCTATCACTGCTCGACGACCTCAAGATCACCAGCGAGCAGGTCGAGCTGGAACTGACGGAACGAACCTGCCGAGACTGGACTACGGTACAGCTGCAGAACCTGGATGTCCTCGCTGCACAGGGTGTGACGCTCGTGCTGGACGATTTCGGAGTCGGCTTTTCAAACTGGGATCAACTCAAGGCGCTCCCGATTTCAGGAATCAAGCTCGACCCGTCGCTCACCTTCGATATCGAACGCTGCCGCACCAGCGCGCGGATTGTGGCCGGCTTGCGCCAGGTCGCAGATGACCTGGATCTGCGGCTGGTGATCGAAGGGGTCGAATCGCACACGCAGCTATCGGTTCTGAGATCGCTGAACTGCCGTCAGGGTCAGGGCTTTTTGTTCGGCCGGCCAGCACCGCTGGCTCTGCTTCTCAACGATCCAAGCGAGGCCTAATGGCATCGCTGCGTTGACGGTCAACGGGCGAGACTCGCGGCTTTTATCGGAGCACCGTCCATGAACAGCGTAGAATACGCCCTAAACCTTGTTGGATCGCTCACAGCTACCGGGCTGCGCGCCGGCGTCGGGATCATCACGCAGGGTGCGCGCACCCAACCGGCGCAACTACTTGAGCTCTACGAGTTCGAAGGTTGTCCACACTGCCGACTGGTTCGCGAGGTCCTCACCGAACTCGATCTCGACGCACTAATCTACCCTTGCCCAAAGGGCGGCCGACGCTTCCGACCTCGTGTCGAGGCGCGCGGGGGAAAGGCTCAGTTTCCCTATCTCGTCGACCCAAATAATGGTGTCGCGCTCTACGAATCTGCCGACATCATCGCTTACCTGTTTAAGACCTACGGGCCAGGGAGCCCAAGTCTGGCGTGGCGATTCATTGAGCTGCAACGCATCGGATCGATCGCAGCAACCGCCGTCACGTTAAGTCGTGGATCGCGCGCGCGGAGCTCGAGCGCACCGGAGTATCCGTTGGAGCTCTTTAGCTTCGAATCGAGCCCGTTTGCCCGGCCGGTGCGCGAAACGCTGTGCGAACTCGAACTCCCCTATCAGCTGCGCTCCGTCGGCCGCGCTGGTGCCGGTGACTGGGTGCCTCCGGCGATCCGTCGCGCAACGCAGATGGAAGCCACGCCTAGTACACGCAATCGTCAGCGGCTGAAAGACATCGCGGGGACGGTCTCAGTACCCTATCTGGTCGATCCAAACACCGGCCAGGCGATGGCGGAATCTGCTGAGATCGTCAAGTATCTAGAGTCGACCTACGCGGGATGAGCTGAGCATGCGGACAGCGCTGGTAGTTGCAGCGATAACCCTGGTTCTCTTCGGTGCTCTTTGGCTGCTCGGTAACCAGCAGAAGCCGAGCCCGCCGATTCCAAGCGATACCGCGATCGCGGTGATCGAAGAATCTTATCCACGGGACAGCCGGCCGGAGTCACCGCAGCCAGTCCCGTCCGTAGACGTCACGAAATCGCCCAGGCTCAGCCCTCAAAACGAGCCGCGTTACCGAGACGACGAAGCCTTTCAAGGCTTGGCGCTGAACGGCGACCGAGGCATCCGAGATCTCGCCGCAGAGCTGGCAGCCGCACAGGCGGCAATTAACAGCGGCGATGGCCTGGCAAACTTTGATCTGGCTCGCGTCATTGGCAACTGTCTCCCCGCAGAACGTTTGGGGCTTGCGGCGGACAGCCTGGAGACGAGCGACTCAGCAGAACCGAGCGAACTGTTGGCGATGCTCGATGCGGACGCCGGCACGGACGGAAACCGTGCCGAGTTGCTAACCCTCCTCGCCGAGTGCGAAGCGGTGGTTGATGCGGCACCTGCAGGAACCGATCTCGAGACCTGGCAGCAACAAGCGCTTGAAGTCGCCGCCAACGCCGGCAATCCAATAGCAGCGCTGGAATTGGCGCTGGAACACAATCCGGACGTGCCGTATGACGAGGCTCTAGCCCTGGTTAACGCGTCGCTTGAAACCGACGACTATCGTGCTTTTTTCCTCGCCGCGGATTTTCTCGGCAGTTATCACGATCCGGCTGGTGACGACATCAACCAGCCTCGGGCCTTGAACTGGTTTTACCTTGGATGCGCACGCAGCCCGTACTGCGATGCAGACATCCTTGAACGGCAGCTCGCGCTCGACCACACGCCAGCGGAAATCGACGCCATCCGCACGTTTGCGCAAGACACCCAGCAGGGAATCAACGCCGGAGACGGGGTCGACTTCGAGGCGGGATGGCTCGCACGAGAACTCGAAGTCGAGTGATCGCGGCTAGCTGGTGTCCGCGAACAGCGACGGTAAACCGTCAAACTGCCGCAGGTTAGGCAGGGCACGGTTGAGTTCTTCGGCCGTAAGGCCCATCCAACGCCCCAGTGACCCCGCGTACTGCTCCACCGACGTCGTCGGAATGAAGCGACCTCGGCCAACATCCGACGGGTGGTCGAGCTCGTACGGCGGCAAATCCCCAACGATGCGGCCCCCGGCGACGTCGCCGCCGACAACTAAATGATGACCGGCCCAACCGTGATCCGTACCGTCATCGTTGATCGACAGCGTGCGCCCGAAGTCGGATGCGGTAAACAACGTCACCGCTCGGCTGAGCGAGAGCGAGTCCATCGCGCTTTGAAACGCTGTAGTCGCGCCATCAATTTCCGTGTGCAATGCCGGCAGCGTCCGCGCCTGGCTGGCGTGCGTGTCGAACCCGCCGATACCCACGAAAAACACCTGTCGTTGCGTGCCTAGCGCCTCGCGAGCGGAAATCGCCCGGGCTACCGCACGCAGCTGCCGCCCCAGGCGGCTCGTAGGAAACGCTGTCTCGTTTTCTCCCACATCCTGCAGCGCCTCATCGAAGCGTTCATTGGTAGCCTGCGCTCTCGCGAGCGCATCGGCATAGTCTTGGGCGAGAGCCTGCGGCAGGGCGACGGACGCAGCTCCGAGGTGCGCGCGGAGCCGAGCACGTTGCGCCGCCTGCGTTGGTGAGCCGGTGCTCGGGAAACCGTCAAGCAGACGATAGCGGGGCGCACCGTTGAGCCCGGTGGTGTAGGGCACAACGCGCTCACCGCTGAGAAACAGCCGCGTTGCCTGGGTGGTGAGCGCTGTAAACGCGCCACCACCGAGCGCTGCATTGGCGTCCAACCAGCTATCAGCGAAGCGCCCGCCCCAACCGAGGCGAGTTCCCTCGGGACCACTGGCCATCCAGGTCGACTGCTGGTCGTTGTGGGAAAACAGTCGGGCAGGGACCAGAGGTGAGTCGGCTTCGACGTCTGCCCGGGTCAGCGGTGCAAGCAGTGGCCCCAGGTTTCCAACGATCGCCAGCCGACCTTCGTCGTACAGTGTCTTCAGTCCGGCGAGCTGCGCCGGCAACGCGAAACGCCGGGAACCGAACCGCGTATCCGGAGCCAGGGGCAGCAGCGCAGTGCGGGCGCGGCTCGCAGCAGGGTTTGCAGCGTCGTACTGTTGAAACAGTCGCGCCCGCAGCTGCGCAAACCGCGCATAACTGTCGCTGTCGTACGGAAGAACGGTATCGAAAGCGTCCATTCCTCCAAAGAAAAACAGGCATACCAGCGCACGATAGTCCGACGCCTCCGCGGCCAGGGCCGATCGGCCGAAGCTGCTTAGCAGTACGGGTCCCGTGAGGCTCGCACCGATAGCAAGCTGTCGCAGCACGCGGCGTCGGTTCAGATCCAGATGTTTCATACTTACTTCGCAGCTACGTAATCGGGTGACGTCATCAACAGCTGGATCGCGTGCCGAACCCGTTGCTGCGCGTTCTCACCGACACCCGCGGGCAGGTCTTGAAGGAACGCAACGATTCGATCCCGGGTTTCGTTGCTGACGGGAGCGGCGCCAAGCATCACAGCCAATCGATCGACGAGAGTTATCGGTTGCTCTGCAAAACCGCGGACCGATGAAAAATCCGGTCCGGCGCCGGCCCACCGTTCGGCGACACCGCCGGAAAAGATAAGGTCGCCCAGCGTATTGCTGTAGCCGACAAGACTGTTGGCAGTAACGATCTGCAGCTCCGGCACGGTCATGCCAAGGTCGCCGCTGCGCGTACCCGGGGCCAGGTATCCCGGACGGTAGAAATTGAATACCGATGGAGACTGGAAGGGCGCCTGGGCAAGCGAGTCTGCGGAAGTCGTCTCATGCAGGGCCGGGGTGCGGGAACTATCGAAGGCACTACCCACAAACAGCCGGAGATACTGCGTCACTCGCAACACCGGTTCGCGCAGCTTACCGCCCTGCTCATCTGCAGCGCCTGAATCACCAACGGCGCGAGGATCGAACAACACGGCTGCGATCGTTGCGGCCAGGTCGCCGCGCTCACCACGGCCTGCGAGCTCTCCGTCAGGAAGCAGGTACAGGCCGTCTTCGAAAGCGCGCGCAACGCGCGCAACGTAGGCGGGGGGAGGCGCGCTCATGACCAGCCGCTTGATCAACTGCCGTGCGACGAACGGGGCGGTGTTTGGATGCTGAATCAGCGCATCGAGCGTTATCCGGATGCTGGCCAGCGCATCGGTTCCCGCCGGAATGCGTACCCCGAGGAATTGCTTCTCCTGCACCGAGTGCCATTCCGGAAACGCCCGCAGCGGTCGCGCCTGAGCACCGGAATTCTCTTCGGCGAAACCGTAGAAGAACACGTCCGTATCCAGGCTCAAGCCCGTAAACACTCGCGCAAGTCCGGTGATGTCGTCGTTGCTATAGCTTTCGACTGGCTCGCCGTTGGCTAGCCTCGGCGTGCCGTCGGGCTTAAGTTCTACAAGCCCGATGGTGAACAACTGCAGGAGTTCGCGCGCGTAGTTTTCGTCGGGTTCCCGACCCGTCGCTGCGTCGGCTTTGAGATTGCGCATGTAGGTCAGATGAATCGCCATCGCCGGAGACAGCGAGACCTCTTCAAGAAGCGTTCGGAAGTTCCCTAGGGCGTTCCGCGCGAGCACGTCCTGGTAATACGCGACGCCGACGGGCCAATCGAACAGCGGCGACCTTGATCTGTTAGAGATCACAAAGATCTGCGACAGGGCGTACGCAACCCGCTGTCGTAGCTGGTCATCGGCAGTAACCGCCAGCTGCCAGAAGGCAACATTCGGTGTTCGACGACCTTGGAAAGTGGGTTGGCCGGATGGGTCCGTGGCGCCGTCTGCGGCTAGCAACTGCGTGACCTCGCGCTGAAACGAGCTCGCCGGTTTCTCGAGCTCGCGACGGAACCAGTCCGAAGCAGAATCCGCCTGGACGGCACTGAGATCGGAATCCGTAGCACCAAAGGTAGCGCGGTTAAGGAATTTGATCGCAGCTGAATCGGTAATCGCAGCCGCGTCACCCGGATCCGTCGCGGGTTCCGGTGGAGGTTCCAGATCGGGACCAGATTCGGAACCAGATTCGGAACCCGATCCGGGATCCGGCTGCACCGGCGGTGGTGGATCCCCGTCATCAGCGGGGAGTGGAGCAGCTGGTGGGTCGCTGGGCGGAGGACTGGTCTCGGGATCAGGATCAGTATCAGGACCGGAATCGGACCCAGAACCACCAGGCACTTTCGCTACCGGCGAAGGAGTGCTGCCTCCGGTCGGGGGAGTTTCTACTTGCGGGGGATCACCTACCGGGGCGTCTTCCACAACACCACCTGGCACGGGCGGAGCCGGATCGCTGCCGCTCCTCGACCCGCTTCCACACCCGGTGAGAAGTGACGCGATGGCGCAGCAGATCGCCACGCGATAGAAACCGGCGCTTGCCAATTGACCCCCAGCGGATGCTGTACATCTCGATCGTTCGACCCGCGAGATGCTGCCACTGGTGTGACTTACAACGCCATTACTTTATTTTTGCCGCATTCAGAGACTGTTCAGCGGCGCAACCCCCATCCGAACGAGCTAGAGCGGATCCACTGAACGCGTTGCGTCTTTTCCGGATTCAATAAGGTCGATAAGCCTCGCCATGGGCACAGCGAACGCAACTCCAGACCCCAGCGCAGCACGCGCATTAACGATTCCAATCACCATGCCCCGGCTATCAAGCAGCGGTCCACCCGAGTTCCCAGGGTTTACCGCAGCGTCAATCTGTAGTCGTTGATCTCTTCCGATAGCTTTCCCTAGCGCACTGACAATCCCCGTGCTTGCCGTTACGCCTAAGCCGAACGGATTGCCAAGAACGAGCACCGGTTCACCAACGCGCGGAACCCGACGTGTCGGGGACAAGGTGCGCAGTACTCCCGAGCCTAGAGCCGGTGGACTGTCCGTAAGTTGCAGCAACGCAAGGTCCGCGTCTTCGTCTATCCGTAAGAGCGTCAATCCGGACAGCGTACGGTCCGTCCGCTGCAAGTAAACCGAACCACTGGCGACATGAGCGTTGGTCACGATCAGATCCGATGCCACAGCAAAGCCCGTACCGATGCTGCTTTGCCCATCACTTAGGCCAAACACCGCGGGCCGAGCCTCGGCAATGATGTGAGGCCAGTTCGGGGTGGCGGGCACCGCCGTCGAGCAGCTTTGTAACAATAGAACGAACGCCAATACCGGTCGCACGAAGCCTCCAAAATCTCTGCGCGATCGATAATAGCAGGGCCGTTTCCCGAGATGGGCACGATTCTTTTGGTCACCTTACATGCTGGAACTGCTCTCGCTCGCAAGGTCACTGTTGTTCGCTGACCTGATTGACTGCGCCCAATGTTTTCTCCGCAACGGTTCCCCAAACTTCGAGGATGCGAGTAGATCCGAGGGACATACGCCGATGCGAGATGAAACTAGGGCAACGTTTCGCATCGCGGGCTAACCTCAATGCGTTTAGTGCCAGTCCGCCGCGGTATGCGCTGCAGTACGGCGGCTATTGTGCTTGGGCCGCGTCCCACGGCTACACAGCTAAGGGTAGTGTGGAGCACTAGCGCATCGTCGACGACAAGCTGTACTTGAACTATAACGCGACTCTCCAGCAGACCTGAGAAACGGGGCCGCTTTAGCTGAACAAACCCGAAACCAAACGAGCTCGAACGGATCTACTGAGCGCATTGCGTCGACCTCGGCTTTGCTTGCTGCACTGGCCTCCTGCGTTCCCACCGCAGGTGTCGCCAAGTGGTAGCCGAAAGAATACAAAGCCGGCTGAACGGGTCAGTTTGCAGGTCTGGAGGACAGGAGTCGCATTAGGGTTTCCTGATCCGGTAACCCGGTTGCGTGGATCGCTTTACTCTCTTGAAAGGCCTTGAGCGCGTCTCGCGTTACCTCGTCAAACTCTCCAGACAGATCGCCATCGTAGAAGCCTTGCTGTCGTAAACGACCCTGAACTCGAGCAAGCGTTTCCTTATAAACGGCTGCTGCCATGCCATCACTTTCCGCGATTTGGATGGGATTTTGTGCGCGTATCGCCCACCGCTTGAGGGTTTGTGCGAGCTGCGCAGCCGCTGAATGGAAAATCGCTTCGGGATTTGTTTGACGGTATCGCAAGAGCGACGCCAAAAGCAGTTCAGTGCTTTGCCAGCTTACGACGTCGTAAGTCTCGTCCTCGTAACGGTTCATCGCCGTGAGGTAGCCGTCTAGCCAACCACCGTAAGAAACGAACTCGCTACCCGCTTCGCGTACGGCTTCTGAAAAGTGCTGACACGTTGATGAACCCGCTCCCTTTACACGGAACCTCCCCTTCTTATCGGCCGCCATCGTGGGGGACGCCAGCGTTGCGACGAGTATCGCGATAAGCGCCTGAGTAGAAGGAGGCACCGACACCCGGATAGAAATAACTTCTTTCATCGGTGGGTAAAGTAGAAGACCAGTCGTTACGGGCTACCGCGTTCACGAAAAGGTAGTCGCGATAAGAAAAGGATAGGTCAGCAAATACTGCCTGGAAGCGCTGTTGCTCGAACAAATCCCGTCGCATTACCTGACTACCAGTATTCACTATGTTGGTAATGGAACGGTCAATGATACCAGTACCAATGATAGTTTGTTGCTCGAAGGTACGCTGGTTTACATTATGACCGAGAATAGCTCTTAGATTAAGATCATCACTAATATTCTTGTCGAGAGTAATCAATAAGTTTCCGTCCAGTTCTTCGCGGAAGATATCATCTACCGTGTACTGACCCGCCGGGATGTTTTCACCATTGGCCGGTACTAGGGAAGAACGACGATCGGTGTAGGTATTGAAACCAGCCTGATATGAAACAGTTAACCAATCAGTAATATCATATCCAACCTGAGCCTTACCGAACGCCCGGCTCACTTCGCTATTAATAGGGGCAAATTCTGATACCCAATACGGATTATCAAAGCCATTTCGGTAGTAGATACTACCACCGGTACGAGGGTTTACATAGGGATTATTAGTTAAGTCGTAAGTAGGACTCAATAAGTACAACATACTAATCAGAGACGAACCAGCAGCAGCTCCGGTGATAATCTCAGCCCCTTGCTGGGCGGTACGCTGATTGGTTTCAACGTAGGTTACACTACCGTTAACGAAAATGCCATTATCGAGCTGAGCGCGACCCCCAAAACTTACGCTGGTACGATCCAATTCTGAGAATGGGATAATACCTTCGTTATCGGTTCGGGAAATACCCGCAGTGAGTGAAGTTTTTTCCCCTCCAGCATTAACAGTTACCGAGTTTTCAAAAAGGACTCCATCTTGCCAGAAATTTTCCCAGTTATCGGTATTAGGAAGAACCTGGTTAGGAGCCTCCGCAATCTCCGGAAAAATATCAGCCGCAAATAAGTCGGGTCGGTCAGGATTGTTATACTTTCTGAGGGGAGGGGCAACGCTAAAGTCCTCTCCTTTATCATTTACCCCTGCCGCCAGCCAACGATTTACATCGTCATAACGAGGTCCCCAAGTACCGAAGAATCCGTTGTTGAACACAAAGTTATTACTACCGAAGGTAGCCCCTTGAGTCCAATCACCTTGGTATTCAGGATTCATCGCAACCTGCTCCACAGAAACACCGCTGCTTACCGTTACTTCAAAACCTTTCTTGCTGCCTGCCTTACCGGCCTTGGTCGTAATTACAATAACACCATTGGCAGCCCGGGAACCGTACAGGGCCGCAGCAGACGCACCTTTTAGTACAGTGATAGACTCGATAAGATTAGGATCGAGATCAAGAGCCCGGTTAGACTGAGGATTACCCTGTCGAAAATCATCGTTAGAGCGATTGCTAGAGTTATCGAAAGGAACTCCATCTACTACAAAAAGTGGCTGGTTATTTCCTAATAATGAAGAGTTACCCCGGATGGTAATGTTGGTAGCCGAACCAACACCCCCGCCTGAGCCTTGAATATTTACTCCGGGAATTTTACCCGTCAGGCCACGAACGGCATCAGGCTCAGAGATTTGCTGGATAGCTTCGCCCTCTACATCAGAGACCGCGTAGCCCAGTGCTTTTTTCTCCCGCTCAATACCGATAGCGGTTACTACCACCTCGGATAATTGGCGGGTATCCGATGTCATTTGTATGTCGATGATAGAGCGACCGTTAATCTCTACCTCTTGAGCCTCTAACCCAATAAAGCTGAACGAAAGGATTTCGCCGCCTTCGGGAACGTTGATACGATAGTTACCATCAATGTCAGTTACGGTTCCCTGGCTAGTTCCCTTCACAATGACGTTTACCCCCGGTAGGGTACCACCATCCTCTTGCGAGGTTACTTTACCAGTGATTGATTGGTCTTGAGCCCACACTTGGGCGGATAAAAGGATTGCCAAGACAAAAGCCCCTATTCCCTTCACGAGGGTGAGCGGATGACCTGACGAGGTGAGTTGTGTAGAATTGTACCTCATAGTTTCACATTTTAGTTTAGTTTAACATATCACAAAAAAAGTCTTAATGAATTATTTCCTCATTTCAAATTGACTATTGCCCGTCCGGCAACAGTATTTATCTGCTAAAAGTAGCATTGAGCATTTTTACTTTCTCAACAGAATAGCAAAAATATATCTTTGATTTTAAAAAGTAACCTTATTGCCTACAATTATTCTAAATTTTTAGAGATTTTACTAAC
>JBCCNK010000112.1:0-10727 GCA_039025875.1 Pseudomonadota bacterium
GCAGCAGTTCGACACGTTGATCGCTGCAGATGTTTGCTTCTGGGATGAACTCGTAAGACCTTTGGCAAACCTGGTATCCCGGGCAATCAAGGCCAACGTCCAGCGAATAGTCATCGCGGATCCAGAGCGACCACCTTTTCATGATATGGCTGAACTTTGCGTCCAGCGCCATGGTGGGGAGGTGCTTTCATGGAAGACGCGCGGAACTGTGAGGGCGACTGGCGCCCTGCTGGTTATCAATAGTTAGCGAAAGACCGAGGCGCTCGCCAAGCACGAGATTCGTAAAAAGCCGCAAGAACGGGACCGATCGTCGCGTCCACGGGTTCGCCGTTTACGAAGGCTGGACGATATCGCAGTGAATTGAGGGCACGAAGTACGCGGACTGAGGAGCGTCGGCCGGAGTCCCGTACTTGCGTTGGCGCGGCCTCAGCTCCGGAAACACCGGAGCCAGCTCCAAGAACTTCGATCGATTGAGGGCCAGGGTCAGTTGCGCTGCGAGATGATCTTCCACGACCGGCACTCGTAACAGCGATTGACACGACTGTGCTCTGGAGCGCAGGTCGCTCGACGACCGCAAACGTTGAACTGTGTGGGAGCGGCATCGGTGAGTCAAACCAGGCTTCGATCTTCGTGCGAACCTCGCGTGGGTGGTCCTGAGCTCTACGTAGCAGCTCGCGATAACGGCCCATCGCCACGCCCGTCGATCCATGCCAAAGGGACCAGTCGGCCGCGGCAAGCTCCAATCTTGCTCGTGCCAAGTGCTCATCTGCTGGTACCGATTCGAGCGCCGTATCGATAAGAGCTCGACCACGTCGATTCACCGAACGCTGCAACATCAGCACCTGCTCTAGTTGGCGATCGACTTCCAGCGGATCATTTCGTGGCCGGATTCGCTCAACGTAGTCTCGTCTTTCTACATAGGGGGCTGAAAACTCCTCCAGCAGGTACAAAGTGTCGAGATGACTTAGGGCGGCGTCGACGCGCACTTTCCAGGGTGGTTGAGCACCCTCCTTGTCGAGTGCCTCACCGAGGGACTCATGAGTACCGACGAGGCGAAGCAGGCGTCGGAACGGATCGGAGTCAACATCGCGAAGTAGTGCCTCGCGCTGCCAGGCCAGATACTCAAGAGTGGCGTTCCAGCGAGAATCAGTCCAGGGTGCGCGGCCAGAACCGTGGATTCGAAAAAAATAGCGATAGCGATCATCGAGCGCCTGATAGTTCCCTTGCTCGCGCAGCTGGGAAAGGATCGTGCGCAGCAGCGGTCGCTGGGTCGGAGAGTTCAGCCCTTCATTGACCCGAATCAAGAACATGGCACGCTCACGAGCGGAAAGTGCCTTATTCGTCTGGCCAAGTTCGTCATAGGAACGCGCAAGCTGGGTCAGAGATTCCGACATAGACGCCGCGTAGGGACCGTTCGCGAGCTCCTCGGCCTCAATCAAGGCTTCGAGCTCAGCAACGAGCCCCCGAAGCTCCGATCTGCGTTCAGGAGATACAGCGTCGCTGTCCGCGGCCCCGGAGGGATTGTCAGAATCGTTCACGGTACTCGGATAGTTGTTGGGCACCACCGTTCGAATGCTGCCAAGATCAGCACCGCTCTCTGGATCCGCCAGGCGATACAACAACACGCTTCTACCGTACGCATCACTGGCTGCATGTAGCGACGTACTAGCGAGGGCTGCGATTGCGACGAGGGTTAAAAATGTTCCACGACAGATGGAAGCTAACCGTAGGTGGGCACTGCGAGCTTCATATTGAAAACGGCTTTCGGTAAAGGAGGAACCATCAGGCGCGGTTGAAGTCACGAGAGCAGAGCCGCAAAAGGACTGCAGCACCGCCTGCGATATACCTTCGGTAAATTCGCCAGACACGGCGCTACCAGAGTCGATATAATCGCGCGCCATTTTAGACGCTGCAGCACAAGCCGCGCGTGAACGCGTCTCGCACTGCTTGGTTCTGCGGAATCCAGAACACACACTATGTAATAAGGTTAAGCCAACATCCATGGGCAACAATGAGTAATAAAAAGCGTCGGGAAATCCCCCGGTTTAACCACCCTATCACCGAAACGCACTGTCATCTGGATTATCTGGAAGCCAATGAGCTTGAACAAACTCTGGTCGATGCCAGAGCGGTCGGCGTTACACGTTTGATCACAATATCCGTATCAAGTTCAAATCAGAAGCGGGTAGCTGATCTGGCACGGGCCCACGAAGCAATTTATTGCACTCAGGGCATCCATCCTCACGAAGCGTCCAGTTACTCAAGCCACGTCGACGAACAGATCCGAAGCGGCTGCCGAGCAGCGAAAGTGGTGGCAATCGGTGAGATTGGTCTTGATTACCACTACATGCATGCCGAGAAGCAGGTTCAATATGAATGCTTCGAAGCTCAATTGCGCCTCGCGGCAGAACATGAGCTTCCCGTGGTCATACACACACGCGATGCTGAAGAAGATACGCAGAACGTTCTGGCTGCGCATCTGAACGAACTGAGTCACGGCGGAGTTTTGCACAGCTTCAGTTCCAAGCTGCCGCTCGCAGAGTTCGCCTTGGCTTCAGGTTGGTATCTTGGCTTCAACGGTATGGTGACTTTTAAGAATGCGGACCAGGTTCGCGAAGCCGTGCGAATGACACCCCTCGATCGACTTTTGCTTGAGACCGATTCTCCGTATCTCACACCGGAGCCCTATCGTGGACGTAAAAACAGTCCAGCCTATTTACCCTTCATCGCTGAAAAAATTGCTGAAATCAAAGACGTTTCGATAGTTGAGTTGCTGCGCCATTGCCAGCAGAACAGTGAGCGGCTGTTTTTTAGAAAAAAAACCGAGCGCCTGGAATCTGCGCCTGGGCTTAACACGCATGGTGTATCTCTTCCATGAGTAACTTTGCAGTAGGCCAGCGATGGTTGTCACACGCGGACAGTGAGCTGGGCCTCGGATTGGTCGTCGAATTTGACGGCAAACGCGTCACCATCCACTTTCCCGCAGTTGAGGAGGACCGTACATACGCGATTGACAACGCGCCTCTCACCCGATTGCAGTTGCGCTCCGGTGACTCATTGAGAACGCGGGATGGCCGAACCTTGAGCGTCGTTGACCGGGACTTGATCGAGGGCCTCTATTTTTACGAAGCTACGCACGAGGGCGATACGTATCACATCGCCGAGTTGGATATTGACGATCGCATTGATCTGGCCACGCCCCGGCAACGATTGTTTGCTTCCCAATTCGACAACCACCCCAGCTTCATTCTGCGTTTGAAAACTGCACAGCTGGTGAACCGATTGGAGAACAGCGGCCTTCGCGGTCTGCTGGGCACGAGAACCGCTCTGCTTGAACATCAGCTCTACGTTGCCCACGAAGTCAGTAAGCGCGATGCCCCGCGCGTGTTGCTGGCGGACGAGGTAGGCCTGGGAAAGACGATAGAGGCGGGAATGATCCTGCATCGGCAGCTATTGATCGGCAGCGCAAATCGCGCGTTGATTCTCGTGCCCGAATCCCTTCAGTTTCAGTGGCTTGTCGAGATGCGTCGGCGCTTCAATCTTCCGTTCGCCCTGTACGATGAAGAACGCATCGCCGAAAGCAGCAGCGACAATCCATTTGATGAAGAGCAGTTGGTGCTTTGTTCCACAGAGTTGCTGAGTGACGACGAAGCTCGAAACTCCGCCGTAAGTTCAAACTGGGATCTGGTCATTGTGGATGAAGCCCATCGCATCGCCCCGGACGGTGCCGAGTTCGAATGGATGAACGAGCTTGCCACTCACTCCCCCGGTCTGCTCCTGCTAACTGCGACGCCGGAACAGGTGGGTCAAAAAGCTCATTTTGCGCGTCTTGCTCTGCTTGATCCCGAACGATTCCACGACTTTTCAGCCTACCAGCAGCAGGAAACTACGTACCGGCGCTGGAGCGACATGCTGGACGAGATTGATGCGGGAAACACACCGGACGGATTACCCGAGGACGTTCTCGCGTTACCAAGTCCGGAAGAACGAAGCGCGGCACTCATCGACCGTTACGGTACCGGCCGTGTGCTCTTCCGAAACACTCGAGCCGCCGTCGGCGGTTTTCCTGAACGGGTCGTGGAGTTTTATCCTCTGGACGCACCAGAAACACCGGAGTATGCAAAACTGTACCCGGACAGCCTGGTCGACAAAGACGCTTGGCTCGCCGAGGACCCCCGAGTCGCATGGCTCGTTGAAAAACTACGAGCGCTACGTCCAGCAAAGGTATTGGTGATCTGCTCCCTTGCCGAAACGGCGCTGGCACTTGAGGAGTTCTTGCAACTGCGCTCCGGCATTCGCTCCGCCGCGTTCCATGAGCATCTGAGCATCATTGAGCGTGATCGTGCTGCAGCCTACTTTGCCGAACGGGAGCAAGGGGCACAGGTGCTCATCTGCTCCGAAATCGGCGGCGAAGGCCGCAACTTTCAGTTCGCGCAGCACCTGGTCTTATTTGACCTTCCCGCTCATCCCGATCAACTCGAGCAGCGCATTGGGCGCCTCGATCGTATCGGCCAACAGAGCCAGATTTTTATTCACGTGCCCCATCTCCGCGACGGTGCGCAGAGCACGCTGCTGCGCTGGTATCATGAGGGTGTCGATCTGTTCGCACAAAGCTGTAGCGCCGGCGATCTAATACTTGACCGCTTCGGACCCCGACTTGACGTGGAGCTGGAGCAGCCTACCGATCACCTGGAGGAGCTGCTCACGGAGACCGAGGAATTTACGGCCAGCACCCGTGAGATGCTTGCGCTCGGTCGCGACCGGCTTCTGGAGCGAAGTTCCTGCGATGCTGACTTCGGCGCTCAGCTTGCGAGGGACATCGCAGAGCTGGAAGACCCTGACCTTGCCACCGAATTTCTGGAACAGCTGTGCGCGGTTACCGGAGTACAACATGAAGAGCACTCAGAGCACGCGGCGATACTCCGACGTGGTGACGAAGAGGTATTAACGGTATTTTCTGACCTGCCGGAAGATGGCGCCACAGTAACGATGTCGCGCGAGCGTGCCCTCGAACGCGAGGACTGGATCTTCCTCGGGTGGGAGCACCCCTGGTTCGACGAGGCTCTGGACGCGGTGCTTGGAAGCACTCTGGGCCAGGCCAGTGTCGGCGCGATGAGTCTCAAGGGAGTGCCTGCTGGCTCTCGCCTCTATGAGTTGCTGTTCACGATGACTGTCAGTGCACCACGACACCTTGGAGTACAACAGTTCTTGCCGCTCAGCCCCACGCGCATTCTGCTGGATGCGCGCGGTCGTGACTTGAGCGAACTTCTCAGTCATGACCGACTGAATTAGCGCATCGAAAAAGTGCCGAAGGCGGCCGGCACGAAAATCGTCGCTCAGCTTCGCACCGAGATAGAAGCGCGACTGGACGATGCCCAGGCGCTCGCCGATAAGGCGGCCGCGACCCTTAAAGAGACGGCCTCCGGCAGGTATCGGGAGTCGATAGGCGGCGAGCTGACTCGATTACAAGCGCTTAAGAAGGTAAACCCCAGCGTGCGTCAGGACGAGCTGGATGCGCTTGCCAAGCGCCTCGAAGCCGGCGTCGGCGCTATCGACACTGCGAGCGCTCAGCTCCAAGGTATACGACTGGTGCTCACGCGCTAAGTGCGCGCTAACTGCGCAGGTGAGCTACGCGTTAGCCACGTCCTGACCACCATCCAGCACAAGTACATGGCCGGTGACAAAGGCCGACGCCCGTGAGCAGAGGTAAATCGCAGTCCCCGCGGCATCTTCGGGTGTACCGAGGCGTTTGCGCGGGATCGCCGCCGCCATTTCCGCTTCGTGATCGAGCAAATGGGCCGTCATCTTGCTTGGGAAGAAACCCGGGGCAATCGCATTCACGCTAACGTTATCGCTCGCCAGATCGACGGCAAGCTGACGCGTCAGGTGGTGGACCGCGGCTTTACTGGCGGTGTAGGAGTAGTTGCTCAGGGGCGCGTACGACAGTCCATTGATAGAACCGATGTTTACTACCCGGGCCGGATCGTCGTCGGATCCAGCCGCACGCAACTGGGGGAGCAGCGCCTGCGTCAGAAAGAATAGTGACTTTACGTTGAGGTCCATGACCTTGTCCCAACCGGCTTCGGGGAACTCATCAAGACTGGCTCCCCAGCTCGCACCGGCATTGTTGATCAGAATATCGATCTTGGGTTCACGTTCCGCGAGCTGCGCCGCTAGGCCGCGCACGCCTTTCACGTCGCCTAAGTTACTTACCATTGCGATGCACGCGCCGTGTTGGGACAACTCAGCCTCTGTGGCACGCAGTTCCTCTTCCTTTCGCGCGGTGATGTAAGTACGCACGCCCGCCTCGACGAAACCGCGGGCGATCATCGCGCCGATACCGCGCGAGCCGCCAGTGACCAGTGCGACCTTGCCGCTTAAATCAAACAATCCCTGCATGAGTTAACTTCCCTCAGTCTCTTTGATAGGTGGATACCTGCGCCATGGAGAACGTAGACCTCCCGCACAGACTCGCAGCTGTATCGCACGCGTCCGGTTTTATCGGAGTCGAGTCGGGTAATGCCCGAAAACAGCAGTTCCAAACGTGGCTTGATGGTTAATAGTTATTTTATTGCTAGCGGTCTGAACCCGGCGCCGGGCCACTGCTTAAGAAGCAAAATGGTACAAGGCCGCTATCAGCTGGTCACGGGTTTGAGCGGGGTCGATCACCGCATCGATCTCCAGATGCGCCGCCGCCTCCGTGGCCTTGCCTTTTTCGTACATCTCGCCAACGAGCTTATCGAAGAGCGCCTCACGTTCCTTCGGGTCGGTATGCTGCTCAAGCTCTTTGCGGAAGCCAAGACGAACAGCCCCCTCCAGTCCCATGCCACCAAACTCGCCTGTAGGCCATGCAACCGCGAAGTCTGGAACTGTAAAACTACCACCAACAAGCGCCATGGCTCCGAGTCCGTATGCCTTGCGCAGGAACACGGCGAGAATGGGAGTACGCAACCGGGACGAACGCTCGAATAGTTGCGACATTCGATGTACCGCCGCCATTTGCTCGCTTGCGGGTCCGACCATGAACCCTGGAGTATCGACCAGTGAGACAACGGGCAAGCCACAGCGATCACAGAGCTCAAAAAATCGCGACGCCTTATCGGAGGCTTCGCTGTCTACCGCACCTCCGAGCTGTTGGCAGTCGCTGGCGAGAACGCCAACCGCCTGCCCCTGGAGACGCGCAAGACCAGTGACGACGCTGCGACCAAACACGCGACGGAGTTCGCTAAAACTGCCCTGATCGAAGATGGTCTCGATGATCTGACGCACCGGATAGCTCCACCGTCTATCGTCGGGAAGCACATCGCGAAGGACCTCCTGATCAGCTACTTCACCCGGATTGACGCGGCCTTGAAAGTACCAGAGCATGCGCTTCGCCATGGCCGTGGCGTCGGCTTCATCGTCCACGAGTACATCGATGACGCCATTTGACCACTGTTCACTGGCCGGCCCTATATCGGTTGGCTCAAACTTCCCCAGCCCACCACCCTCAATCATCGCGGGACCGGCCATGCCAATGTTGGACGAACGTGTTGCGATACGGATGTCCGCCGCCCCAAACAACGCCGCATTGCCTGCGAAGCAGTAGCCGTTGTTAACCGCTATTCGGGGCATGCCGGTATTAAGCGCGGCCCAGCGCGAAAAGGTCTCAACGTTGAGTCCGGCGATCTGCGTGGTGACGTCCGTATCGCCGGGCCGCCCACCACCGCCTTCTGTGTACATCACTACAGGTAGGCACTGCCGATCAGCAAGCTCCAGAATGCGATCGATCTTAGCGTGATGAAAAAAACCTTGAGTGCCCGCGAGCACGGTGTAGTCATAAATCACGACTGCAGCGCGCGCCGCATCTCCCCCGACGTGGGCACCGTTGATACTCGCCAATCCGGTGATCACCCCATCGGCCGGCGTCTGCTGCTGTAACTCGAAGTAGTCGCGGCGTCCTCGCTGCGCGGCTACCGCAAGGGCACCGTACTCCACGAACGTCGCTGGATCGATCAGCTCTGCTAGGTTCTCCCGCGCCGTGCGATAGCCCTTGTTATGCCGGCGACTAACTGCACTTGCGCGCTCGACATCACTGCCGCGCCGGAGGCGTGCTTCGAGGTCCTGAAGCGCTTTGCGCGTTTTAGGCTCATCGCTCACCGAGAAAGGGCGTCCAGAGCGGGCTTTACGATAGGCAAGCCAATACTTCGGCGAGCGCCGCCGCACGGCCGCGAAATCTGACAAAAATGTTTCAGAGAATGCATCCAATAAGCCCTTTCAGGCCGTCTCATAGCCCTTGTCGCATCCTTAAGCCACTTGAATGGCGCCATCCTCCTGCAGCACCGCGAGCTCGCTTTCGCTAAGACCCATAGCTGCAAGCACCGCAAGCGTATCTGCACCGTTGGCGGGAGCCGGGTGCGCGACCTCTGATGTAGTTCTAGAGAAGCGCGGCGCCGGAGCTGGCTGAGTAATGCCGCTGATGTTGACGTAGCTGTTTCTTTCCTTGGCCGCAGGATGATCCGGCGCTTCGGTAAAACGCAAAACCGGAGCGAAGCACACATCGGTTCCCTCCATAATCGCACACCACTCGTCTCGCGTTTTCTGGCGCATGACCTTGGCCAGCTCTTGTTTCTGGGTGGACCAATTCCCGGCATTGTTCTGCTCACCAAACTGCTCAGGGGCAAGTTCTGCCTTTTCAGCGAGCAGTGCGTAGAACTGGGGTTCGATTGAGCCGAGGGCAACGTACTCGCCATCCGCACACTCGTAGGTATTGTAGAAGTGATTGCCTCCGTCCAGTAGGTTGGCTTCGCGGGCGTCCGCATTCCACAGACCAATCGGCTCCATCGTGTGAAACATCCACATAAGCTGGGCCGCCCCATCCACCATGGCGACATCAATCACCTGACCTTGCCCCGATTGTGCGGTCTCTAGCAGCGCGGCGAGCACGCCATTTACCAGCAGCATGCCGCCACCGCCCATATCTCCGATGAGATTCAGCGGCGGTATTGGTTTGCCGTTCCCTTCACCAATGGCATAAAGAGCCCCCGTCAGGGCAATGTAATTGATATCGTGACCCGCTGCCTTTGCGAGCGGACCCGTCTGTCCCCAGCCGGTCATGCGCGCGAACACCAGCTTCGGGTTTCTCGCAAAGCACTGGTCGGGACCGATTCCCAACTTTTCGCAAACGCCAGGACGGAAAGGATCGATCAGTACATCGGCGTTTTCGACCATACGAAGCAATGTATCGACTCCGGCGGGCTCTTTTAGATTCAGCACGACCGACTTTTTGCCACGACCGCTGACGTTTTCAAGCGGTGGTGGCTCACTGGTGGCCGTCCGATCCACCCGGATCACCTCGGCGCCCATATCGGCGAGCATCATCCCTCCCATAGGGGCCGGACCAATGCCTGCCAGCTCAATAACCGTGTAACCGTTAAGCGGACCCATCGAGTGCGCCCTCAGAAGTTTCTTTCATTGAAAGGTTGATACTTATCCCCAAGACAATCCCGGCTGATGATGATTTTCATGACTTCCGAGCTGCCCGCGTAAGTCGTTGAGATTTTTGCATCCGTGAACTGACGGCTGATGGGATACTCATCCATGAATCCTGCACCCCCGTGCAACTGAACGCCGATATCGGCGGTCTTGATCTGCAGCTCGCTGGTCACCAGTTTGGCCTTGGCCGCATCTACGCTTGTCAGTTGCCCATTGTTGAACGCAGTCACGCACTGATCAACGAAGCTCTGGGCGATATCCAGTTCGGAGCGCAGTTCGGCCAGCCTGAATTGAGTGTTTTGAAATTCAGCAAGCGGCTTCCCGAAGGTCCGCCGTTCTTTGACATAAGTCGATGTCAAATCCCACGAAAGCTGAGCGGCTGCAAGATAGCCGGATGCGCCAATTAGCCGCTCCTCCGCCAGCCCTTCCATTAGCATATAGAAACCTTTATGAGGCTCTCCGATCACATTGGCCTTGGGAACTTTTACATCGTTAAAGAAAAGCTCTGCGGTGTCCTGGGCCTTGAGCCCCATCTTCTTGAGGTTGCGACCACGCTCGAAACCTTCCATCCCACGCTCAACCACGAAAAGCGTCATGGCATGCGGGTTGTTTTCAGGATCTGTCTTCGCGGCAACCAGAACCAGGTCGGCGTTGATCCCGTTAGAGATGTATGTCTTGGACCCGTTCAGCACCCAGTGATCACCATCTTCTACCGCGTGGCTGCGCATCCCTGAGAGGTCACTGCCCGCATCCGGTTCGGTCATCGCTATCGCCAGAATGTTCTCGCCGGACACACATTTGGGCAGAAAACGCTGGCACTGTTCTTCGGTACCAAAACGTGTGAAGTAAGGTCCAACGATCCGACTGTGTAACGTGTTGTACCAGTCTCCAACGCGCGCGTAGGCCGATTCTTCGATGATAATCTGCTCGTAGCGAAAGTCTCCATCACCTGTGCCGCCGTACTTTTCGTCGGGCCAGATCATCAGAAAACCTTTATCTCCAGCTTTCTGAAACGCCGATCGGTCTACGATTCCGGCCTCTCTCCAGTCCTCCATGTGTGGCACAATCTCCGCGCTCAAAAACTTGCGATAAGCGTCGCGGAACATCTCTTGCTCTTCGGTGAAATTACGCGGAAGCATTTTATTTCCTTTTAGGAAGCGAAAGGCCGCGCAGTATGGTAATCCGCGCCAGCACCCAACAATGACGCTCCTGAACAGAGAAATTGACTGCAGACGACAGCCTCAAATGGCGAC
>JBCCNK010000113.1:0-10668 GCA_039025875.1 Pseudomonadota bacterium
CGGTCGGACTCGGACCGGCGCATCGGTCATCGGCCGGTACGGCGTGATGCCTCCGGCCGGCACGAACTTCGGAGCGGGCGTCGGATAGCTCGTGATCCGTTCCATGACTTCGTGCGCGCGAAGCGCGTTGTACGTGACCGCACCGAGCGCAAGTGAGAGGCTCGAGATCAAACCGTAGGGCTGCGGCAGCCAAAGCAGCGCGACGTCCAGCGCGCAAAGTCCCACGAAGCGTAGAGGGTCATTCAGGATGATCGCGATGGAGGCGCGCAGGAACACGCGGGTGCGCAAGAAACGCACCGGTGGCGAGTAGGGCGATCGGTGCGCTTTGAGCGGTTCCGATGCGATCTGCTCCGGCGAAATCAGAGAGTCGGTGTACTCGCGATATCGACGCCACCAACGCATGGCCTTAGCCTATTGCTCGCGCGATCAGCGACACAGCGATTGCGACCGCCGAAGCGATGCCGACCGTAATCCATCTCTCGTAGCGAAGTTCGAGAGCGGCGTTCGCGCGGTCTTCTGCGCTCCGAATCATTTCGCGTTCAGCGCGCTCGCGCCGCTGCTGCCAGTACAGTTCCGTGCGCCTGGCCGCGGCCCTCGCCATAACGGCGTCCAGTATGCCGCGCTGCCAGCACTCGTCGAGCACGTACTGCGCCCAGGGCGACCAGCTCCGGTGGAAGTCGAGAATCTGGTCAGGGTCCAACTCGTTGTGTTTGCGTTCAGCCATCTCGCACTTGAGTCGGATGGACTGATCGTCGAGAAAGCCGTGCAAGACTAATGTCGCGCCGGTCTCAAGGAGCTTCTCGCGCGACCAAGTCGATAGGTCAGGCGGTTCGCTGAAGTGGTGCATCACAGCCGCAGGCAAATACTGCTGCTCTCGTGCGCGCGGAGAATCGTTCAACACTGACTCGCCCTCCAGGCGTGAGCTTCGTAATCGGGAACTGAGCTCGGCGACCGCCGAGCGATACTCCCGCCGATTTTTTGGCCCAGGAGCTCCATTCTCTGACGCATAAAAAAGGGCCCCAATCGGGGCCCTCCGGTAGTCGTTGAAGCTACGACGTCCGTCAGAAACAGTTCATTGGCGCATGCTGTCGCCACTCGTCACGCGGCCGCAGCCGCTTTGTGGGTGAGGCTCTCGATCTTCGAGGTCAGCACCAGGTTGACCGAACGAGCAACGCACTTGAATGCTGTGACAGTCGCCCCGTCCTTCTCGTAGCTGTCGTCCACGATCTCCCCGGACACTTCGACGCGATCGCCCTTGCCCAGCAACCGCTCAACGTGCTCCGCACGCGTGCCCCAGATTTCAACGTTCAGCCAGAAGCCGCCGGCATCTTCGTAGCCGTCATCGGTCCTCTTTTGGCGGTCGAAAAAAACGCGGAGATTCGCGACCGCGCGCGTCTCGTCCGGGTTGTCCTTGCTGCGTACGACTTGGCGGACTTCGGGGTCTGCCCCCAGGTTGCCCTCGCCGTTGAATCGGTTGGTCATCGGTAGTACTCCTGCCGTTCGGTTTGGTTTGAGGCTGTATGAATAGCAGGGCGGCAAAGGCCCGACCACAAAAAACCGGTGCGAGTTTTTGACCGGTTTTCTGTTTCGCCTGTAGGAAGTACAGACAGTGTTTTGCCCCAGGGTTCCCTTACCCTTAAAGGGCCAGGTTGCGTCACCGAGACGGGTGGAGGTCGTCCGTCACTTTACGGATTTCAGGGTGTAGGAAGTTCCTACAGTTGGGCCAGGTGGAGTAGGGCGGTCGCCGGGGTAGCCGCGCCGGGCGGAATGGTGTCGCCCTGATATCGATACATCGACTGCGCCAATGGCTTCCACTTGACGGCGCCGGGGTAGGGCGGAGCAATGAAAAGGCCCTCGCTCAGCGCTATCGGACGGGTGTAGGAAGTTCCTACAGTTGGGCCAGATGGAGTAGGGCGGTTAGCACTGGCCTCACCCCCGTAGTGTTTTTTAAACGCGTTTCTTGTGGAAATAACACATTCATGCCATAGTGTCTGTGCAGACCCATTACGACCCGTAAACACACTGTAGACGGGTTAACAGCTCTGCAATTTGTATCCGCACAGTGTCGAGGCCATCTCGACCGGAATAGCGGTCTCGCAAGACGCGTGATGCTGACGGCGAGTTCTGAGGGTACTCGTTATGGCCACGGAATGTGGCCACGTACCCGTGGCGACAACTCGGACACCTTTGGATCAGCACGTCGTTTTCCAGGGCCCGATACACGCCATTGCTTAACAAAGGACCGGGGCCGCTTGCCCCACTACCAAGGATTGGTTACGCGGCGTTTTGTGGAACAACGAAACGCCAAGTTCGAGCCTGCTGGCTCCGTCATAGTTTGAAGAGCGCTGACAAGTCATTGCCGAACATTTCGGCGACTAGAAAGGCCCACCGCCTTTATTCCCTTAGGGGAAAAAGATCGATTCCTACGGGAACGAGGGCCTCTTGATACGACAGCTTTGAGAGCTTCGCGGTTGCGCCGGTACAAAGTGGAACAGGGACAATTGATGCCATGAATCATCAAACGCACCTTCACCGTTTTGTATCCGTCGTTTCTTCCGCTTCGTGGGTAGTTAATTGCCCTACGAAGGGGAAAGGAAATGATGGATCTGAACGGACCCGATCTACACAAATACAGTAAGCAGCTGCTCCAAAGCGCGACGCTTTACGCGCGCGTTGCGGCGCATTTCAAAGGCTGCGAACTCGGTATGTATATCTTCGGATTTCTCGCCGCCTTTGGAGGTCTCTTCCTTGAAGAGGCTGCTCCAGAGTTCAAGTACATCTGCTTGGGCGCAGTCTTCGTGCTCGCCATCACGAGCACGGTACTGCGGATGAAAGAGAAATGGGACGACCGAAAAAACAAGGCGACTTCGAGCGAGTTAGTCTCGACATAGAGAAAGACCTGAAGAGGCGCATCGAAGAAATTCGAGACGATACTCGCGCGGGTAGTCTCGCCGCAGTAATGGCGACAGCTTTCGCTGTCTACGAATACGTGCACGAGATGGAAAGCAAAGGCGGGCAATTCGTGCTTCGCCTTCCCGACGAGCCGGAGCGGCCGCAGCGCATGTCGCTCGCGCCGCTGAAGTAAGAGCCAGGCCGGAGCGGGTTAACCTCGCTCCGGCTCCTGCCGTAGGAAGTTCCTACAGGCGGCAGAGGCTCGTTCCCGTCCAGAAAAGAAGAGGGAGGCCGAAGCCTCCCTCTTTCGTTGTCGCCCGAGCTTTAGCTCAGTTGGTCGGTACGCTCACGCTCACACCGAAGGTGAAAGTGTCGATCGTTCGCCAGCAAGAGATATACATCGAGCTCTTGTTAATCTCACGCGACAGAGCGACCGCCGAGTCCCAATCACGGTGCCGGCCGAGCTGCTCGGCTTTGTTCAAAAGCCGACGTGAGCGGTAATCCTTGTCGGCTCGCGATTTACCGCACCACTTGTTACGAGCTGTCAGTACCAGCATCCAGCCTTCGCCTTCATGCGTGTTCCGCGGGAAGTCGCCGCGCTTGGCGCGCTCCAGGAGAACCTCGGGCGTGGTCGGAGCCGCATGAGCCGGCACCGCTGCGCACAGCGCACCTGCGGAAACGGCTGCCAGCGCAGCCTTGCGCAGAATCGTTCTCACGGGATGGTGTGTTCGTTTGTTCATAACCAAGATCTCCTTCGTTGTTGCACAAGCCAGTCAAGCTGGCTAGTGAGCACTCGGTGCTCGAGACCCATGCTCCACGACGAAGACTGGCTTGTCAGCGGACACGCCCGGGCAAAGAATAGCGACCGGCAAGGCGTCATTTCGTGTCCGCACGTGTCCGCCCAGCGTTGTTGAAATCAGATCAGGGAGGTGTTCCGGTGACGGCGGAGTTTGGCGTGGCGAGAAACTCGCTTGAAGAATGGAATGCGATGTTCATTGAGCGTTACGGCTTGCTGTCCAAAACAGCGGTCCATGCCAAAGCGGATATCGCGAAAGTGGTTCGCGATCGAATCGGGCTGGACCAAGAGGCGGTGTGCGCGACGATCGTCGCTTTGAACGAACAGCGATTGGTGCCGACGACGGTCGATCTGAGAACGCTCCGTCGAATTGAAAACGAACCTCTCAAAAGAAAACGCTTCGACAAATTGTTCGCCGTGTGTGCGGCTCTCGACCTTCCGGTTTCGGAGCTCGTTGACACACCCAACCAGGAGACTTCGGCGTTGCCCGATCCTAGTACAACAGCCGACCCCGAGGATGCGTCGATATCTTTTGCAGAGCTGCTGGTCGGCTGGTTTCGTCTTTCTTCTATGGTCGGGTTACTCGCCGCGGTACCGTACCTGGCGTTGGTCTGGTTAGGCGCATACGACGCGTCTGCCTACGTCTTCTCTCTGTCCGTGATCGGCGGAGCCGTGTGGTTCACCGCGAACGCAACACTCCGCGATACGTTCCCAATCCCAACAGAAATCAATCTCAACCTCGCGTTCCGAATCGCCGTGGTCAGCAGCGTGGTGGCCTACCTCGGCGCGATATCGATCGAGACCGCCCTGAGCGAGCACTTTCGTAAACCCGCCGTCGTTGTCTTAGCCCTCTTACATCTAAGTACCGTAATTCTTGCGTCAATTGCGACACAAAAAGTTTGCGTTGCGATGAGAGCTTCGCGCCGAAGCATATTAGTAGCGCTCAAGGAGAGGTTTCCGATAGCCATAGGCGCGGCCGCGGCGATCGTGGTGTTGCTTGTAGTGACGGCCGCAAACCCTGTTTCGGGTTCGATGCTGTAGCAACAAAAAAATGTAGGAAGTTCCTACACTCGATGCCTATCTATTTGCCTCCGTGATCTTCGAGTAGCGCAGCATACTTCTCGGTGAGTGAGCTCCAGTTTTCGAGCAGCTTCTTGCGCGCGTCAACGGTCCGTTCCAAGTGCTCCTTCAATTCTTTTGTGATCGTTGCCTGAAGATGTCGCCGATCGACCTCATCGGCCCGACGCGTTAGAAAGCGCTGCTGCGCTTTGAGCTCGTAGACAAAGCGCTGAAGCTCATGGCCGCCGCTGTACCAAACGAACTCCGCCACGTCGACGTCGAACGGCCTGGGCTCACCATCTGCGTACCTCACTTCGGTACGCGCTCTTAGGAGATCGCGATCGGCACGGGTTTGTTCTCGCGCCTCATCGATGCTCTTAATCAGATCGTCGAATAGTGAAGCAACTTGGTCGGCCGAGTAGCAGATTCTTGCGCTCGCAATAGCGTCTTTGACGGCCTCCTCATGGCTTCTATATAGGCTGTGCAGGTCATCGCGAATTTCGCGGCACGCTTGGTAGGTCGGCTGGACCAGCTCCTTGAAGTCCTTCTCTTTTCGATCGCCTCGAACTTCCTGCAGCTTGATTAGCAGATCCGCCAGATCCTTGATCACACCCATGTGCTTGTATCCGATATACCTACCCCACCTAACCGTAACGACCCGTTGCCAGGTCCGCTACACGAACATCGATTACGTGCGCCAGTTGGCGGTCGCCCATCAGCTCAATAGGGTGTTTCGAGCTCGTCGCCATGCATCGTAGTGGCCGACGAATCCGCGAAGCCTTTCGAGCTCGTACATCGTCGTGACGATCGCCTGGTTCAGGTGAATTCTCCGAACCTCTGTGTTGAGAAAAATGCGCAGGGCACCGTGGGGTAGGGCGGACAAGACTCTCTGCCCTACTTCGGACTCAAGTTCGAATCGTTTACGAGCGTCTGACTTGCCGGCCGTCGACGACACGCGCCAACGCAACGGCGTCAACGTCTTGTCGGTGTCCTTACAGAGATATGCCGGCGACGTGCCACGCGGAAACCGATCGCGGAAATCTCCGAGTAGCTTTTCTGCTTCGCGGCCGAGTTCAGTTCTGCGAGCCTCGAGGACTCGGATGCGACTCTTCGCATCGCGAATACCAGAGAAGGGAAGCTCGAGCGATGCAATCCAGCTAGCCAGCTCCTCATTCGCTGGAGTTGTCCCTACTCGCTTCTTGATCGATCGCGATCTACCCTCGCGTTCGTTGTGCTGTGAGGATCCAGCACTCACGCATTTTCAGCGTGTGCTTGCGCCACGCTGTTAGCGTAGCTCTTCGGCGGCAAGTCCGGTGCGCAGGAGGCCCGGCGTTCGCCCGTGAGAATGTCGTGTGCAATCTCACCCCACGCTTCCCTAGGTCTCTTTGCTTTCGCGGTGCCGTGGTGAATATCCGCTCGCGCAACGCCTGTGTAGGAGTATCCGTTCGCCGAACAAAACGCTCGCCGAACCGCCTTTCCGCCCTTGCGGATCAAATCATCTGCGGCCACCGACGTCATGACGGCCACATGCTTGGCCGTCATCGCAGCGCAAACCAGGTTGTCGTAATCGTTGATCAGATACGCTGCCTTGAAAGCCATCTGGTTGGAGAAGTACAGCGGCACTTCCAAAGGCCGTGTTGACTGGGCAATCCCGTGCGAAAAATCCGGGCGCTCTGCGAGCGCTTCGCTGATGGTGGCTCGCATCGATGCGATTTCGGCCTGGCCTTCCTCGATCGCCGCTTCGACGTTTATGAGCCACAGATCTGCGTAGGGATCATCAAGCTTCACTCCCATGCACAACTGCTTCAGCATCCCAGAAAAACCAATCAGCCCGATGATCGCAACCTTCTTGTCTTCGCGACGTTCGGAGCGACCGAACACCAGGCGTTGCGCCAGGCGGGTCTTAACGATCAATGTCGACTCGCCGCGGAGCGCTCCTGGCTTCATCGCCAGCGGTTTATCCATGTCAACCTTGGCCGGCTGCTGGATCTGATTGCGCATGGCCTTATCGGCGCGTTGCATTGACTCTGTCTGCATCAGTCTTCCTGTTGGAATTTCGCTTCCGCTGTCCTATCTCGCTTTCTTCAGCTTCTTGGGCTGACCGTAGTTGCGCTCGGCGGCCCAATCGTTTGTCAGACTCCAGATGATGTTGAGCGGCAACTCTGTGGCCTTATGGATCTCGAGGTAGTCGTGCGGAAGTAGAACCCTTCGCTCGCCCTGCTTCGTCATCTTGACCCAAGACTCCCAAAGCTTATTGATCTCTTCTGTGGTCGCTTTTCGCGGTCGGCCGCCGTAGCGAGCCGACATATCTGTACCCGTTACCGTCGATCGCAACTGCGCGTACTCGTTGTGACGCATAGGCCACCAACGCTCGATCATCGATCGAGGCGCCTCAAGTCTTATGAGCGTGTTTCTGAGTTCGCTTGGCGTAAGGAACACGTTTCGTCTGATCCGCTCCCACGCTTTCTTGTTGATTTTGACCGTGAACAGTCTGTCGTCGCACATCGACAGCCTGGCCATGTCTTCCCCTGTCATCTCCATCAGCTCGCGTATCTCGTTCGTCTCGAGACCGAGCTCCCTCACCGCGGCGATCGATTGAGTAGCGGCGCATTGCAATACGAAATTCATCACCGCGAGGTTCAATCCGCTATCCGGCCTGTTTTGCATGGTTCTACACCTCCGTTTGTCCCCCGAGCATCCAAGCATCAGCGACTGTGTTCACGTCATTCGCCAGTGCTCGATAAGTCCCCTCCAACGCTTTCACCGCACTCCACTCCTCAGTGGTGAGCGAGGCTAGAAGGTGTTGCGCCCAGAGACCCGGCGATGAAAGAACGTCTGCGACGTCGGACAAAGCTTCCATCGATTGCATCTGCAACGCCGCTTTCAGCATTGAGTCTTCTGGTAAGTGCTGAATCACAGCGGCGGACACTTGCTCGTCCTCCAGAGCATTGAGTGCTCCGCTGAGATTCACGAGGTGGAACCAAACCGCCTTTACGCGCAAGGCTGAACCTGGATCCGCTGACGCTAGCCGTTCGACTCGTTCGAACGCGGGCACATCCTTGACGACATACCCAAAACCGACGTCCTCTAAAGGCTGGATCAGGTCTTCCATCTCCACCAACCTTGCTAGCGCAGCTGCATTTTCCAAATGCTGCTCGCGCTTTCCCTTCACTGTCGTAGCCGGTTCCAGCGAGTCCGATGCTGGATCCTTCTGCGACTTCACGCTCTGTTTGTTTTTCGCCGGCGCCGTCGGCTGACCGCCTGGCTCTTCACCCTGCTCGGGATCAAAGACGTCATCCAACGCTTCATCGGTCATCGCACTTGCGAACGCCAGGCGGACTGTAGCGACGTCGCCGTCTATCTCATTCGCGATGCGCGCTTCGAGATCCTTCGTGAAGATCTCAAGGCTCCAGTCGGCGCGATCGCTGGCATTGAGAACGCCACCGATAAGCGCACTGTTCCGCTCTGCGTCCTTCTTGCCTTCGTGGACGAGGATTTTCTCCGCGTCTTTCACGGTCTTTCTGATCAACCGTATGTTCTTCTCGCCGAGTCCGGCTCGTAGTGCTTGCGGCAATACGTCCTCGAGCTCAGTCAGCGCGTAAACCATCCGCATGAGCGTCGCAGTATCAATCTTGTAACCATTTTCGGCGAGATATGCCGCAAGCTTTCTCAGTGAAGGCGCTTTCCCCGCCTCCTCCTCAAGCTCTGAACGAACAAGACCAACGCCGCGCGCTCGCTCAAAGAACGTAAAGTCTGCGCGAAGATCGTTCTCCACCAGGTGGCCGATAATCGCCGTGCGCTCGCCGTCCCAGGGAATGAACTTAAGCTCTTGCCACAGGAACTGCGGGTCTTGAGTCTCTTCATAGAGCTCTTTCAGCGCCGTCAGGCGTGTGTTGCCACCTCGCGCGATGGTGTAGTGCTCTTCACCAGGTCGACGCGTGATACCGAATGATTGATCAAGGCCTCGAGCTCGGATGGAGTCCTTGATCTCTTCAAACTTTGCGTTGCGCTCGATGCGAAGATCATTGTCGTAGGGAAAAACGTTGGTGATCTCGACCTTGATCATGGTCGGAGACAGCGGATCCACGGGCCCTTCTTTTAGCTCGCTCGCCGGCGTGTCGTTCGAACCTGACGACAACAAATTGCGGACGACTTCTATTGTGGGTTTGCGCTTAGCCACGAACTTTCACCACGTTAGAAGCGCCCTGCCCGTTCGCCCTGCCCTCGTCGGTCTGCAGCGAACCGCGCGCGTAGTTGGGAAACAGCTCCTTGACGAGCTCGAGCATCGTTTCCCGCGCACTGGGCGTGCTCGTCTGCGACTTCGCATCATGCAGATGCACTGGGATCTGCAGAGTCGCCGCTTCGTTGTAGCAAACCTTGCTCGGGATCGTCGTCTCGAGGATCCGGATCTTGCCTTTGGATCCAGCGAAGCTGGCCGTCGACAGCGACTCCGCGATTATTCTCGCGTTCTTCGTCTGATCTTTACGCGCGATCAGTCCGTAGAGCTGACCCGGTGGGCAACCAAGCGATGCCATGGGTTGTAGACGCTCGAGCATCTGGATCGTGCCGCGACCAAACTCTCGAGCTGAGAGGATGTCCGGAACGATCGGCGAAATCATGAAATCGGCTGCAAGGACGCCGGTGTCCTGCAGCGGTCCGGATAGGCCTGGCGTGTCGATCAGCACCACATCGTACGGTGCCTTCTCCACTGCCCGCTTGAGTCGCGTGCGCCCATCTGGTGTATCGCGGATCCAGTCGTGCAATTTGTTGTCGACGTCGTCGGACACGATGAGGTCGGCCGTGAGGCCTTCGGTGAGATCTACCGAGGAGATCGCACCATCGATCACGCCCGTTTGCACGACGCTCAGTACACCAAGGTCGGCTCGTTTCGTGACGTTGTAGTAACTCGAAAGCGTCGACTGAGGATCCAGGTCGACGAAAAGGACGCTCGCTCCGAGGTCCGCAAGGATACCGCCAAGATTGGCGGTGGTAGTTGTCTTTGTCACGCCACCTTTGGTGGACACGACCGCCACAGCAACAGCCATGTTGTTGTCACTCCGCACTACGTTGTCGTTAGCGCGCGAGTCTGGAGGCTCAAGCTGTCTGAACTTTCCGAATTAGCCGTTCGTGCTATATTGGGTGGATCAGGGACCACAGCCCAACCGCAATTCGGGCACCAAGCCGTCGGTGTTACAGCACCGGCGGCTTTTTTTGTTCAATTGCCCTCTTCTCTCCTGGGTTCGCGCAATTCGGCTTCATCAGCCGCCGGCGTTGTCCTCATTCTTGGTTGTGAGGCTCTTTCCGAAGGCTCAGGATCGAAGCTATACCGCTTCGGTGCACGGGTCAAATCTCGGCAAAATGCTGCATTTTGAAGCGGTTACACTGGCCGAGAAATATGTTTCGGAATGTAACCACTGTCTAGATTCCGTTGCGCTAAAGATTTGCCATATTTCACCGACTTAGCCTTCACACCCTCTTCACGCACTGTGTGAATAAACGCCCAAATCGGTCGCGTGACTAACTTCGCAGTTTCGATAGCAACCGTCAGCTTTTGCGCAAAAGCGTGATCAGCGTCACGAAATTGACGTTGTGGACAAGTTTTCATATGTCTTCTTCTTGAAGACACGGGGCTGCCTTAGCGGCGGGGCGCAGCCCCAAGAGCGTAGATCGAATAGTGCGTTGGCACACATTAATAAATATTTGATTGGTAGTTGGATTTAAGAGCCGCCACCTAGTATTGATTTAACCGACACCTATTTACGTCAAAGCACACCAGAACGATCGATCCAGCGTTGCTGGCCTGGATACTTGAGCTCAGAGGAGCTTTATCGGGTGTTGGGAAGGTCAGCAGAGGGTAGAAAACCCTGCAAATGCCGTGTGAAACGCTCCTATCGGCGTTTCAGGTCGAGCGAATCCCTCAC
>JBCCNK010000114.1:0-10499 GCA_039025875.1 Pseudomonadota bacterium
AGAGCAATCGTGACGCCCGGCAGCGCTGGATAGCCGACATCTCCCATGAGCTGAGAACTCCCGTCACTGTACTGCGCGGAGAGCTTGAAGCCATCGCCGATGGAGTCCGTGTTTTTGATCAGGAGCAGCTTGTATCGCTGCAGGCAGAAGTACGCCGGCTTGAAAAGTTTATAGACGATCTTTACCAGCTGTCGTTGGCCGACATCGGTGGGCTCCGCTACGAGTTTGCCGAAGTCGACGTCTCGGCCGTTCTGCGTCGTCTTTTGGAACAGAGGCGGCGGCGCTTGCAGGATACGGGATTACGGCTTACCGCGAAGCTTGGGTCGAGCTGTCACTTCAAAGGAGACCGCGAGCGTCTCGTGCAGCTTTTTACAAATCTGCTTGAGAACAGCATCGCCTATACGGATTCGCCGGGTGAGATCAGGGTGAGTTCGTCGGTGCAGGGAGCTTCCGTTGAGGTACTCATCGAAGACAGCGCTCCCGGAGTCTCCAAGGAGTCATACTCGCGCTTGTTCGATCCGCTCTACCGGGCGGAAGAGTCCAGAAGTAGGCGCACAGCGGGTGCTGGTCTGGGTCTCGCGATCTGCCACGCCGTAATCGAAGGCCACGCAGGTACGATTCAAGCATCGGCCTCAGAGCTAGGTGGCCTGGCTTTGTGTGTCCGATTTCCCGGAATGGAATCTGGGGAAGCAGGATGACGCCGGTGCCGAATAGCGATTCCATGGGGTGTCTGTGGCGGTGCGCCGTCTTCGTGGGTGGCTAATCCGCTTGCAATGGGCGGGCGGAGTATGAGCTGGAGGTGTGTGTGATGGCTCGCGTTATGATCGTAGAAGACGAGGAAAAGTTGGCGGCGCTGGAACGAGACTACCTGATGCAGGCTGGCTTTGAGGTCACTATTCGCCATGAAGGGACAGGCACCGCCGCGGCAATACTGAATGAGCTGCCCGACCTGGTGGTGCTTGACCTTATGCTCCCGGGCGAGGATGGGCTTACCATCTGTCGAAAGATTCGCGCCGAGTGTGATTTGCCCATAATTATGGTAACAGCCAGGATCGACGAGATTGACCGCCTACTGGGCTTGGAGTTAGGCGCAGATGACTACCTCTGTAAGCCATTCAGTCCCCGGGAACTGGTTCTTCGGGTTCGAGCACTCCTGAGGCGTAGCACTTTGGTTGAGCCCTCTGCCGCGACTCTGAAGCATCGCCAAATCGTTCTTGATCGCGAGCGCTATACGTGTATCGCTCAAGGGTCGCTGCTTGAGCTGACACCAGTGGAGTTCCGCATGCTGGAGGCGATGATGATTCGTCCGGGTCGTGTTCTTTCCCGTTCACAGCTCATGGATGTTGCCTATCAGGATCACCGCGTAGTGAGCGATCGCACGATCGATAGCCATATGCGCAATCTACGTCAAAAACTCGGTGACTGCGGGGAAGCAAGAGAAACTCCAGACTCGCCTATTCGCTCAGTATATGGGGTGGGTTACTCCTTGAATTGATCGACGGGGGATAGGCCTGATCCTAGAAATCAGCAAACGCCCTTCGTTGCGGCTATAGTTAGGAAAGTGACAAACTCTGTCTGCAAAGCGGTGATTCTAATGGGGCGGTACCGGGAGACGAACGACTGCCGCTAGCGCTGAACCTCCACTCCCGCCAAAGGGTCGGGTCCCGCTACCAGAGCCTCGAACTCAGCGCGCAGCTCCTGGCTGCGTTCTACACACTCGCTCCAATAGGCTCGGCGATCTTCAGGAGTCAGACGCACAAAGTCGTTGCGATCAGGGATTTTTTTGAAGGGCAGCGATGCAATGAACTCGTCACTCGGTGATACGAGAACAAGCGAACTGCAGAAAGCTGCCGAGTTTCGTCTCCACGGTAGAAACTTGTCGAACCAGCCTGAGGTGAGCTTTGAGCGAAAGTGTGGATAGAGCACGATGGGCTGATCAACAAAACCTTGCAGTTCGTCGAGGCAGAAGTGGTAGTCAATGATCCCTCCATCCCAGTAGTGGCCCTCGGGCGCGCCGCCCAGGTCGCGTTCGCCGGTGAATACGAAGGGGATAGATCCACTAGCGTGCAGTACCCGCGCCAGTTCGTGAGGCTCAGTGACAACCTGCTGGCTGGCAAACCCGGCTGGAATCAGAGGTGGGGCGTGCTCGCTCGTAAATATCACTCGCTGAAAATGGCGACTGAGCAGGCGGCGGTCCAACATGTTGCCGATTGCGCTCATTGCCATCCCAAGAACCAGGGATGGCCCGCCTTCGCTTCCAGAAAAGCCGATGCCTCGCGCGGTCACAATATAGGAATGGAGCTGAGGATTGGCTAGAACCTCACGAGCCCCACCTGGCCCTAGTACGTGCTCAAGCATAGCGAAGCTTGAGTCGCTCACTTCCTGAGCGGAAGGTCTGGGCGAGTACTCGTAGCGCAGATATATGTCTTCAAATCGATCAAATGCTGATGCCGGGTCGGCCATTGCCATGCAGGCGTGGCGCCAGGTGCCCACCGAAGACCCAATCGCCAATAAGGGCTTGTGTCTACCCTCAAAGAGAAATTGGCTGCTCAGAAAACGATCGAGGTGCCCGAGAATCAGCCATTTTGGCCCACCCGAGGCGCCCAGTAAAAACCGGACGTCGCCTCCTCGCCAGCCGTACTGCGCGACGTGCTCCGCCGCTCTTGATCCAACGATTACCGAGAGGGCCGCTCCCATTTATTACCCGCCGGTTACGGGCTAACGCAGGTTGCTATCGCGGCGCACGCTACCCGGCGCGCGACCTGTCCAGCGAAAATAGGCGCGACGAAAATTCGATGGATCGCTGAATCCCAATCGCTGAGCAATCGCTGCAATCGAAAGTTCGTTCGCCTGTAAGTACTGGGTCGCATGTTCTGCGCGGATGTCGTCGAGTATTTCCTGGTAGCTTGTATTCTCATCTGCCAGTCGCCGTCGGTAGGTGCGAGAACTTAAGTGCAACATGGCTGCGATTTGAGGCATCTGCGGGTAGTGCCCTTCAAACTTTCGCAGCAATCGGCGAGTTTGAGCAGCGATTTCTATGGAGTCCTCAAGATCGGCTAACAACCGCTCACACTCTGCCTCGTACAGCGTGCGAAGTGCTGGATGACTGCTGGGTAGGTATCTATGCATGTAATGCGAAGACAGAGTCATCGCGGCATGGCGTCGGTCAAACTCAAGTTTTTCGCCAAGTACCTCGCGGTAGACGTTCCCGTATTCCGGCTGGCAGTAGGGGAACTCGTAGGCGATTTCGATGGAATCATCATCCAGCAATGCCTGCAACGTGTTCTTAAGCGCCGCCGCGATACTTTCCACGCCAAACCGGCCTTCAGGTCCAAAGTCGAGCGGGTCGAATCTGATGCAGATTGACTCCTCACTGCGAATGAACTGAAGATCTAGATCCTGGGCGAGAACTCTGTAGTAACGCTCAAATAGCTCCAACACCTCACCCAACGTGTGACAGGTCAAAAACGCCTGGCCTAGTACCGCGTGCGCACTCAGGTTTAACTGTTCGCCGAGGCGCAGCCCCAGGGCGGGTTCTTCGGTCAGCTCTAGCGCATTGAATGACAGTGTACGAAAGTCTTCTTCTGCGACGCGGGTTCCTATCTGATGAAGTGTCCCTGCATCCAGCGATGTGTTCTGTAACAGTTCATCGAGAGCGACGCCGCGGGTCACGGCGAGATCAATAAGAATAAGAACGTACTGGGCAGGTGTACTTTTGCTCATGACCAGATTTGGCCATAAATGACTGCCGGAGTACAAGAGCGCTGATCATCAAGATCACGCTACAACGCCTGCGGTCGAATACGAGCTTGCAAGAACGCGAAAGACAGGGCGAGAGTAAAACGGGAAGACCCCGTCATGTGTCGCAGCAGCAGTCCGCGTGATCCTCACACGACTGCCACAAGGCCCTTACAGGATCCGCACTGATCCTAATAAGGCTCTGACAGAAAGCTTATCTGGGTCTGAGCTGGCTTGACGTAGCTCGTTCTGCAGATGATCTGGCTCAGTGCCAGGAGTGCGCCACCGCGCAGCTGCGCTAGCGCGGCTTTAGTGCTACGCGGCGAGGGCTTTGATCTGCGCGCTCAATCGGCTTTTGTGGCGAGCAGCCTTATTTTTGTGGATTATTCCCTTGTCGGCCATGCGGTCAATTACTGGAACAGCACTCGTGTAGGCTTGTTTCGCCTGCTCGATGTCGCCGCTCTGAATAGCTGCAACAACTTTCTTAATGTTGGTTCGCACCAGAGAACGCAGACTTGCATTGTGAGCACGTCGCTTCTCGGCCTGACGAGCACGCTTTCGTGCTTGAGGAGAGTTGGCCACCTCTTACTCCTGTATATTTGGTCGAAATTTCGGAGCGCGGATTCTGCCGATCACCACTTATACTGTCAACCATGCATTAGGCAGGATTTCTTGCTTCTCTGATCGCATCAACCAATATTGAAGTCTTGAACTACGCATAGTGATCATCCGACCCTAGCGCGATAAGAATCGTGAGTTACTGCTGCATCCCCCAGATCAACGTCCAACAATAGCGATCAATCCATGAATTCTGATACCCCGGAGCGTCATCTACGAGTTTCAGGTTGTCCTAACTTTCGCGACGCAGGGGGCTACGCCACAGATACGGGCACTGTGGCATGGCGACGGATCTTCCGCTCTGGTCACCTAGCATCGCTCACCTCCAACGAGCAGCATCGGTTGGGTAGGCTGGATATCGAGCTTATCGTCGATCTGCGCCGCGCAGACGAACGTGCCCAGGAGGAGGGAGTCTTATCCGGAGCGAAAGTGATAACTGCAGAGATCACGCCGGGAAGCGCAGCTAGCGCCGTCTACACCGACTCAAATCGAATCACCGACGCTACCGAGATGCGGGCTTTTATGTGCGACATTAATCGCCAGTTTGTCGTCTCGCAAAGCGAGGTATTTGCGGCCGTTTTCCGATCGCTGGTCGCCAGCGACGCCCGAAGCGTGCTGTTTCACTGCTCGGCCGGCAAAGATCGAACCGGGTTTGCCATTGCACTTCTCCACGCCATTCTTGGTGTGGAGAAAAACGATCTCGAGGCAGACTATATGCTTTCGTCCCAGTACTTTGTCCCTGAACACCAAATTGCGCGTATTCGAAGGAAATACCCGGTGAGCCATCTGGATGACGCGTCCTTACATCCCATGCTAGAAACCGATCCGACCTATCTGCAGACGGCATTCTCTGCGATCGAATCCGAGTTCGGTGGCTTTACGCGGTATGTGCGCGACGCGTTACTCCTGACTGAGGAAGACTGTCAGGTGCTGAAAGATCGCTTCGTTATGGAATTTGGTGACACGTGATCACCCGTGGAGTAAGCCCGCTATGTCAGGTACGGCCTGCACCCAAAAGCGGTTGGCCGGTGACGGATAGCATTACAACGCTGTGGGCAAACATACTTTAGTGGCTGCTGCTTATGTTGCTGCTGCTTAGGTGGCTGCTTCTTATGTGGCTGCTGCTTAGTTGGCTGCTTCTTATGTGGCCGCTCATATGGCCGTCTAGATGGCCGCGTATGCCCGCAGCTTACAAAGCCAGCATGATAAACACCAATCCTGCACCGGCGACTGCTAGTGACTGCCCGGCCTGCTTAATTCGAGTCAGCCCAAACAAGTAACCTACAGGTGGCAATAGGGTTGCGAACAGCCCCCACGCGTATCCGTCTCGCCACGCGACGATGAGCAGAAGGATCCAGCTCACCGCTAACAGTGCGATCCCCAGAACCATCAGATAGGCGCTTCCAGCGTCCATCACTTCCCCCGATTTCGTTGTTTTATGAAACTTGTAAGACTAGCAAAAATGGGTTTTGACCGTAAGCGCAATCGGTCATTTACGGCGTCGGTGACTTTTGAGGAGCGCCGACCGGATGACGATAAGGGGTTATTCCGCTAAGGTTGCGGCGCTTTTATCAGAGAGTCTGGCGTGTCCGATCCGTTCGCCGAAATACGTCCTTTCAACGATGACGAAGTGCAGGCAGCGCTGACACGGATTTTAGGGTCCAAGCAGTGCCTAACGGCTCTTCTGCGTTTTCGTCTAGGGGACTGGTGCCTTCCCTTCGCTCCCCTGCTGAGACCCCTTGCGCGCTGGTACTTGCACGGTCAGGCCCGAGACCTGAAAACGATCAACGATTTTCAGATGCGTATGAAGGCCTACATGGAGCAGATGATTGAAAACACTACCAGTGGATTCAGCGTCAGTGGACTTGAGCAGCTTGATCCCGGGCAGGCCTATCTTTTTATAAGTAACCATCGGGATATCGCGATGGATCCCGCCTTCACAAATTACGCCCTCCACAGAGCCGGGCACCAGACTCTTCGGATCGCGATCGGAGACAATCTTCTCCATGAGCAATGGGTTGCAGATCTGATGCGCTTGAATAAGAGCTTTATCGTGCAACGCTCCCTTTCTGGGCCAAGAGAATTGTTAGCGGCTTCTAAACTACTCGCCAATTACATCCGGTTTTCGATTAGTGACGACAATGTGCCGGTTTGGATTGCTCAGCGTGAGGGCAGGGCCAAGAATGGTGTGGATCGCACTGAGACAGCCGTCGTAAAAATGTTGTCGTTAAGCCGCAACAAGCGCACGAAGAGCCTGTCCGAACATGTGCGCGACTTACGAATTGTTCCGGTAGCTATCAGCTACGAACTCGATCCCTGCGATGAAATGAAGGGAACGGAGCTCTATCAGCTCGAGACTACTGGCAGTTACAAGAAAACAGATCGTGAGGACGTAGCTTCGATTGGACTGGGCATATCCGGTGCCAAGGGTCGAGTGCACGTGAGCTTTGGCTCGCCGCTTGATGGGGTTTTTGAATCACCAGAAGAAGTCGCCGTAGCCATCGACGATCAGATCGTCGGTGGCTACCACGTATTCCGGACCAGCCTTTGGGCTTATAAGAGCTTGTTCGGCGAACCCGGACACAGCGTCGAGTTCGAGCCCGGAAGTGTCAGTGAAAGAGAATTCAAAGAACGCGTCGACGCGATGCCGGAAGGCGTCAGGTCCTATGTCCTCTCCAGCTACGCAAATTCGCTGCGCAGCAGGTTAGAGCATCTATCCAGCAGGTGAGCTCGGTAACAGACGAGGAACAGGCGCAAATTCGCAGCGCCTACAGCTCTCTGGTCGCCCACCGGCAGCTTGCGCCTCGCTGGGGTCAGCGCCAGATGATTGCGGAGGTGGCCAATACGCTGGCGGCATTGCCCGAGGAAGGTCTTGAGGAAGATCCCGAAGAAGGTCTCGGGGAAGGTCTCGGGGAAGGTCTCGGGGAAGGTCTCGAGGAAGGTCTCGAGAAAAGTCCCGAGGAAGGTCCCGATGACGGCCCCGAGGAAGGTCCCAAGGAGTCGCTATCTTCCGCACCTGCTATCGAGCCAGAATCCCCGCAGCAGCACACTGACAATATCGCAGTAATAGAGGCTGGCACCGGTACGGGCAAAACGATTGCCTACGCGCTTCCCGGGATCGTTATTGCCAGAAGTCGCGGCAAGCGCCTGGTCATCTCAACTGCGACGGTAGCCCTTCAAGAGCAGCTCCTACACAAAGATCTACCGGATATCCGGTTGGGGAGCGGGCTCGACTTTAGCTTCGCATTGGCAAAGGGCCGTCGCCGCTACATCTGCTTGAGTCAGTTGGATCGCATGCTGGCGAGTGATTCAGGATTTGACAGCGCTACGCTCTTGTACCCAGATGAAACTGCAAGCAGCAGGGAACCAAGTACTCTGAATCAGTATCGCGCCATGCTTGAAGCCCTAGGGCGCGGAGATTGGGATGGTGATCGTGACAGCTGGAGTGATTCCGTACCCGATGCCGATTGGTTTGCAGTCACGGCAGATCAAAGTCAATGCACAGGGCGTCGCTGCAGCAACATACACAACTGCAGCTTCTTTCGTGCCCGGGAGGGTTTGCAGAACGCCGACGTCATAGTGACCAATCATGATCTCGTGCTGGCCGATCTCGCCTTGGGTGGTGGCGTAATTCTGCCGCTCCCGGAAGAAACCTTGTACATTTTTGATGAAGGGCACCACCTTCCAGAGAAGGCCGTCAAGCACTTTGCCTCGTTTTGTCGGCTTCAAAGTACCCGACGTTGGCTCGGAGACTGCCAGAAAGCTCTCGCTCGTGGCGCGGGGTTTCTGAGTTTGCTGGGACTTGATGCAGAGATGGAGTCTCTAGCGGCTGAGGTAGACGATGTGGCTCAGGCGCTAGAGCAGGTCGAGCACCTGGCCCGCCAACTTCTGGATGAGCAAACCGCCGAGCAGTCCGATACCGGGTCCCCGGTTGAACAACTGCGTTTTCCTCGAGGCGAGGTGCCCTTGAGCCTTCGCGACCTGGCCCGTCAACAGCGGGGGCTGTGGAACGCACTGCAGCTTCGCGTGAATAAGTTCTCCATGGCTGTCGAACGTCATAGCGAAGACCAAAGTCTGAATCGCGACAGCGAGGAATCAGAGCAGTGGCTGCGCGTTTTCGGAGCCATGGGCGCACGCATCGAGTCCACTTTGGCGCTGTGGGTTGACTATGCGCTGGAGCGGGGGGAGAGCGGCCTCACCGGTGACGCAGACAAGATCGAAACCACTGGTGCGATTGACCGCCGCGAAGTCCCACCTCAGGCGCGCTGGATAGCGAGACGGTCATCCGATCCATCTGCTGTGCGTTCAGTTGAGCAAGACGCGCTAATCGAGCTGCATTCCAGTCGAGTACTCGCGGCAGAACTCCTGCGTAAGCGTCTGTGGTGCCGGTCAGCTGCGGTAGTTTTAACCTCGGCTACTATGACCGCACTAGGGCGCTTTGATCGCTTCGTGCGGGCATCCGGCGTGCCCGAGAACTGTCGGCAGAGAGTTGTCGCCAGCCCCTTCGATCACAGTCGGGCTTCATTACGAATTCCAACGATGGCTAGCGACCCTGGTGATAGTCGAGCGCATACGGAGGAAGTGCTTGGTCTTCTGCCGGAATTACTCGATTCACAGGCCGGCAGTCTTGTTTTGTTCGCGTCGCGTCGCCAACTTAACGCGGTCCACGAAGGACTAAGCAAAGACTTAAGGGATCGAACCCTGTGTCAGGACGATTTTGGGAAGGCAGAGTTGCTACGGATGCACAAGGACGCAATCGATGCGGGGAAAGCAAGTATCATATTTGGCCTCGCAAGCTTCGCTGAAGGTATAGATCTGCCCGGTGACTACTGCCGGAGCGTCGTCATCGCGAAGCTCTCCTTTCCCGTCCCCGATAGCCCCATCGATGCGACACTTGCGGAATGGGTTGAGGACTGTGGGCGAAACTCGTTCATGGAATTGAGCGTGCCGGAGGCGGCGCAGAGATTGGTGCAGGCGAGCGGCCGTCTGCTGCGCACCGAAACCGACGACGGCCGGATAACGCTCCTTGACCGCCGTGTCCTCACGCGACGCTACGGCAGCGCGATCATCGACTCACTACCGCCCTTCAAAAGAGACTTTCACCGGTCATAAACTTTCGCTGCAGCAAGGGATAAGTTGCGGCGAGCACAAGCGCGTTGTCCTACTCGAGCCTCTGCGCGCTTAGGGCGCGATTCCGCCCGGCCTGTTTGGCGGCATAAAGCGCTTTGTCGGCAAGTTTCACGAGTTCGTAGGGGTCTGCAACGTCTTCCACGACAGCAGTCGCATAGCCCATGGATACGGTGACGTATCGCAAAACATTGCTGTCCGGATGGGGGATTTTAAGATCGCGAATACCGGCCAGAATTCGCTCGGCTGCTCGCTCAGCACCCTCATGGTCGGAATCGTAGAGAACCAGCAGAAACTCCTCTCCACCGTAGCGTGCAACCATATCGTGTTCGCGCAAAATGCGCCCATCGACCTCTGCAGCGATTTTGCGTAGGCACATATCGCCAGCATTGTGCCCCAGCGAATCGTTGTACTGTTTGAATCGATCGATATCGAGCATGACTACGCTGACCGGCACGCCGGTGCGTCGCGCCATGTTCCACACCGCTTTGAGTTGCTCGTCCATATGACGCCGATTAGCGATACCGGTGAGACTATCGATGCGCGCGTTAGCCTCGACTCGATTGAGCGCATCGCGAAGCTCTTCGGTGCGCTGATCGACCAACTGCCGGAGCTCGGCTTCGCGGGCATTTGCCTGCTTTGATAGCCTTTGCTGAAATCCGACCAGGAACAGGGCGAACAGCACGAGGCCGACCAACACCGACCAGGTCGTTTCATACCAGTGAGGCTTGCGGTAGAGCTGAAGCATCGATATGCCATCGATGCCGGGAGAAAAGTCCGTGCCGTCAAATTTAGCCTGAACTCGGAAGTCAACCGAACCGGCGGGCAGAGCTGTGAAGTACGCTGTACGCCGGTTGCCGACTTCCTGCCAGCCGCCCAGACCATCGCCGACGGAGTAGCGAAAGCCCACGGCTAGAGGGTCGGCGAGCTCGGGAGCCGTGTAGTCGATCTCCAGAGTCTGCAAGGAGGCAGGTAACGTGAGAGGGCTCTCAAGAGCTACTGGGCTTCCGTTAACG
>JBCCNK010000115.1:0-10453 GCA_039025875.1 Pseudomonadota bacterium
CTATGTCGACGAGACCGGTGCGCGAGACCGTCGCCCGGTGATGCTGCATCGCGCCCTGTTTGGTTCGTTCGAGCGCTTCATCGGTATTCTCATTGAACACTACGAAGGCAAGTTTCCACTGTGGTTGTCACCGGTTCAGGCGGTGCTTTTGACGATCACCGATAAACACGATGAGTACGTAATGGACGTGGCGCAACGATTGAAGAGCCAGGGCGTTCGGGTTGAATCCGATCTTCGCAATGAAAAAGTGGGTTTTAAAATCCGCGAGCATACGCTTCAGGCTATACCCTACCTGTTGATTGTGGGAGATCGCGAAATGAGCAACGGCGAGGTGGCCGTGCGAACCCAGAGTGGAGAAGACCTGGGCACGATGTCGGTTGATGAATTTGCCGCCCACGTCGAGAGCCGGGTAGACGAGCTGAGCTAAAGCCCGGTTAAACGTGGCTACTCTGCGGTCGTTGAGCCGTCAGGAGGGGCAGTTAACAGGACTTTTTCTAGTAGCTGACGGTTCGGTAGCAAGCTGTTCTGTAGCTATCCGTTCTATACGAACCCGCTCTGCGGGTACGAGCTACAACGGTCATCCGCGAGGCAGAATGTTTCAATCTGAACGCGGAATGCATTAGCAAAACACCGCCCAGCATCACTTATTACAAAGAGTTACATCTTCCCGTGGCCCTGTCCCGCACAAGCTCCTAAACTCTCATAATCCGTGGTTGAAGCGTGTTTCCTCTCGCGAATCTAGCTTCTTCGACAGACAGCATTAGCCGGCCGTGCAGTAGCGTACGCGAACGGCAGCGAGAGGTGTTAACCGGTGAAAGAGTGTCACGTTTTGCCAACCAGGTGATGCATGACGTAACGCGTCGGGAGCGGTGAGACCCATTTCTCCTAGCGCTTAGGCTTTCAAATCCCCGCCGCGGGCATTGCGGTGGAGATTTCGAGGAAGACCCCATGAGCACCAGCCCTACCAATACCCACATCGCGATTCGCGAATCACTTTACAAACGCATCCTGGCGGGAGAGTGGGGCCTCGGTGATCGGATACCGGATGAGGTCGATCTGGCGGCCGAGTATGGCTGCGCGAGAACGACCATGAATCGCGCACTTCGTGCTCTCGCAGACGATGGCCTAATCATTCGTAAGCGGAAAGGCGGTACGCGAGTCAATCCGTGGCCGATTCGTTCGTTAACGCTTCCCCTGCCCTCAATGCGAGAACAGGTTGAGTCGTCCGGATCAGCATATCGTCATCAGACGCTAGAGAAGTCACTAGAGCTCCCGCCATCTTCGATTCGTACAAGACTGCGCCTGGAAGCCGACGCGAAGGCTTACTACATCGAAACTATGCACTTATCGGATGAGCGGCCTCACGCGTTTGAAACACGCTGGGTCAACGCAGACGCGTTTCCCGAAGTTGGCAGGGCGCCTCTAGACGAAGTGAGCATTAATGAATGGCTTCTCAAGCATTCTCCTTACACGACGGGCGAAGCAACGTTCTCAGCGGTGAACGCTGACGACAAAACAGCGACCGCTCTCGAAGCTGATGCCGGCGCAGCCTTGTTCACTTTCGACTTTACGACACGCACGGAAAACAGTTGCATCACAACGGCTAGGCTGTACTTCCGAGTCGGTCACCAGGTCGTATCGAAGTTCTGACAAAACAGTACGAGTAGTTTTCAGGCAAAAAAATGCCGACAACACGAACTCTGCTTGTCACCAAAACGCTTTCGACATCGTTTGAGGCAATAGATTGGCCCACTGGCGGGGAACGTCACTTGGCCGGGAGGCCAGCCCGAAAATTGGGGCGGCGGCCATGGGTTACCCACCGAGATGGTCCTCTCTGATCGCGCCTATTCGCAAAGCGCCTGCGATAGCAGCGGCGTAGGGACCAACACCTACCCAGTGAGCACGGCAAACGCTTTGAGAGTGTGCGGTCAGGGTTAGCCAGATCAAGTGAAAACCTGGCCAGCGAACCTGAATAAAGTTAGCAATCAAAGATGAAACAAAGTTGAACTTTGTGTCGTAGCGCTAGACCCAAATTCTCGAGCGCGCTGGCGCATCTTTGCAGCTAGTCCACACCGACCGCGCGAGCACCCGGGCGGCGCGGATCGGAATAGCCGTAAAAAAGGCCGTCTCTCCACATTACGGTCTGCAGACTTCCCATACCTGAACTGCGCGCGCCAGCCTCGACGTTATGGCCGCGATCCAGGAGTATCGACACAGTATCGGGGCTGATGCCGCTCTCAATTCGCAAGATGTCCGGACGCCACTGATGGTGAATGCGCGGTGCCGCAGCGGCATCGGCAATGTTCATACCGAACTCTAAAACGTTCAGTACCATCTGCATGTTGGTACTGATAATTCTTGAACCACCCGGGCTACCAGTCATCAATATTGGGCGGCCGTCGCGGGAAACTAACACTGGCGACATGGAACTAACCGGTCTCCTGCCAGGACCAATCAGGTTGTTTTCGCTTCCCATCAGACCGAAAGCGTCAGGTATATCGGAGCGCAAGGTGAAGTTGCCCATGTTGTTGTTCATGAGTATGCCAGTACCTTCGATAACCACACCCGAACCGAAGGAGTACATCAACGTATAGGTGGTACCAACCATGTTTCCCGCGCTGTCCACAATCGAAAAGTGGGTGGTCTCGTCACTCTCAAAAACATCGATGTCCCCAGGCGCAATCTCGTCGGATGGAAGGGCTGTCTTCATCGAAATACGCGCAGCGAGCGCCTTTGCATACTTCTTACTGACCAACGTCTGTGTCGGTATTTGCACAAAGTCTGGATCGCCAAGGTACTTGCTGCGATCGGCGTAGGAGAACTTCATTGCTTCTGCCATCAGGTGAAGCGCGTCGGCGCTCTCCGGACCCATAGTCGAGAGCGGGAAGTTCTCGAGAATATTGAGCATTTGAATAACGTGCGTACCACCGGAACTAGGCGCTGGCATCGCCTCAATCTCAAAACCTCGATAGCGACCCCTCACGGGTTCACGCTCGACTACGCGGTACGCATCCAGATCCGCCATGGTGATTAAGCCGTCGTGCGCTTTCATATCGGCGGCAATTCTCTCGGCAACGCTGCCGCGATAGAACGCATCTACACCGTGCTGTGCTATCTCAGTGAGAGTCCATGCGAGATCCGGCTGTGTGAACAACTCACCAGCTAAGTAATTGGAGCCGTCGGGCTTGTAGAACTTTCTCCGGCTTGCGGGGTTATTTTTAAGTCGCTGACTTCTAGCGAGATCGTTCGCCAGATCATGCGTTACCACGATCCCATCTCGCGCCAAGCGGATAGCAGGTGCCAGTACCTCCTTAAGCGTCATGGTTCCGTAGTTAGACAGCAGATGCGCGAGACCGGCGACCGAGCCCGGAACGGCGGAAGATCGGTGCGAAAACCGATAGATTTCATCAGGAACAACTTCACCGTCGACGTCGAAAAACAGATCCTGACGAGCGCTTATCGGAGCGGTTTCGCGGAAGTCGATGGCAATCGTCCTCTTTTGTGCCGCGACATGCACAATCGTAAAGCCGCCACCCCCGATGTTACCGGCTCGCGGTAGTGTTACCGCAAGCGCGAAACCGACAGCAGCGCTGGCATCTACAGCGTTACCGCCGTCGCGCAAAACCTGGGCGCCGATCTCGCTGGCCAACACATTTCGACTGGCGACCATTCCTCTCGTGCCCACAATAGGATGATTGAGTTCACGATACTCAAAGAGCGGCTTCGCGGCGGCTACCATACTCCAAGTAGGGGGCACAGATGCGATAGCGACCATCGTGACTAACGCGAAGGCGAGCTGGGAATTTTTCATTTGCAGGTCTCCAGTCCTGAAGATAGTGCCGTGCGCTCGCAACTTGGCGGTTGCGACGCCGTAGGTTACGTCACAGATGCGTGGGCACAGCAAAGACGTGGTTTACCGTCGTGTCACTCAGCGCGATGCAACACCAAAACCCTAAGCCCACAAACGAGCGTAGCTAGAGAATGTTACGCCAGTGCCCTGGATTTTCGAGAGCGCTTCTCAGTCTTGCCCAAGCCTCGCTAGTAGTGCTGTCTTCGAGGCGAGAAGCAAGCTCTGCATTGAGAATCGTATACCCGGCTAGTAAGGCGCCAATCTCATGAGCGAAGGCAAATAGAGCGCGAGGACTGGCGACCAGCGCTTCGTTTTGCAGGCGATTTAAGGCCTCCGCATCAGACAGCTCCCGGTCTTCATGCTCCTTTATAATCACAGGAATTGCGAGGGCGACCTGCTTGAGGTGCGGTCGGATTCGATACAGCAGGTCGGCATCTTCCGGTTTCAGACCCGCAAGCGGAAAGAGTACCTCTCGTTCGAACTGCAGGCGCTCTCTCGGCGAAAAGGCCAGGTCTACCGCGTTCATTGCTGCCGCTTCGCGGAACGCCGTCACTGGCGATCGTAGCAGCACCAGGTGGTCCTCCAGGGCCAGGTCAGCATCGCCGGCACCCAACTCGAAGAGCACAAACTGCGCATGATGCCCGGGATAGGTCTCGTGGCATGCTAAGTCCAGGGACTGATCCACTGTCGAAATCGCAAGCGGGTTTACCAATAGCGTGCTCTGGGCCTTGCCGTCAAAACGGTGCCAGGCGGCATCAACATCTCGGGTCCAGACAAGTTCTATGCTCTCGTTCTCAGGTAGCTCCCAGTTCGCGAGCGTCCTGCGGCGACATTCATCAATTGCAGCCTGAAAGACCGTCTGCCTCCGCTCGGCGGGTATAACAAGCCGTCGACGTAATAATGCCATTCGCGCGCGAACGCTGCCCCGGCCGGGAAGTAATACTCTAATTTCTGCGAGCGATGCGTCGATGAGGCTGCGCGGAGCCTCATTCCATGGCACGTCATAGAGGGCCGTTGTCTGCTCCGCAAAACTCATTGTCTTTGGTGCAGCCAGGTAAGCAGCAGCGGACTTAAGTTCACCAATGCGCTGCTCCAGTCTGGCACCACGTTCGGACAATTCACTGCCCAGTTCTTCGCTTAAAGCGGCGGCGTCTTCGGCAATGAGTTTGAAGCTGCGTTCGCTCGCTGTTCCGCGAGAATCCAGTCGTTCTGGGCCAAACCAAGCGTCTACTTCGCCCGGCCGCAGCCTGTCCAGATGCATCGAAAGTTCAATGTAGGCCGAGGCAATGCGATCCAGACGTTCATCCGGAGACTCACCCCCACAGGCGTTTAGAAAGAGAATCCCACAGAACGCTGTCAGAAAACGTACAAACAAAAACCGACCCTTCATTCGGAACGCAGAGCATCGATAGGATCAAGTCGTGCAGCTCGCCGTGCAGGATAGCTCCCAAACACAAGACCTACCGTGGCGGCAATCCCAATCGCCAACGCCATGGATGCGAGGGAGACTGTCGCCGGCCAGCCAAGTGACCACCCCACAAGCCAGGCCGATAGCAGTCCGAGAACGAGACCCGCAGCTCCGCCGATCAGGCTAAGCGTAACGGCCTCTACTACAAACTGCAGAGCGACGTCACTGGATCGCGCCCCCGTGGCCATTCGCAGGCCGATTTCGCGAGTGCGCTCTGTCACCGAAACAAGCATCACGTTCATGATTCCGATGCCCCCAACGATGAGAGACACACCCGCGATACTGGCAAGGAGCGCAGTCATCGTATCGCTTGCGCGATTCAGGGTATCTGCCATCTCTTCCAGAGTGACTTCATCCAGGCGGGGGAGATTCGCGAGAGCAAATGCGGCAGCGGGTGTATAGAGGCCTTGGGTGAGCGCCTGGGCGGCCTGCGTTTCTACGGTAAAGTCATCGGGAACACCACCGACACCACCCTGGGCCGCAAGATAGCCCCCACTTGCCGTGCTCGAACCTCCGATTCCGTGTCGTCGGCGTAGCACTTCGCGAACCTCATTGGCGATACGTGATGTGTCTCCCGCGCGTTCTGCAGCAATCGTAATACCATCCAGATGGTCGCTACCGAGACTCACCTGAAGGGTTTTCCAGGGTACAAACAGAACATCTGCTGAATCATCGGATTGATCGTCGGTGACTCCATTCACCGTGAACTCGAGGCCTCGAACACGAATCGTATTGCTCGGGGCAGATTCGGCGGATCCAAAGAGCTTAGCCGCCAAAGCGTAGCCGAGCACCGCGGTGCTCGATGATTCGCTGTCAAACATAGCACCGGCAGGAAAAGACCAGTCTTTTACGCGTTGAAAAACGGGAGCCACGCCCTGGATCCGAACGAAAGCACGTGTTCCATTGTCAGCGGTAGCGAAGCTCCGCAAGCTGAGCACCGGGCTCAACGCACGAATCCCCTTTATTTCGGCTTGTATGGCAGAGGCATCTTCAGGCACCAGGGTTGTAGCTGCGCCGGCGCCCGATGCGATACCAACGCTCGATCCGCCGCGGGTGTAATTGCCAGACTTCACATAAACGAGGTTGGTCCCGGCCGCGCCCACTTCATCGGCAACGGAACCCCGGGCGCCAGTACCAAGAGCGATCATCGTTAGCACCGCCGCAACGCCAATAACAATTCCAAGCATAGTCAACGCGGTACGCAGCGGGTTGCGAGCCAGGCTTCTAAGAGCTAAATGAATATTGGGGATCAACTGCTGCACGATGGATCTCTCTCAGAGCAAACCCGATAGCGGCCGTCACGGCCGACTGTCTGGTCGCGGGTTACTCGCTGCGCAGTGCAACGACAGGATCGAGGCGCGCGGCGCGGCGAGCGGGCCCGAATCCAAAAACAATACCGGTAGCTGCTGCAACCGCTATTGCAAGTAGGAGCATGTCCAGCGATAGAGAGGTCGCCCAATCGAATCCGCGATGCGCCGCCCAGAGGGCGCAGGCTCCGATCATTAGCCCTAGTACACCACCAAGCAATGCCAGGGTCACCGCCTCCACCAAAAACTGCGTCTGAACGTCCCTGACACGTGCCCCCATAGCCATGCGAAGCCCGATCTCTCGGGTGCGCGCGGTTACAGATACCAGCATCACGTTCATGACGCCGATACCGCCAACCAGGAGCGACACCGCCGCTGCCGCAGATAGAAGAAGGGTGAATGTCCGGCCCGCACGGCGCAGGCTGCGCGCCATCTCCTCCCAGGAAGCTTTTTCGAACTCGACAACGTTCGACTGTACTGCCAGCGCAAGTCGTGGATCGATACCAAGTCCCGGCATGGCCGCAGCGCTTTGGGTCTCGACACGAAAGTCGTTCAGTGTGTCGTCTGGCAGCTCCCTCAGACGACGCAGAGTCTGCTCCAAGCTTTCAGCTACAGCACTGGTCCGAGCGACCGAAACGCTGCGAACATCAATGCGATCGAGTTCCCATTGATTGGCCAAGGTCTGCGCAAGTAGCAGGGGTACGAAAACGTCGGGTACCAGCACAAAGCCTTCATCGATCTCGGGAGAAGCTACCACACCCACAACGGTTATCTCCTGGCCGCTGATAAGTAGAGTATTGCCCAACGCATCTCCCGCGGGCCACAAACGCTCGGCTGCGGCGGGCGGCAGAACAGCGACAGGCGCCGCAGAAGCATGTTCACGTAGCGTTATTTCTCTACCCTTTTGCAGGCGCCAACCCGACATCTCGGGCCAGGCTTCCTGAAATCCATGCAAACGCACCGCTCTTACTCGGCCGCCGATTGCGGTATCAAGCCGTACGTTGGCAACCACGCTGCCAGCAATTGCGCGCAGGTCGGTAACAGTGGCAGCCAATGCATCAAGCTGACCGAGGGTGAGCGGCCAGGCGGGAGAACGCACTTTCATTTGCGCTGCCGCCCTCGCAGCGGCTTCTTTTTCTTCTCGGAGCGCCAGTGCCGTAGCGATTGCGTCAGCATCGTCAAGGGAAGGGTCGCCATCACCACCGCCCAGACCTCCCTGGGACAATCCACCGCCGCTGCCTTCTTCAAACTCGGCTGCGGCAATAGTGGCGGGCCGGAAGTTACCCGCCCTCACAGTGATGCGGGTCGGCCCTGCACGCTCGATTGAGTCCTCTATGCGTAGCTGCGCACCCCGTCCCAGCCCGGCCACTATCACTACCATCGCTATTCCGATCGCCATCCCACTTAGGGTAAGCGCAGCCTGCAATCGGTTACGAGAAAGGGCCTTTAAGCCCATACCCAGGTTAGTGAGCATACGAGAGCCTGGGTCCGGGTGTGAGCATAGCTGTGTCGGTGCTTGTCTCGCCGATCAGTTCTTCGGGGCGCATCGCCGATAGGGGCACCGCATAAACGTAGGGGTTACCGAAGGCAACGAAAGCCACGTGCACCGTGGTGTTCTCATGATCAACCAGTGGTGCGCTGATACCGCTCCAGAAATCACCCGCCTCGCTCACTGTCATCGTCACAAGCTCGTACTCTCCGCCGGGACGTTCGATCTCGACGGTAACATCCGAGACCGACACTGCAGGCATTGGCGCTCGCATTGCGTCGCTCAGATGCAGCTCCACACCGCCCTCGGGCTTACCCACAATCTCAAAATGAAGTAGGCCGTACATGAGAACCAGACCGCCGAATCTAGGGTTGTGATCGCCATGGGCAGTTCCGCCGTGATCGCTCATATTGTCCATCGGTGGTGTACTGTTCGGGTCCACATCCTCCGCTTTCGGATCCATAGCGGAATGATTCATTCTGGAATGATCCATGGGTGAATTCTGTGCCGTTGCCGAACCCGCGCCAAAAGCAACAACAGAGAGCAAAAGCAGGATCCCCATTACAAGCTGGCTGAAGAACACGAGTGGAGGCCCTCCGCTTGACCGCATCATTCGTGGTGCAGCGCGTTGATTGGATCGAGTTTTGCAGCGCGCCGTGCAGGTAGCACACCGGAAAGTACGCCGAGGAGTAATGCCACAATGGCGGCAACAACTGCGGAAGCTGGAGAGACGTCGGTACTCCAGGCAAGCACACCTTCCAGGCCATAAGCTGCGAGCGTACCCGCTATCGTGCCCAGCACTCCGCCGGCAGCACACAGTACCACTGCTTCGACGAAAAACTGCAGAGCGATGTCGCGACCGCGAGCCCCCATGGCCATTCGCAGACCGATCTCGCGAGTACGTTGCGTGACCGACAGAAAAAGCAGGTTCATAACGCCGATACCACCAACCAGAAGTGACACCGCAGCGACACCAGTAAGCAGCGCCAGAAGAGTTCGGTTAGAACGCTGCATGGAGGCCGCTAGCTGCTCCATGGTGAGCTTATCGACACTCGTTAGATTCCCCGAGACGACACGTGCGAGATCCAGGGGCAATCCCTTGCTGAGCACCTGCTCGGCCTGCGTTCGCACCGTAAAGTCGTCCGGCATTTCTTCGGTGATACCGTGTCGCTTGCGCAGTAGTTCCGTGATGGCTTCAGCCATCTCCGTAGTCTCGCCCGCTGTCTTAGTAGTTACAGTGATGGTGTTGAGCTTGCTGAGGTTGAGCAGGCGATGCACTGTGCTTACTGGCAGATAAACCGCGTCGAACTGATCGTCTCCCGGTGTGGGCTGAACCGCCCAGTTGCTACTACCTACAACTCCGACAACCTCGAACAGCTGATTCCACATAAGAATGCGACGGCCCACCGGTTCAACACCCGCTCCAAACAAGCGATCGGCGACAACCCGGCCCAGTACCATTACCTGAGACGACTGATCTACTTCTTGCTCGGAAAAGAAACGGCCGTAGGGAAACACCCACCCCCGACGAATAGTCGGCAAATCGGCTTCAGTGCCATGAAGTCGGGTAAACCATTGCTTAGCCTGGTTATCATCTACGGTAATTCGCGCGTTCTCATGCACGCCTGACGCGACAAATTCCACACCGGGAAGCTGTGTGCGTATCGCTCGGGCGTCATCGATGGACAGCGTTGCGGCAGCTCCCAGCCCCGCCATCGCATCGCCAAGACGCTGAGCTGCCGTTGGATGATCGTGCACAGCCATGGGATCGTCTTCAAAATGAGCCGGACGCAGAACAAAATCCTTGAGGCCCCAAGCGGGTAGTAGACGCAGTCCACTTGGGTAGATCACGATAGCAGGCCGACTACGATAGCTGTGGCTTCGCGGCACTTCGACGAATCTGCTCAAGTATTCAGACGGGCTGCGAAGGTCTCCGTGGTCCGCTGGAGCACCGCCAGGACCCGGTTGTTTCACCTGATAGTTACCGGATGTGATGATGATCATGTTGACACCGGCCGCGAGGAGCTGATCCTGAATCGCGGCCTGAGCCCCGCGACCGAGGGCTAGGCTCGTCACCAGTGCACCAACTCCCACCACTACACCCACCAGAGCGAGTACAGCCTGGACACGATTTCGTGCCAGCGCCTTGATAGCGAGAGCAGCCTGGGATCGAATCACCTGCACGGCCAGGGTTTGGCTTTGGCCATGAGCACGACACGCTGCTCTATTCCACCGACCTTGAGGGCGTGAACCCATTCCAGGATGTGCGGGTCCGCCAAGCCGCGGCGCATGCCATCGACATCGACGCCATCGACCGCGTGCTTTTCCGCGGTAAGATC
>JBCCNK010000116.1:0-10346 GCA_039025875.1 Pseudomonadota bacterium
GATGGCTCTCCAGAGCCGTTCGCTGCGGCCAGTAGACTCGACGACCTGGCCGTCCTTTGTGGTCGCGGATCCGGGGTAGCTGGGTATGTCGAGGGTTAGTGGGCGCCAATCGAATTCAAGTCCAAGCTCTCGCTCGAGTGCCAGTGTCGGACGAAAGGCCACAAACGCGTATGGGCTTTTAACATCGACGTAGACAATCAGCGGAGCTGTGGAACGTAGCGGGTGAATCGCAGGTAGCCGCTTAAGCCTCGGCTGCACTCGCTCGCTGCTTAAGACCGAGCAAGCCTTTGTGGATTCTGAGCGCCCAAGTATTGAAGTTGCGTTTGACATCGGCCATGTTGGTGACGCTGTCATTGAGGCCCCAGTTGCTGTTCTCGCTGCTGCGTGCGTCCTTGATGATCGCGAGAACCTCGCCACTGTCACCGTCAGCCAGCACAATGGCGATGGCCATACCGCCAGCGCCCTGGGTGAACACTCTGCTGCGACCGACACCGCGTGAAATGGTGTCGTCTTTGGGTGCCGAGGGTGCAATCTTAGTGATCATGGCCTCGACAACAATGACGTCATCTCCGCCACCCGATACGGCTGCAAAATCCCCGTTGCGAGTGAGCTCCCTCTGCATTGAGTTGGCAAAGGCCTCCTGCAGTTTGGCTTTGTCGTCGTCGGTCAGCTCCCACTCCTCGTTGTACCGATTCAGGATTGAGCTGTTTGACGAGGGCTGCTCTATTTCCACGTTGTCGAGATCGAGGGGGGTCACCCAAACCTTTGTGTAGCGACCGTAGTCGGCATCCGGATCGACGTAGGCAAGATCAACAGCCGTGTTATCGACCTTGTTCAGAGCACCGTCGAGAGTCGTCTCGGCATCCGCCCCCGGTTGGATAGTTGGTGATGACGCGCAGGCACCCACAAGGACCAGCCCCAGACCCATGGCAACTGCTCTTACTTCGCTAAATTTGAAAATGATCATTCGCGTTACTCCCTATTGTTTAAACAACCCTGGCTTCACTATCCAACCGCTACATCTCGGTGGCGATTACAACACCAATAACAAACAGCTGATCCCCATCGACAAAATCAATATCGACCTGCGGAGATACTTCGAGTCTGCCCACACGAAAACCATACTCTGTTCCAACCCGAAACAAGGTCTCTCGGCCCTCTTCGCCAAACTCAAATCCCGGACCGGCATAGAACTTCCAAGGCCCGTGGTGACGGGCGACCGGAAGGGCAAGAACCTTTGTGTCAAAATCGCCCGCGACATACTCTGCGGTCAGGCCAATCCCGAGCTTCTCCGAGGTCCGATACTCGAACTCAAATCCAAGAGTCGCTCCATCACGACGATCCTCGGTAGTATCGCCAATAAACACACCGAGAGTGTGCATTGGAAAATCAGCTTCATGACGAGACTCGCCACCTTCTAGGCGTTCTTCGTGGCGACCTCCATGACCTCCTTCGGCCCAGCAGGTCGTCGTCAATGCCAGGACCAATGGCCCGGCAAGCTCGGCGAGCCAAAGTCGGGAAGTCACATTCCACGGCTGTATCGGCCTTCTGCCGGATTGCGCGCGCACTCTATCCTCCACCTCACCTTCCATAGCTTCTGCCCGGGGACGGCCAAAACCGCCTGGGTCCGTACCTGTAAGAGGTAGGCGCAGGCGACGATAGCCACACGCAGACCGGAATTCAATACGCGTTTGGATACTCTTCTTGTGATAGCAAATCGCTCGCACGCCCAGTGCACGGGAATACCGCTGCCACACGAACCAGCTCGACGCGATTCGACCAACCTTAGTAAACCAAAAAGTCACTAAACAGACCCCGGTTCGCTTGATTCGCAACCCCGCAGTAATACACTGCAGTGTCGACCAAACCTTCTCACGAGCGTTCCTATGCCCTTTGGTTCTGCAGTCCGCACGAGCATTCTAACCTTGGCGCTGTCCGCCTTTGCCGTAACCGCTCAAGCCATTACCTGGCCTCAGCAGATTGATGATGACGACGGCTCGCTGACAATCTATCAACCACAACCCGAGTCGCTGGAAGGTAACCGACTGACCGCGCGGGCCGCCATCTCACTCGAATTAAAAAGCGGCGGAGAGCCTACGTTTGGAGCCATGTGGTTTGAATCACGTCTCTCGACAGACAAGCGCGAGGGCACGGTAGAGATTCTGGAAATCGACGTCACGAAAGTGACATGGCCTGATTCCAAAGACGCCGGCGAACAGCGGTTGATGCAGGCAGTTCAGGCCGCTTTCCCGGAGCAAGGATTAAGCATCTCGCTCGAACGGCTCGCCGCTTCGCTTGAGACGGCGGAAATCAGCCGCAAAAGCCTGGAAGATCTGAACAACGATCCGCCAGACATCCAGTTCATCGAAGAAAAGGCGGTGCTACTGGTCTACGACGGTGAACCGCGGTTTGGTGACGTGGAGGGATCTTCTTATGAACGTGCGCTCAATACTCCGTTTGTCGTCGTTAGAGATAAGCGAAACTCCTACTTCTTGAGCGATGGCACCCACTGGTACGCCGCATCGGATGCCCTGGGTCCCTGGTCGCCTACCGATAAGCCGCCTGCCGATCTGGTGAAAATGCTGGAGGAGGCAAAAAAATCGAGCGAAGACAGCGCCGAGGCGACGCCGGACAGCGAGCCGCCAAAGGTTTTAGCAGCAACCAGCCCAACAGAGTTGATAGTCACAGCGGGCAAGCCAAACTGGGTTGCACTAGAAGGAGGGGAACTGCTTTACGTCGACAATACGGAGACCCCCTGGTTGCGTTATCTGCCCACCGGCAACATGTACCTGCTGCTGTCCGGCCGCTGGTATCGCTCGAAATCAAACGCCGGGCCCTGGACGTTTGTACCGTCCACAGAACTTCCCGATGCCTTTGCGAAAATCCCGCCCGCATCCGCGATCGGTGGTTTGCGAACGTCTGTCGCCGGGACGGAAGAGGCCGAAGAAGCAATGCTCGATGCCGCAATTCCGCAGACTGCGCCTGTCGACAGAAAGCGAGCGACTCTCAAAGTCGAGTACGACGGTAAGCCGAAGTTTGAGGCGATCCCTGGCACGAAGGTCTCTTACGCCGTCAACACAGGTGCGCAGGTCTTGTTGATCGACAAACACTACTACGCTGCGGACAACGGGGTGTGGTTTGAGTCCGATAAACCAACCGGGCCCTGGGCGGTGGCCGAGAAAGTCCCGGAAAATGAGATTGCGAAGATTCCGCCCAGCTCACCGGTCTACAACCTGACCTATGTGCATGTGTTCGAAAGCACCCCGGAGGTGGTCTACGTCGGTTACTACCCTGGCTACCTCTGGTCCTTTCCCTACTACGGTGTGCCGGTTTATGGCACCGGTTGGTATTACCCGCCCTACTGGGGGAGCTTCTACTACCCCCGCCCGCCCACGTGGGGCTTTCATGTGGGTTACAACCCCTGGACCGGTTGGAACTTCGGCGTCAGCTGGAGCAACGGGTTCTTCAGCCTGGGCATCGCCTGGGGTGGCGGCTACGGTGCTTATCGCCCTTGGGGTTGTTGCGGCGGATGGTATGGAGGCGGCTACCGAGGGCCGACTTTTATAAACACCGGTGACATCAATATCGGGAACAACGTCAATATCGGTAATCAAACTAATATCGGGAATCGACTCGAAGGGAGTGGCTCACGCCTGAAAGATCGAAGACCCTCCAATCTGTATCAGCGCGCCGACAGTCGCGAGCGACTGGCAAACCGGGAGGCGACCAGCAAATTGCGAACCAATAGGACGGCGAGCCAAAAAGTCAACAACGTCTACGCCGACCGTGACGGAAATATCGCACGGCGCTTGGATTCTGGCTGGGAGACGCGCGATGGCTCGAAATGGAACTCAGCCAAAGATCGCGCGGGACGCAGCAACCTCGGCTCTTCGAGTTCTAGGAACCTTGGTTCTTCCAACTTTAATCGCGGTGACTTTGATCGGGCGCACAACATGCGATCGCGGGGTGCACGCCGGGAGATGAGGAGGCCACGGGGCCGATTCCGGTGACCCGCGGTCGGCGCTTCCGTGCCGAGAATTCATGATAAGAGCAGCACTGATAGCGAGTGGTCTGCTTGCAGCTGGTCTAGTCCTGGCAGTCGTAGCACTCAGTTACGGCATTACGCTCACAGCGGCGACACCTTACTTGGAGAAGAAGCTGGGAGCGTCACTAGGCAGGCGGCTGGAGTTTCTTGAAGCGCCGAGACTGAAGATAGGTCTCACAACGCGACTCGATGTGACGCAATTGCGCATCCATGACGCACCCTGGACCGAGAATCCTCACTTTCTCACACTGGGAACGGCTCGCATCGAGCTGAAAACTACTTCGCTGCTCAATGGACCGCTGATTGTGCAACGGCTCGAAGTGCACGACGCAGCGCTTTATCTTGTCACCAACGAAGACGGAGAAAGCAATCTACCCGTAGGGAACGGGTCGTCTACATCGGAGCAGGCTGAGCCTCGAGAGCGCTCCGTTCCGATTGTGATTCTGGAGCGGGCGCTAATCAGCAATGTGTCGATTACGCGCGAAAACAAGCAGAGCGGTAAGCGTGCGCAGTTTCGGGTTGATGGGCTCTCGCAGAGCATCGAAACAACGGGAGAGATGGCGATTTCAGGGAACGGCAAGCTGCAGAAGCGCCCGTGGACGCTCTCCCTCACCGGTACACCGCTAGTACGATGGCTCGACGGAGAAACGCTCCTTGCTACGTACGAAGGCGCGATAGATGGCCTCCAGTTACGTGGTCGCTATTTAATTCCAGCAGTGGAGCCCCTCGCGAATCTTGAGTTGGACCTCAACGCAACCGGGGCGCTGCCGGCGGAGATAGCAGACCTCTCGCCGCTGCTTACACCAGGTTCGCCCATGGCGATGAATCTGTCAGTAAGCGATAGCGACCCGGGAATTTCTTTTACAGGTCGTGCTGAACTCGAAGAGCTCTCTTTAAACTTCAGCGGATCCGCAGCGCGGCCGACCGAGGGTGACGGCTTGGATCTGGATCTCACGTTCGGTGCCCGGAGCCTGGCGAAACTCGCAGCTGCACTTGGTGTGGGTGATGGGCCAGACACCCCTGTCGAGATCGCAGCGCGCGTGAAACGCGACGGTGCCGCTATCAGCATGGAAGACGTGAACATCAGCGCCGGCCAGCACCAGATAGGCGGTCGGGCTAACTTCCCTGCGTTTCCCAGCACGGACGACGCCACTCTTGAATTGCTGGCAACAGGTCCGGACTTTGGTCTTTATCAACGACTGCTGGGCAGGCCGATTGAGCTGGTAGCCCCATACCGTATCCACGCTGCCTTGGAGAACACGGGCAAAAACTCCGAGCTCGTGGATGCCGATTTTGAAATTGGTGGAGCAAACGGCCACCTGAAAGGGGAACTTGGCAGTTTTCCGAGCTATCGAGACAGCGAACTAACAGCTTCATTCGGCGGGCCGGATCTGCAAGTGTTCGGTCGCTACTTTGCCATCGAGCTGCCCGCGGTTGCGTTTAGTGCAGGCTCCATGGTCTCGGTCTCCGATAGCGGGGTAATTACTATTCGCGATACGAATCTCGAAGCCGGGGAGGTAAGCGCGACCGTGTCGGGATCTCTGGGGACCTACCCCGCGCTCAACGAGCTCGATGTTTCAATCGAGCTGCACACCGATTCCCTGGCCGTGACCAGTGCACATTTCTCAGAGAAACGTTTGCAGGATCTGCCTTTGGATGCCTCGGCACATCTAAGCGGCGACGCGAGAGATGTAGCCATAGACAAGCTTGACGTCCGTGGTGACGGAATCCGTGTGCGGGGTGAAGCAGGAAGGCTGACTTTTCAATCCAGCGACAGCAACGAGGGAGCGACCGCCTCCGATGCCGGATCGCTTCGCGGCAATCTAGTGCTCGCCGTCAATATTGACCGGTTCAACAACTTCCTCGCGGATCTCGGTAACGCAGCCCTACCCAACTCTCCGCTGTCGTTCAGACTGCGCTCTACTCTCGATGAAGACTCCATCAGCGCCCGGCTTGAGGATCTTGAATCACCCGGTCTAAGGGGATCTATCGACCTCAATCTCAATCGCGATCTGAGTCTGGATCAAAACAGCCGCTTTAATGCCGACGTGACTGTTCTCGACTTGCGCGCCCTGTTACCGGAGCTGGCGACCTACCAACCGCCGGCGCAGCCGCTCAGGATTGTGGCTCGAAGCTCGGACAGTCTCGCGAGAGTTTTTGAACTCGAGCTGCAATCCGGCGACTCCACGCTGCTGAGCACCAGGGCTCAGCCCGGAGTTGACGGTAAAGAAATACTCGCCGAGATTACGGGACAAGCTCCAAGTCTGGCCGTGTTCGGAACGGTAAATGGGCTACCGAGCCGGACCGAGCCATTTGCGCTGGACAGTTCGCTTGAATTAAGCGCCAAGGGAGTGTCCGCCAAAATCAACGAGTTGGCAGTCGGCCAGGGACGAATCCGGGGAAGTCTTGCCTACCTGAGTCGTGATCCCATGCTCACGGGGCAGTTCGAGATTCGCGACGCTGATTTAACGCCCTGGATGGAAAATAGAACATCCCAAGGTCAAGGTGCGGTGCAAAAACCAGAGGATGACGGTCGCCTGATTCCGGCAATACCGCTACCACGCGCCGTATTGCGCAACATGAATACTGATCTCACCCTTGAGGTAACAGGATTAATAGTGCCGGACCCCGTGTTCCCGCAGCTCTCCTTTATCGATACCGCCACACTTGCTCTGCGAAGCGGCGAGGGGAAAGCCGAACTGACCGCCAAAAATGTGCGCGGGAGTCGCGGCACGCTCAACGCCATCGCCACACTTGCGGGGAACGAAGAAGCAACGAACGTCAGCCTGAGTGCCGACGTAGAAGCCGCGCCATTCGGGATGCTGTCGAGGGCAAGCAGCTACAAAGAGCTGCCGAAACAAGATTTTTCTATTAATCTGAGCGGTACCGGTTCGGATACCCGCGAACTGGCAGCAACCTTGACTGGCGAAGTTCTTCTTGCGGGCGGACCGGGAACGCTGAAGCGCACTGCGCTCAACTTTGCGACCGAGTCATTTGCCGCGCAGCTGATCAAGGTGGTCCTACCCTCGCTCGAAAAGCAGGCGCCTACTATGGATGTTGAGTGTACGGTAGTCGCGGCGCGCGCTGATCAGGGTATTGTCACGCTCGACCCCGGGTTTGTATTTCGCAGCGAAAGACTAGACCTGTCTGCGCGGGGTACGATCGATCTGGCGCAGGAACGGCTCGCGATCCGTTTTGACAATCAGGCCAGGAAAGGACTCGGTATCAGTGCAGCGAGTCTCGTTAATCCCTACGTGCAGATCACCGGCACGATGAGCAAACCTACCATCGGACTTGATCTGACCAGTACGGCTATCATGGGCGGTGCCGCGATCGCCTCGGGAGGTTTAACGGTGCTCGCGAAACCGCTCTTCGGACGTTTTATTCGTAACCAAAACCCGTGTGCGACGGCACTGCAACGCTGGGAGGGACGCTGAGCCATACCGAATAGGTAGCCTCTGAACAAGTCCAGGGCGCTTCTGCGTGGCCTGTCAGCCAGAGACGCTCTGGACTTTTTCAGAGTCTCACTAGCGTTCGGGCTGTGCGGTTCGCATCCACTCACGACGGCTGTGACTGATCGCGTCTCGCAGAACCGTCATAAACGCGGCCGTGGATATGCCAACCATCAGAATTCCGTTCACCGACTCCAGTGGACCCAGCAGCTTGCGTCCCTGAGTCATTACAATGTCGCCATAGCCCAGCGTGGAGAAGTTAACGGCGGAGTGGTAAAACGCTTCGGAGAAGCGCTCAAACTCACCTAACCAAAGGAATAGCGACGCCCAGATCGCGATCTGTCCCAGGTTGCCGAGCACCAGCACGATCATCACTCCATTGAGCACCAGTATCGTAAATAGAAATGAGCTGCGCTCGAGCTTGTTCTGATACTGCGCGTAGTAAAGAAGCGTCCAGGCAAGGATGCTGATCTGTAAAACCAGACACAGCACCATGACGCCCAAACCTGTGAGCAAATCAATCGCCATCGGTTCAGCGGATTCGACCGCCAATTGAGATACTGGTGCGCATGCCCGAGCCGCCCCAGCCACCATAACCGCCGTAATAACCGCTATAGCCAGTCGACACGCCGACACTGCCGTAGATCTGCGGATCTTCGCAGGCAGCTAAATGGGCGCAGGTGAGTACCACGACGGCCAGTTTCAGTGCTCTAAGAGCGGATTTGGCGTTCATGTAGTTTCCCATTCTATGGAGTGCCGCCATCTAGCCGGCCCAGGTGTGGAGTGCAATCGGTGCACCGGAGGGGGCCCGCGATCACGGCCAGAAAGCCCTCGGCAGGTCGCGCAGTAGCAGGAACCAGCACCTCGCCACCAAGTTGGGAGACGCGCTCAAGCATCGAGCGCAAGCGCTCCTCGGAGGTTACCCGCAAAAAAGGCATCCAGAGCGACGGTAAGTCATCAGCCGGCAGCGAACGCACGCCTGCAAGGGCAACACCGGAACGTACCAATAACTGATAGTCCGGTTGCGTCTGCACTGGATCCGAAAAGTAGACCTGCTCGGCGCTGACGCGATCGCTCAGGGCCGCGTAAAAACCGACGGCATCCTGCACCGACGAAGTCCAGAGTTCATGCCACAGGAAGTCACCCTCAGAGGTCATCGCCTCCGGATCGCCGGTAGGCGATGTGACCGTTGCGAAGATCGCGCCCTTCGGGTCCGCATAGACCGCGACGGTTCCCCGAGGGCCGAGGGCCACTGGTTCACGCAGCACCTCGCCTCCAGCATCAACAATGACTGATCGGGCTGCGTCAGGATCAGCGACCGAAAGTAGGGATACCCACTGAGATATATCTCGCTGGGCCGGGAGCGAGTCTTGGGCAACCATCCCGCCAATCGCCCTACCGCGGTGGCTGATCGTCCAGTAGCGCCCGTTCAGGGGTGAAAACTCACTGAATTGCCAGCCGAAAAGACGGGAGTAAAAGCGAACAGACCCCTCAGGATCATCCGAAATCAAGTCGTGCCAGACAAAGCTGCCAGGTTGCCGATCACGAGACTCGCCGCTATTAATTGCCGGCAGTTCAACTGTCACAGTGCTGCAGGCTACCAGCATGCAGAGCAGTGCCGATACACCCAGTTTCTTTAGCATCAGCATCTACGCTCGTGACCCTGTATTGAAAACCGGACCGCGAGTATACCTCGCACGAAGCGCTTCCAGTGCGTATACCGCGATCCAGGCATACACCGTGACGCCCAAGAACACACAGAAACGAATCAGGAATGCACTCCAGGCGTCATTCCCATTCGCGCTGTCCTGCACGGCCGGCCCCAAGAGTATGAGCATAGTCACGACCGCATTAATCCAGAATGTCGCTGCGAAGCGAGTAGGTAGCTGGCCGTAGAGCTTGGCTGAGGCAAAAAGAGAAAACGCAATCATCCACAGCGAGAACATCCAAAGGGTTGGCGTCAATTGAAGAAGCTTCCAGAACAACGCAGCCATAACGCCGCCTGCAAAGGTTGAACCAATCAATTCACGTCCCGCATCACGCAGATCCATGGCCGAGCTTTGCTGACTTAGCGATACCGATTTCATAATCGTCATCAGATATTGCGACGGATTGCTGAGCGCCAGGAGATAGGCAGGCATAACAATCAATGCCGCTCGCAAAGCGTTCCAGACGGTCGCTGTTACCTCGTTCGCCGACTCGGATGTCGACCCCTCATCTGTCGCTGGGCGTTTCGGCACTCCAGGCAGGAGAAAGTAGACAAGCCACTGTACGAATACGGCCGTCGCGATACCCAACACAAGAGACCAGATCACCATGGTTGCCACTGCGTAGCTCAGGTAGCCCGCCGCGGACACCAGGGTAATTCCGATGATCAAAAAGGTACCCAGCACGCGCTTGCCTCGGACGATCGTTAAGAACATCGAAAGAAAAAGGCCCAGGGCTACGAACATTAATCCCGTGGCATTGTAATGATGAAGCAGCGGTATCAGCAGCACACCGAGCGTCAGCGACAGGGTCACAACCAGCAGGAGCATCAGCAGCGCCCTGGGCTTCATTGGGGGTTCGGGACTGACCGCCAGGAACACGACGAAAATGGGGGTCAGATACGGCAGCGGATAGCGCATGCCATAGCTGATGGCCAGACTCAGGCCCATGGTGAGCGCGAGGCGCAACGCATGTCGATCAAGAGGTGTCATGAAGAAGTAAGCTCTGGTAACGCTAGGCTAGTCCGACCTCAATAAAGGTAGGACAACCAGGCCATTACGCGGATATAGGCTTTACCCAGCCAGCGCAGTACCGTGGCCTCATCACTGTAAGCCATCACCGATACCTGTCCTCCAATACGC